>JBEICT010000113.1:0-10306 GCA_040383865.1 Flavobacteriales bacterium | reverse complement strand
TCACGATCCGGTGCGCCGCAGTGTTTGCTTGGTGAACGAGCCTTCCGGTCCCGTCGAAGATGCACACCGTGCCCAGTGCTTCCTGCGAATTTACGAGTGTGAATTCCCCGTTGCCGGTGAGCAACTTCAGGTCGGATGATGTGTTCGATTGCCGCACGCTCTGTACGGGGTCGAAGCAGGGTTCGTAGAAACGGAAAGCCAGCGGTTCAGGGATCAGGTCACCGACCGGTGCGGAAGCTGTGCTGAAGCCTCCGGGGACCGTGGCACTGTAGTATGGCTGTCCGCTGAGCGGCCCACCATCGCTGCCGGCGAGCATGCTGTATACGCCGGGCAGCAGGCAGATGGTATCGGCATCGTACTGGTTCTCCGCGTCCAGCACGAAGCTGCCGCTCGATACAACCACCCCATTGGAGAGGATCCCCCAGTTGAACGTGCCTGTGGTGATCGCACCGCCGAGATTCTGAATGGTCGGGACCAGGGTGCTACAGGTCGCCGGCGGGCAGAGGTCCACATCGAGCTCCCAAGTGCAGGCCAACGTGGAGGTGAAGCCGGTCCATAGTTCCAGCGTCGCACCGAAGGTGTTCACGGGGAAGGTCACACCGTCCATAATGCGCAAGGTGTGGTAACTCTCTTCTCCGATGCCGAAATAGAAGACCGTCTCCTTGGCGAGCGTATCGCCATTGGTGTCGAACAGGATGAAGTTCGGATGATCGAACAGTTCGCTCACCGTGTTGGTGTTCAACACGTGCACTACGATCGCGGTGTCCGAGAAGGCATGCCAACGGACGGATACCAGCTCGAGACCATCGCAGGGTGAACCACCTCCGCTCACGGTGAACTGGTGCTGCGGCGCAGGGGCGAAGTCCCCCACGTTCTGCCCATTGATCACGATCGTGTAATCCCCGGAATTCAACTGCCCGACGGGACTGAGCTCCGTGTGCGGGATGATAACGGTCAGCCCGCCATCATCCGCTGCAGCGATAGTGATGGTCAACGTGTTGCCGACCACCGATGCGGAGGCGCTCACCACGTAGGCTCCGGTGCTGGACAGTCCACCTGTAAGCGCGATGGAGACCTGGTCCTGGTCAGTGGTGGGAGTGGGCAGCACGGCGATCTGGTCGACGTAGAAGTAGGTCTGTGCCTGACCGGATGCATACAGCGCTGCACAAAGGAAAAGGGTAAGGATGTGTTTCATGTCCAAGGAAATGGTCAATATGTATATGACGCGATCAAGCCGCACACCGCTGCCTGGTGATGCTATGCGTTGATGGAACCGATCACGGCCGCAGCCATCAGGCCAAGCACCAGGAGCAGTGAATAAGCGAACAGCAGCAATAGCATTTTCCAACTCGTGTTCAGCCAGGAACGTTGATGAACCGTATGCATCGCCCAAAGCAGATAGCCTACTGTACCAGGCAATAAAAAGCTGTCCGTCCACTGACCGTCGAACACCGATCCCAGACCAAGCGAAAGCCCGAACAGCAGATAGAGCACGGTATGGAAGTAGAGCGCGAAGACCAAGTGCTCCGTATAGAACCTTCTGCCACGCCAATACAGCAACTTCATAAGCAGGGCGAAGAGCGGCAACATCACGAACATCACCTTGCTGAAAGTGCTCAGAAATTCCTGGAGAAAGGCTTCCTTTCGGAGACTGTTGCCGTTCATGTTCAGCGCCAGGCGGATCATCGTGCGGTTGATGACGCCCGGGGTGATGCCAGCGGCCATCATGGTGCTGTCCAGGACCTCGTTGGTGATCCGAGGTATGGCGGAGAGGGCGGTCAATGTGCTATCCGTGATCTCCTTATCACCATCCAACTGCAACGTCAGGCCGGTGGCTTCGTTCGTTCCTGCTTCGGGAGGGTTCACGACCACCGCCGGTCCTTCATCCGCTTCCAGGCGCGCGGTGGCCCAGGCAAGCAGCAGGAAGAAGAGTACGCTGGTAAAGAGGTAGAGGCGCAACGGATGCACATAGCGCGTTCGCTTGTTCTCATTGAACTCCTTGATCACCAGGCCGGGCGGCCAGAACAGGTCGCGCACAGTGCGCAGCAGCTTGGTGTCGAAGTTGAACATGCCGGAAAGCCACTCCACCACGAAATGCCTGACCGGCAGCTTATGGGTGTGGTTCTCCTGTCCGCAAGAGGCGCAGTAATTAGCATCGGGTCCAATGGCGTGCCCGCAGTTGGGGCATACCGGCCGCTTGATCCGCTTGCGCGCCATAGGGGTCAGCTCTTCATATTGTCGAACTGCAAGGGGAGCTCGAAGTCCTGCTCCCGGCACAGGGCCATCACGGCCTGTAGGTCATCGATCTTTTTTCCGCTCACCCGGATCATATCGTCCATGATCTGGGGTTGCACCTTCAGCCCGCTGTCCTTGATGGCCTTCACGATCTTCTTGGCGGTCTCTCGTTCAATGCCCTGTTTCACCTTGACGATGCGGTACAGCGATCTGCCGCTGGGTACGGGCTCTTCGCTGAGGTCATAGCTCCGCACATCCACCTTCTGTTTGCCCGAACGCTCCAGCAGCACGTCCAGCACCGAATCCAGCTTCATGTGGTCATCGGTGCTCAGGCGTATCGTCAGGGCCTTCTTGTCAAGTTCAATGGTGGTGTTGGTGCCACGCAGGTCATACCGCGTATCGATCTCGCGTTTCACCACATTGATGGCGTTGTCGAGCATCTGGATATCGACCTTGGAAAGGATATCGAGGCTGGGCATGGTATTGGAGTGTTCGAAAGCAAAGGTCCGATTCGGCGGCACTTGTCCAAAAGCAAAGAGCGCAGCCCTTGCGGAGCCGCGCCCTTTGCATTTGGTGTCTAAGCTTACTTGGTCACCACCACGCGGAAGTCGGAACGCTTGCCGTTCTCAAAGTCCATGCGGAAGATGTAGGTGCCATTGGCCAGGTTCTGCAGGTCAACGGTCAGCGTCTGGTCGCCACCGATGCCCACCTTGTTGGTCATCACCACAGCACCACTGAGGTCGAACACGCTCAGCGTGGCGGCGCCGCTCATACCCGTCAGTGGGATGCGCAGCACGTTGGCCGTGGGGTTCGGATAGGGAGTAAGCTCCACACGGTCGGCATCATTCACGCTTACATCGGCAGGCACCATCTTGGCCCCGATCGTGGTGTGCGTGGCATCTGCGAACGAACCCCATGTACCGTTGTCGTTCATCAGGTAGATGGGCTCGTCAAGCTGTGCTTGGATACGGTTGTAATCCAACGACTCGCCGAATCCGAGGAACACATCCGTGGAAGGGGAGAAGCTGCAGAACAGGTACTTCTTGTTGTCTTCCATCTGGAAGGTCTCCGTGAAGGGGATGTATACCACTTGCGCACCGAGGTCCTCCTCATAGAAGTACTCACCAAGCCCAAGCAGAACGATGTTGTCCGTGGTGGCATCGCTCCATCCGGTGAACACATCCGCCCACTCGTAGATCCGGGCCTCGAGCACCTCGCCGTCCATGCTGGCACCGCCCGACTTCGAGGCCGAGGTGTAGATGCCTTCCACCTTGTAGCCGCTGGCGTTGGGGTGGCTGAAATAGGAACAGGCCATGAAGCTCGGAGCGTCCAAGGTGGCGCGAACATGCTGCTCGGCGCGGGGCTGGAGCGTGGTGGCGTCAATGCGGCCGTAGGCGAAGACATCGCCTGCATAGAAGTTGAAGCCGAACGTGTCGTCGCTCGGGAAGTCATCGGCATTGGAGGAGGCTACCGTGTAGGTGGCCTCGTAGTAGCCGCTCCAAGTGGCCTGAGTGAACGCTGGAAGGGCAAAGAATGCGCTGTCGCCGCTCAGAACGGCGCCGGCATCGGACGTGTTGTTATACACTTCCGTGCCGTTCTGGGTGATCACGCAGTTCACGGTCACATCGGACTGGTCAGAGGAACCGAAGTTCTTCACCCAGCTGCCCATGTCCACGGTGTAACTGATGGCGTTGGCCAGAGGTCCCGGCATGGCGCTGTATTGGGGGATCGAGGCGAGCTTCGAGGAAGTGTGCAGGTTGAACTCGTACACACCCTGTACGCTGCCGATCAGCATTTCCACGTTTCCTGCGAGGAGCTCGTTGTACAACGTTGCACCGGCATCGGTGGAGATCATCACAACGGGAATTGTCACGTTCGCGCCGTTCGCACCACCACCCATGGCAATGGGAGCGCCCTGATTGTTGATGATGACAACGCCGATGGCGCCTGCATCCTGTGCGTTCAGTGCCTTCAGGCCGAATTCGCACGTGCCGCGGTATACCACAGCGATCTTGCCTGCGATGTCCGCACCGTTCACCAAGGCGTTGCAACCCAATGAGTCAGCAGCGGTACCGTCGTTCACAAAGGCTGTGAAGCCTTGAATGGTGTTGGCCGGATCATTCAGGTCGGGTGTGGCACCCCAGTTGTCCGCCCACGTGAATTCCAGTGCACCTTCCAGCGAGGCTGGTTGCAGCACATAGGTGGTGATCTGTGCCTGAGCGGAAATTGCCGCAAGGAAAAGACCACATCCGAGTAGTGTCTTCTTCATCATTCGTTCTGTTTAGAGGTACAACTTCGCAAGACCCATCGAGCAAGACCCGCCCGTGGTGATCGCAATGTTAACTATCCATCACTAAGATCCCAACTCATAACCCGTTGACGAACTCCTGCTGAAATGGCATTCGTAAGCGGCGATGCAGCTGCTAATTAACTGTATTTCAGGGCATTTGCCACAGGTCGGGTGGCTCCATTGACCTGTTTTCCACCACTCGTGCACATTGTGAGCGGATCCATCACCTTCGTGCATGCCTATCACCGTCAGGCCAATGGTCGGAGCCAAGGACCTGGAGCGCTTCATGGCGCTTCCAATGCACTTGTCCGACCGCCGTCCGAACCAGGTGCCTCCGCTGCTAGCGGATGAGCGCGAACTACACGACATCCAGCGGAATCTGAGCGCACAGGGATGTGAGGTGGCCCATTGGTTCGCCGAACGTGAAGGCCGCATCGTGGGCAGGGTGATGGGCATTGTTCATGGACCATACAATCGCCGGCACGGTGAGCGAACGGCGCGCTTTTTCCAACTGGATGCGGAGAACGACCCATCCGTTGTCCGTGCTCTCCTCGACCAGGTGGAGACCTGGGCGCGGGAGAGGGGTATGAACAGGATCATTGGTCCCTACGGGTTCAGCGATAAGGACCCACAAGGCCTGCAAGTGGAAGGGTTCGAACATCTGCCCGTACTGGCCACCCCCACGAATGCAGCGCACCTGCCCAGGGCGGTGGAGGCATGTGGTTACCTGCCTTTCGCCGACGCGCTTTCGTACCGGTTGGACATGCCCGCCCAATTACCGGAGATCCATCAGCGAATTGCCGAACGCGTTCTGCGGAACGGCCGTTTTCGAGTGGTTCAACTGAGATCCAAGCGGGACCTGCGTCCTTGGATACTCCCAGTGTTGCGATCGGTGAACGATACATACAGCGACCTGCTGGGATTTGCTCCCATGAGCGAAGCTGAAATGCGCAAGCTTGCCGGACAATACATGCCCGTGCTCGATCCCGCTTTGGTCAAGATCGTGGCTGAAGGACAAGAGCCCGTGGCCTTCGTGGTGGCCATGCCGGACATGAGCGCTGGCCTGCAGCTGGCGAAAGGGCGACTTTTTCCCTTTGGTTGGTGGCACATCATGCAGGCCATGAAGCGCTCCAAGCAGCTCGACCTGTTCCTTGGGGCGGTCCGCCGGGACCTTCAGGGCATGGGGCTTACCTGCGTATTGGCACGTGAGCTCTTCCGCGAGGGCCGTGCTCGGGGGATGACCCACTTGGACAGTCATTTGGTGTTGGAGAACAACGTGCGCATGCGGGCAGAGCTCGAACGACTGGGCGGTAGGATATGGAAGCGTTATCGTGTATACGTCAAGGAGTTATGAGGTTCCTGAAGGCGTGGGAAAGCATGAATGGTTGCCTGACAGTCTGACATTGACATGCATTCGGCATAGTTCCTGACGTTCTCCGGTCACCATGGAACGAGAAACGATCATTGAACGCTCGCTCTACATCAATGCCTCTCCCGAGGTTATTTGGCGAGCGCTTACCGAGCCCGAACTGACCAAACTGTATCGCGAAGGCTGGCAGGTGCGCAGTCTGTGGCAGCGTGGTGGACCCGTGCATTGGATCGAAAAGCCGGAAGGCATCGAGACCCTGAAGGCTGTTGGTGAACTGATGGCTTATCTGCCGGGTAGCCGTTTGCGCTACACATGGTTGGACCTGCGTACAGGCCTGCCCGATGAACCGGCCAGTTACACAACGGTGGATATCAGTATTCAGCCTGCACGCGACGGACGCACCCAGTTGCATCTCTGGCATGGTGATTATGCCGGTCTGCCGCACGATGTTCGCCGTGCCCGGGAGGCGGGTAGGCAGTGGGTGGAAGCCTTGGTGGGCCTGAAGCGTGTGTCCGAAGAGCAGCAGGGGCTGATGGCCGCCTGAGCATGGCCGAACGGAATGACAGGGTCGTCCTGACCGTTGATGCTGTCATCACGGACAGCGAAGGCCGTATTCTGCTGATGGAGCGTGGTACCGAACCGTACAAAGGGGCCTGGGTGTTGCCCGGTGGCCTGGTGGATCCCGGCGAGACCGTGGAAGATGCCTGTATGCGCGAAGTGGAGGAGGAAGTGGGCCTGAAGGTGCGGGTCGTGGGGCCGGTAGGGGTGTATTCCGCCCCAGGGCGTGATCCGCGCGGTTCGTTCGTCAGTATGGCCTTTCATGCGGTGGTGATCGGTGGTGTTCTCCGCACGACCAGCGAAGCCCGCGCGCACCGATGGATCGCTCCTGATGAGGTTGTCGACATGGGTTTCGACCATGGCTTGATCGTGCAGGACTATCGCAAGGCCCACGGTGGCTGATCGGCTCGTTGGTCACAACGTGACCATCATGTCGACGGCATGTCGGACCTTGCGTCGTCGTTGTGCCTCTCATGCGCACGGACCCCATCGATGAAAATGCGCATCAACAAGCTCCTGGACCGGGCGCTGATACCCGACAACGGCGGCGAACTGTTGCTCTATCAACGTGGTGAAGAGTTCTCCATTGAGGTGGCCGGGATCTCCGGCGAGCTCATGTCAACCGCGATCCATGGATCCGAGGATGCGTTGGCCGAACTCGCCCTTCAGCGCCTTCGTTCGCCCTCCGAGGCCCACGTTGTCATTGGCGGCCTGGGCATGGGCTTCACGCTGGCGGCCGTGTTGCGGTTAGTGGGCAACAAAGGCAAGGTGATCGTGGCCGAGCTGGTGCCCGAGGTGATCAAGTGGAACCAAGGGCCCATGGGGGAGCGTTCGGGGAGCCCGCTCAAGGATCCCCGCACCATAGTGCACCAAGGCGATGTGCTGGAACTGATCCGTGCAGGGAAGGAGAGCTACGACGCCATCCTGCTCGATACGGACAATGGACCTGAAGGCTTGACCCAGGCCAGGAACAACCGGCTGTATTCACACCGGGGGCTGCGCTCGGCTTATGATGCGCTTCGCCCGGGTGGCGTGCTTGCTGTATGGTCCACCGACCCCAACGCGGCGTTCACGCGACGCTTGGGCATGGCCCGGTTCCGGGTGGAAGAGCAGAAGGTCTTCGCGCACCGCGACAAAGGCACCAAGCACCACTTGTGGTTCGCCACGCGGCCGTGAGCTTGGTCTTCAGTGCTTCAAGCGCACGAACAAGCGACCGAACCCCGGATGAAACTCCGGGGGGCGCGGTCCTTGTCGATGCGGTGGTAGGTCTTCTTCACTTCGGGTAGTCGCAGCCCTGGCTCATGGCCGAGGAGAAAGCGCAACACCTTCTTCTTCAGCTGTCCGCTTCCCTTGTTGGGGATGATCTCCCTTAGGTGCTTGCTATATTCGAGCCAGGCGGCGCCTTGGTGTTGTCCGGTGTGAAGAATGTTATCGGCCCCATGGTTGCTTGCGAAGCATGATCGCGATCCTTCCTGTGATCGCGGAGCTCAGTGTGGGATTTTTTGTGACGCATTGAAGGTGCTCGCTTCGGGAGTGGCACTGCTGTTCGCTGTTACCGGACTTTCGGGGCAGGAGTTTCTAGGAACCATCGAGCAGAAGGTTAGGCATATGCCGAATACCTACTTGTGGAACGAGGTGCACAACCGTCATCTCAGAATGACCAGGGATCCGAACGATACAAGCATCAGCGCATTGGATCCCGACCGGCTGGATGCCATGCGGAAGTATGCTGCACTGCCGGATCTGAAGCTTAAGGACTGTGTGCTCTTCAAGCCGTACGAGAGCTATGTTGGCTACGATCCATTGGATCAAGAAGATAGCCCTTCAAGACCACTATTTGTACTGGATCGAACTTATGGGAGGGATAAAGTCTTTAGGAGAGATATGAATGCGGAAGATCTTGTTCTTCCCACTTCAATACGTTCCTGTTTGGACACTGCAGACGTTGACGTCGTGCCAGGTCAACTGCACCTGCAGATAGCCGGCGATGCTGAACTTCCAGCCAATGATCACTTGAGACCGTTTTATTTCAGGAAGTACGAAGTGACCAACAAAGAGTACAGGGTGTTCGTCCAATGGGTCAGGGATTCAATAGCGCGGAACATGCTATTTGAAGCGGGTTTTGTGTCATTTGGGGAACGAGCTCCCTCAGGCGGGGTCTTTCTGGATTGGAGCACGCCTATTCAATGGTACGACGAGAGGCAGAAAGAGGTGTTGAGCCATCTATACATTGATGAGCAAACGAGGTTCTATAGAAGGAGGGAGATCGACCCTCGGAAGCTCAACTATGCCTTTACCCCTAGCGACGAACCAATGGTCTCTCGGGTTCTGAATGTCTATCCTGATACGGTAATATGGGTCCAGGACTTCAAATGGTCATTCAATGAGCCCATGGTCGAGAACTACTTCTGGCATCCCCTTTACGATGATCATCCGGTGGTGGGCGTTACGTATTGGCAAGCCTTGGCCTACCTGCATTGGCGAACCAAGATGGGGCAACAGGTAATGGACCGGGAGGGGATGAGGTTGAGGGTCGTATACGACCTGCCTACAGAGATCCAATGGGACATGGCATCCACCTCGGAGATGGAAGATGAGCGACCGAGGACATTCGGAAAGAACTATCCGTTTCTTACAGATCCGGACTGGATCACCGACCTCAGCGTTGTGCCGCACCCGATCGAACGTGTTGACAGCGTTGTCAGGAATACCACGTACACGTCATCGCGTAGTGATGGTCTGTTCGACCTGCTGAACAGTGATGTGAGATTCGAAGGCGTACTGGTCATGGACGGGACCTTCCACACGACCAAGAGCAACATAGGCCTTATTGAAAAGAAGGACCGGCATCCATTGGTGGCGATGCAGAAGAGTCCCACCGGCATCTGTTACCTGGGCGGGAATGTTTCGGAATGGCTCAAGGACCCTTACACCAAGTGGAAGCCGGTGTTTGAATTGCGCCAACAGCAGTTGGCCACCTTCCAAGAAGATGATATCAGGATCCTATCGGCGATCGAGCGATACTGGGACAGGATGAATGATGCGGACGGACGGCTGGTGAGGGGGGCGAACTGGTACGACGAGCGCTTCTCAAGTCGGTTGGGGGTGAATACGGCCGGCATGAACGCCAAGGTGTTCGTCTCACCGGACCGGGCGCATTCCACTCTTGGCTTCAGGTATGTCGTGTATGTTGAGCCCAAGTAGGGCCGATCCAGGATCGGAGATAAAGCTGGATATCCATGAGGTCTTCGCGCTCCGCGACAAGGGTACCAGGCAACACTTGTGGTTCGCCACGCGGCCTTGAAGCTCAGTGCTTGAACCGCACGAACAGCCTCCCGAAGTTGTCGCGGTCCTTGTCGATGCGGTGGTAGGTCTTCTTTACCTCCGGTAGCTGCAGGTAACGAATGACTTTCTTCTTGAGCTGCCCGCTGCCCTTGCCGGGGATGATCTCCAGTATATCAATACGACGGTCGAGGCAGTGGTCCATCGCCTCGCGCAGTGCCCGGTCGATCTGGTCGCCTTTGTTGAAGATGTCGTGCAGGTCCAGCTTGTGCTTGCTCATCGGTACCGGTGATGTTCAGATCCGCGCCTGATAGGTGTAGAGGTCGAAATAGCGTCCCTCCTTGGCGATAAGCGCGGCATGCGTTCCGCGCTCCGCGATGTGTCCCTGCTCGATCACCAGGATCTCCGTGGCCTGCCGGATGGTGCTGAGGCGGTGTGCGATCACGAAGGTGGTGCGGTCCTTTACCAGCGCGTTCAGGCTCTTCTGGATCAGCGCTTCGCTCTCGGTGTCGAGGTTGCTGGTGGCCTCATCGAGGATCAGGATCTTCGGGTCGGCCAACATGGCCCGGGCG
>JBEICT010000112.1:0-10337 GCA_040383865.1 Flavobacteriales bacterium | reverse complement strand
CTTATAGAACAGCCACCTGCCGAGCTCCTTCCAGCTCACCTTCTTGCCGTACATCAGGATGCCCGTGCGGTAGATGCGACCGGCAAGCCAGGTGGTGAACACGAAGGCCCCGATGAGCAGTACCATGCTGAGCAGCAACTGCCAGGCCGGCGCACTGCCCATGGCCACGCGCACCATCATCACGATGGGGCTGGTGAACGGAATGAGGCTGCACCACAGCACCATGGCACTGTTCGGGTTGTACACCGCGGCCTGGGCGACCACAATGGCAATGATCATGGGCAGCGTGACCCGGAACATGAACTGCTGGGTGTCCGTCTCACTATCCACCGCCGAACCGATGGCGGCCAACAGCGAACTATAGAGCAGGTAACCGCCCACGAAGAAGAACAGGAACATGCCGAGCGTGAGCGGCCAGTCGATCTTCTGCAGGGCCTTCAGGAACTTCACATCCTCCATGTCGGGCATGGCGGCCTGCTGCCCCAGTTGCTCCTGCACCTGGGCGGTCATGGGTGTTTCGGCGAGTGTCTTGGGGTCGAACTTGTCCTTGAGCAACAGCGCGGAGCCGGCGGTGACCAGGGTGGCCGTGATGGTGATCCAGAGAATGAACTGCACGAAGCCCACGAGCGCAATGCCCACGATCTTGCCCATCATGAGCTGGAACGGCTTCACACTGCTGATGAGCACTTCCACGATACGGTTCTGTTTCTCCTCCATCACACCGCGCATCACCTGTACACCGTACATGAAGATGAAAACGAACATGAAGTAGCCGAAGAAGAAGCCGATGCCTGCACGTTCCTGCTCCAACGACTCCTCGCCCATCTTCTCGATGTCGAACAACTTCATCACCAGCGATTTCCGCACGCGCTGGTAGGCCTCGGCATCGATGTTCTCTCCATTCAGCTTGGCCAGCTCAATGGTCTTCTCCAACTCGTTGCTGATGAGCCGTTGCACACCGAGGCTGGGCAGCTGCTTGTAGTAGAACAGCACCGTGTTGGTATTGAGGATGTCGTCGTTCACCTCCACCATCACCGTGTAGGGGCTCGCCTTGAAGGCTGAATCGCTCCACGGGCGCTGGTCCACATAGAAGCTCACCTTGTCGCTGTCCTTCAACTTGCCGGCTATGATGTGTGCCTCGTCCACCACCAGCACTCGGTGGTCGTCGCTGTCCTGCAGCCCGAGGTAGACCATGACGGTGACCCCTGCGGCGATGAGCACCGGGGCCAACAAGGTCATGATGAGGAAGCTTGGCTTGCGCACGCGCGTGATGAACTCGCGCCAGATGATGAGCTTGATCTTGTTCATGGACGTTCGGTTGTCCGTTGTCTGTTGATCGTTGTGCGTGGAGCGGCCTGCATGCGTTCCATCATTCGGTCATACCGGCGGTCACTTGTTCCGGCGCGGTCTCTCCCACCACCTTGATGAAGATGTCGTGCATGCGTGGCACCTCCTCCTGCACACCATGGACCTCCACGGCCGTGATCACGGCGCGGAGGACATCGTTCACCGTACTGCCCTTGCCAAGCTTCACCTTCGCCACGGAATACTCGCCGCCTTCCTGCACATCGATCAGCTCGCCCGCGAAACCGAGGGCATTGGCAAAGGCCACCCGGGAGCCTTTGTACTCAATACGATAGGTGTTCGCCCCATAGCGTTTGCGGATCTCGCGCACATTGCCGTGCAGCATGAGGCGCGAACGGTCGATCAGCCCGATGTTGTCGCAGAGCTCCTCCACACTGGCCATGCTGTGCGTGCTGAGCATCACGGTAACGCCGGCATCGCGCAGGCGCAGGATCTCGGCGCGGATCAGTTCGGCATTGATCGGATCGAAGCCACTGAAGGGTTCATCGAGGATGAGCAGCTTGGGCTCGTGCAGCACGGTGGTGATGAACTGCACCTTCTGGGCCATGCCCTTGCTGAGCTCTTCCACTTTCTTGTTCCACCAGCCACCCATCTCCCACCGCTCGAACCAGGCCTTCAGGCGCTTGGTGGCCTCGGCCTTGGACATACCCTTGAGCTGTGCGAGGTAGAGGGCCTGCTCGCCCACTTTCATCTTCTTGTACAGACCGCGCTCCTCGGGGAGGTAACCCATGCGCGCCACATCCTCGGGTCCCATGGGGTGCCCATCAAGGGTCACAGTGCCTTCATCGGGGCCGGTGATGCGGGTGATGATCCGGATGAGCGTGGTCTTGCCGGCGCCGTTGGGACCCAGCAGGCCGAAGACCTGGCCGGAGGGCACATCCATGGTGATGCCGTCCAGCGCCGTATGGGTGCCGTAGCGTTTTACGATGCCTTCGAGGTGCAGCATGCGGTAGGTGCGATGGGAACGGGGCGAAGATAGCCGGGCGGGAACGGGCATGGCAGGCCGCGCATGGACCATGGTCGCCGGTGGTCACACAACGGCGGTCCCACAGACCTTCAGCTCCCCTGCCTGCCCTTGGTCCTCCACTCCACACGTACGCCACCGGTGAACCAACGCCCCGGCAAGGGCACGTTGCCGCGGTCCACCTGTTCGGCATCGAGCACGTTGGTGCAGCCCACATGCAGGGTAACGGGCCCGAAGGTGCGGTCGATGCGCAGATCGATGCGCAGGGGGGATGGATACTCGACACGCTGGCCGTCCCCGAAGTCCACGTAGGTGCTGTATCGGGTACGCCACGAAAGGTCGGTCCGGAACATCCAGTGCCCGGCCACACGGTGTTGCCACCACAGCACCGCATTGTGCTCCAGATGGTCCAGCACGTAGAGCGAAGTGAAGGGGAAATCCTGTTGATCGGACCATTGGTAGGCATAGAGCACACCACCACGACCATTGCCGTTGGCCGTGCGCCGGTCGACCTGAAGTTCCACACCGTTGAGGTCCACTTCGGTAAGATTGGTGGCACGTGTAACGGCATCGCCCGGCAGGCGCACCCAATCGATGAGGTCGCTGCCTTCACGGCGCCAAACGCACACCACCGTGCTCCAGGCATCGGCAGTGAAGCGATGCCCGAGCTCCATCTGTACGGCATGTTCGGTGCGCAGGTCCTTGCTGCCCTGTGCGCCGCCACGGCTGTAGTACAGATCGGTCCAGGTGGGGAAGCGGAACGCACGGCCCGCACTGCCATAGGTCAGATGCCCTTTGCCCCAACGATACTGCAGATCGACCCCGGGGATCCACTCGGGCACGAAGCGGTCGTTCACGTTGAGCAAGAGGCCCGCATCAATTCCCCAGCGACCCAGCTCCACGCGGTGGTCCAGGTGCACGGCCAGGTTGTGGCGCTCATCGCTGCGCGTAAAGGCCTCGCGCGCACCAGTAGCCTCCACCGGCTCATCCATGGGCTCGCCAAGCACGTTGCTCAGGATGTGCTCCCTGCGGGCATGCGCACCAAAGGCCGTAGTACCCGCCTTCCAACGGCGCTTCACGTTCGCCTCCGCTCCGGTGACATCGGTCCGGTGGCGGTTGTGGTAGGTGTAGAAGAAGGTCGGCGTGAACCGTGCGGTATCCGCTTCGCCGCGAATGAAGTATCCATCAGCGTAGCGGTAATAGTCTTCGCTCTCCCTGAAAAGTTGGAACTGATCGTCGTGCCGCCGGTGATAGGCCTTCACGTTCCAGGCCCACAGCGCATCATCGTTGCGCAATTCCAATGCACCGAAATAGCTGCCGATGATCTCCTGCTGATCGGGATAGACCGACGAGTAGAAGTTCTGCGCACCGAAACGGCGATGCACGCCGCCCAGCTGGCCCTTCAACTTCACGCGGCCCATGCGATGCACGCCCACCACGTGGCCACCCGTGCGGTCCATGTCGCTGTTCGGCACATAGCCGTCCGTGCTGCCGTGGAATGCGCTAATGCGTAAACCACCACGAGGCCCCGCAAGGTCCTGCGAGCCCCGCAACAAGTACGAACCGTATTGCCCTCCGTCCACTTGGAAACTGCCACCCCGGCCCACCGGCTCGCGCGTGACCAGGTTGATGGCCCCGGTCATGGCCCCTGCGCCGAAGGTGCGCGCGGCACCGCCGTACAACACTTCCATGCGCTCCAAGGCATCGGAGAGCAGGGGCAGGTTCATCAGGTGGTGACCGGTCTGCGGGTCGGTCATGGGGATACCGTCCACCAGCACCAGCGCCTGATCGAAGGTGCCGCCACGGATGCCGAGATCCGTCTGTGCATCGAAGGGACCCCGTTGGCGAACATCGACCAACGTGGCGGTGCGCAACAATTCGCTCACCTCCGGGCGGGGTGCGCCCTGCAACCGGGCCGAGTCGAGCACCTGCAGGTGGCGGGCCGTGCGGGGTAATGGGCTGGTGATCCGCGTTGCCGTTACGTGCAAGGTGTCCAGCTTCTGTGCCAGGGCCTGGTCCTCCTGTGTGAATGCCAGCTTCGGTGAAGTGATCAGCGCGATCAACAATAACCCTCGGAAGTGCTCCTTCATGCTCCTCGTTCTTTCGGGCGGCGAAGATGCAGCACTTGTGCACAAAGGGACCACCACGGAAATGTCCTTTCTCAACTTCCGTCGAACCCGCCACTGGTATCTTTCGGACCCACAAGGCAATGGCATCCAAGAACGGATTTCGCGATACGTTGAACGAGGTGGGTTCCATCGCCCACTTCACCGGTCGCTTTTTCCGCAACGCGTTCTATCCGCGCTTTGAGTGGAACGAGCTGCTGAGGCAGGCCACGGAGAACGGCTATCGATCATTGCCACTGGTAGCCGTCACAGCGTTCATCATGGGCCTGGTGCTCACGGTGCAGAGCCGGCCCACGCTCGCGCGTTTCGGGGCGGAGAGCATGCTACCCGCCATGGTTGCGATCAGCGTGGTGCGCGAGATCGCACCCGTTATCACGGCGCTGATCTGTGCGGGCAAGATCGGCAGCAGCCTGGGGGCCGAACTGGGCAGCATGAAGGTGACCGAGCAGATCGACGCCATGGAGGTGAGCGGAACCAATCCGTTCCGTTACCTGGTGGTCACGCGTGTCTGGAGCACGACGCTGATGCTTCCGGTGCTGGTGGTGCTTTCGGAAGGCATTGCCATCTGGGCCTGTTGGATCGGCGTGAACATCAAGGACGTGGTGAGCTGGGACCTGTTCTACCGGCAGGTGTTCGAGAGCCTTGAGTTCAGCGACTTCATCCCCTCGTTCATCAAGAGCTACTTCTTCGGATTCGCCATCGGGATCATTGGATGCTACAAGGGATTCCACACCGAAAAGGGTACCGAGGGCGTGGGCATTTCGGCACACAGCAGTGTAGTGGTCGCCTCACTGATCATTTTCATCCTTGACCTGGTGGCCGTGCAGATCACCGACATCATGGGCATCAACTGATGACGATGAGCACAGGCAACGGAACGAGCAGGGAGCCAGTGATCCGCATCCGCGGCCTCTGCAAGTCGTTCGGCGACAACCGTGTGCTGCGCGATTTCGACCTGGACCTTTTCCGTGGCGAGAACGTGATGGTGCTGGGCAAGAGCGGATCCGGCAAGAGCGTGCTGATCAAGTGCATTGTCCGGCTACTGACACCCGATGCGGGCCGGATCGATGTGCTGGGTCAGAATGTGGCGGACCTTGACCAGGAAGCGCTGGACCGCCTTCGGGTGAAGATCGGTTTCCTGTTCCAGAGCAGTGCGCTGTACGACTCGATGACCGTGCAGGAGAACCTGGAGTTCCCATTGCGGCGCCATTGGATGGCGACCACGAAGTCCGATACGGATGCACTCGTGGACGAAGTGCTTACAGCCGTTGGATTGGCCCATACACGCAACATGTACCCTTCGGAACTCTCGGGCGGCATGCGACGGCGCATCGGCCTGGCGCGCACGCTCATCCTGAAGCCCGAGATCATGCTGTACGACGAGCCCACCACCGGACTCGACCCAATCACCGGGAAAGAGATCGTGGAGCTCATCCTGCAATTGCAGCGCACCTACAACACCTCCTCCATCATCATCTCGCACGACCTGAACGTGGCCAAGCTCGCGGCCGATCGCATTGCCGTGCTGTATGATGGGCGCAACCACCTGGAAGGCACGTACCAACAACTGCTGGCCTCGGAAGACCCCTTGGTGAAGCAATTCTTTATCTTCATGTAAATGGCGGACAAGAGCAGCGATCGGATCAAACTCGGCCTCTTCGTGCTGGCAGGCACGCTACTGCTGGTGGTGGGGCTTTATCTGCTGGGCAGCAAACGCGACCTGTTCAGTTCGAACATCACAGTGTCCACGACCTTCATGCAGGTCGGAGGCCTGCGGCCGGGCAACAACGTGCGCTACGCGGGGATCAATGTGGGCACGGTGAAACGCATCACCATTGTGAACGACACCACCGTGCTGGTGGAAATGGCCATCCGCGCCGACGAGGCCGTGCATATCCGCGACAACGCCATCGCGAGCCTGGGCAGCGATGGCCTGATGGGCAACAAGCTGGTGAACATCGGGCCTGGCGCAGGCAACGGGAACCCGATCACAGAAGGTAGTTCCCTGCGTTCATCGATCCCTTTGGACACCGACCTGATGATGCGCACACTGGACCGCACCAACGCCAACATGGCCGCCATCACCGATGATCTGCGCGAGCTGAGCAGCAATATCAACCGACCGGGTGGGATCGTGCAGGTGCTGAGCGACACGACACTTGCAGTGAATGTCCGCAATTCGCTCATGGACCTTGAGCGCTCCGTGAGCCATGTGCGCAATGCCACCGCCAATGTGGATGCCATGCTCGCCGATGTGCGGGCGGGAAAGGGCGCACTGGGTATGCTGGTGAGCGATCCCGCGGCCGAACAGCAGGTGCGCCAATGGCTGGTGACCATGCAACAACTGGCCGACAGCCTTGCAGAGGCCAGCACACAAGTGGACCGCTTCGCAAAAGGCCTCAATACCACCGGCACCCTGGGCCATACGCTTACGCAGGACACCGCCGCTGCGGGCAATGTGCGCCGCACCATACAGCAGCTCGAGAAAAGCAGCTATACGTTGGAAGAGGACCTGAAAGCGCTTCAGAGCAACTGGTTCTTCCGCGGCTATTTCGAGGACCAGGAAAAAGCGAAGGCCAAGGAATTGAAGCGCCAAGGCAAGAGCCGACCCTGACGGCACCATGGCCGGTAGCTCATTCGCCTATGGAAGGAAGCGCTCCCGTTCCTGAGGCGTAGGCAACCTACAGGCATCCCGCTTGCCGAACCACCGATAACGGTTGCGTGACACCCATGCATAGACCCTGTCCCTAAGGAAGGCAGGCACCGCGCGCAACACCCGAGCGACACGCCACGCCCCACCGATGTGGACAATGGCCCTGATCGCCGCATCAGAACGAACATGCATACCCTCCTTATCCAACAGGATGAACGTATTGAAGTCCTGGACTTGTGTGGGGGAAAGCAGCCTGGACGCAGTGCTCCCCTGAAGCGGCGCGAAGCTTAACACTGCGCGATGGTCCCATTTCAGCATGCGGTCCACAGCTGCATTGCACAGGCCACAAACGCCATCGAAAAAAACGATGGGCCGCTCGGACTTGGGCTGGTCGACCATTGTTCGACAAAGCTACCCGGAGTTGAACGCAGAACGCCCCGCCTCCGCCGCACGGCGGAGGCGGGGCGTTCCCCATAGTGATCAGTGATCAGCTCACTTCTGGATCACCAGGCGCTCGGTGTAGCGCTGCGTGCCTGCGGTGATGCTCACCACGTACAGGCCTTCGGCCATTTCGCCGAGGCTCAGCACCTGCTGCACCATGCCGCCGTTCACGGCGATGGTACGGCTGCTCACGCGGGCGCCGCTCAGGTCGAAGATGTCCACGCTGATCGTGTTCACACCCTCTTCCACAGCGCTCAGGCTCATCGTGAGCTGCTCGCCGTTGTTCGGGTTGGGGAACATCACCAACCGGGCATCAGCAGCCATGTTCTTGGCACTGCCGTATTCCGTGATAGGTGCCGTGATGGCCATCATGGGGGGCTGAGGCACGGCCGTACGGAACCAGATGCGGCCCGTTTCACCGGAACTACTACCCCCAACACCGGTAAAGGTGATGGTACCAGTAGCGGTGATGTTGCTGAAGTTGCCGGAGGGTTTCACCCAATCCAGGTCGAGGTTGCCCGAGGTCGGCGACACGAAGTTGCCGAGGTTGATCCCGTTGACCACGAAGTTGTTCAGCGTGATCCCCCTGGTGGCGTCGCCGCTCATGAAGATGCTGAAGTGCTGGAAGCCCTGGCCGGCGAACCCGGTGGACTGCGTGATCACTTCACCGGCGCCGAAGCTCAGGTCACCGTCGAAATCGATGCTCAGCGTTTGATCGCCGGTGGTGCCGTTGTAGCCGTACTCGACCTTGTAGGCCGTACCGATCACCCACACTGGTGTACCGGCAGGGTTGAGTGTAGGTCCAACGGTGCCGCCGATGTACAAGCCACCCTCAAACCCGGTCGCACCCCAACGGGCACGGCCCTGGATGGAGGTGCCACCCGGGAAGGTCGAGGGGACCAGGTACAGACCGGCGTTCAGGACGCCCGTACCACTGACACTAAAGTACGTGTTGTTCTGGTTGGTGGCGGACGAAGACGTGCTGCCGTAGCTGCCGTTCGGCTGGGTGACCGCACCATACAGCAATGAAGCGCAGGAAACATTCGCGTTCAGTTGCATCTTGCCGGGGTTGGTTGTAGAAAAGATCACGCTGGTGGCAGCGGGCAACGCGTTGGCATTGGCGATGACGAGGGTTCCTCCACCTCCGATCGACACCGAACCTCCGATCGTGGTGGTGCCGGTGTACGTATTGTTACCGCTGAGCGTGACGGTGCTATTCCTCCACTTGTTCACATTGCCGGTGCCGGAGATGTTGGCAGCCAAGGTGTAAGCGTTGGTCCGGTTCAGGTTCAGGGTTCCATTGTTGACGATGCTGGAGCTGCTGATGCTTCCGGTCGTCGTGTTGAAACCGATGCCCACCGCAGCCCCCGCACCGATGGTGGTGGTGCCGGTGTAGGTTTGGTTGCGATTGAAGCTCGTAGCACCACCGCTACCCAGTCTGGTGAATCCGCCACTTCCGGTGATGAGGATCGGCGTTTGCTGGGTTCCGGTCCAGTTTTGCGTAACCACCCCTCCCGAGCCGGTGTTGATCGTCTTTGGGCCACTAGGGCTTGTGGTGGTGCCAGCAGTGAGCGAGCCGTTCACCGTCAGATCGTATCCGGCCGTATTCAGCGTACCCAGGACGGTCAATCGTTCACCGAAGCCGTTTCCATTAATGACCGTGTTACCCGTCAAGGTCACGGTATGCGTCGCCAGGATCTTGACATTGTCGTTCAGGGTGGGCACACCTACCGGGGTCCAGATCGCCGGATTATTCCAGTTTCCCGTTTGATTGGAAACCTTGTTCACGCCGGGAGGCGCGGCAGGACCGGTCACCGTGAGCACACCTGAGTAAGTGACATCGAAAACAGCATTGTTCGTCGTAGTAGCCGAAGAAGCGGTGCTTCCGAAAGTACCGGCTGACTGGAGCGTAGCACCAAGCGTCAGCGCATTGCAGCTGGCGTTCAGGACAAGGCCTACGAGCCCCCCGGTCGCTACGCTCAAATTGCCGCCCAGAACCGTAGTCGTTGATGGAAGCTCACCAAGCCCCAGATATGCACCATTGCCTACTGAGATGTTCACACCAGTTCCAAAGCCTGAGCCTGAAAGGTACATGCCATCATTCACTACCATGTTCACGTTGCCGGTCATGGTACCTTCAAACGACGAATATTCCTCCGCACCTACAGTACCAAGGGTCAAGGTAGCAGCTGTGGCTGAACTGTTGGTTACGATAGCAACCGGGCTGGCAGGGTTAAGGGTAGTGGATCCATCTAGCAACATGCGAAGTGTTTGGCTGTAGCCATTCAGATCGAATGTTCCACCGTTATAAACATTAAGCCAAGCCGTAGAGGGCAGCGCTTCTGCAACGCCCAAACGGAGGGTACCTTGCGGTACTTCAACTCTACCATCAGTAAAATCACTGTTTCCGGTGAGCGTCAGGGTGCCGGTACCTCTTTTTTGAAATACTTCTCCGGTGGTAGAACCACTGAACTTGCCCGCATAGGTGGTGCTGGTGTTGTTACCGCCCACTCTTAACCACCCACCGATACCGGATACGGTGATGACACCTGTGCTGGCGCCGCTGAGCGACCCTGCGGTCAACTTTCGAGGTCCCCTGCTCAGCGTACCGTTCACGGTAAGGGTGCCGTTTATGGTCAGATCAACTGTTAGCGTCACCGTATGACCGGCAGCGATGACGACATTGTCACCCGCTGCAGGAACACCCGAGGGCGACCAGGTGGAGGCGGTGCTCCAGTTGCCGGTGGCCACCGAGGTGCGGGTGGTCTGCGCATGCAGGCTTGCTCCG
>JBEICT010000111.1:0-10400 GCA_040383865.1 Flavobacteriales bacterium | reverse complement strand
GGCACTACGCACGCGCTTTCCCGAACTGCCGGAGCCGACAAGGACCTACCGCCCTGTCATGACGGTTGATGTGGACAATGGGACCATGGTGCTCGGAAGGCCGCGTTGGAAGCAGGCGGGAGCCATTGTCCGTGGTCTTTTCAAAGGCGATATCCATGAGGTCCGAATGCGCATGCAAGTGCTTTCGGGCACACTGGCCGATCCGTTCGATCGCTACGAGGACCTGGTGCAACTGGCGCGGTCCGGTCAGGTTGACCGGTTGATCGCCTTCCTGTTGATGCGCGGTGAAGGTGCTTACGACCATGCCTCCGATCACCGGCATCCATTGATGCGAAAACGCATCGTGGAGATGGACAAGGCGTTCACTATCGGGCTTCATCCGTCGTACACGAGCAGCATGGACCTTGCTGTGGCCAGGGAGGACCGCGCTTTTCTGGAGGCCATTGTGCAGCATCCCGTCCGCATCAACCGTCAGCATTTCCTGCGCTGGCGGTTCCCCGAAACGCCTGCCTACCTGGAGGCCCATGGCTTCGAAGAGGACCATACGCTCGGGTTCAGTGATCGCCCTGGTTTTCGTGCGGGAACCTGTACGCCATTCCCCTGGTACGATCTGGCGCATGAGCGAGAGACCGGGCTCATGCTATGGCCCTTTGCCGCCATGGACAGTGCCCTGCACGATCGCATGGGCATGGGACCCGGGGATGCGGCCCGTACCATGTGCGCCGTGAGCGATGCCGTGCGTGCGGTGAAAGGGACCTTTGTGAGCGTATGGCACGATCGGTTCCTGAGCGGTCATGGTGCATGGCACGGCTGGCCCAGCGCTCTTCACAAGGTGGTGGATCACGCACGGTCATGATCGAGCATCTGGTCCATAGCGGGATCGACAAGAGATGGTGGGACGCTCAACTCTCGCGTTGCACCGACCGCACGTGGTACGCTCAGAGCTGGGTGCTGGACATCGCATCGCCAGGATGGAATGCCCTGGTGGACCGGGAACGCGGTGCGTTGATGCCGCTCACCTGGCGCTCGCGCATGGGCATCCACTATCTGTACCAGCCCTTCGGACTGCAGCAGCTCGGCGTTTTCGCGCCCATGCGTGACCGGTCATTGGACAATGCCATGCTCGCCGCGGTACCTCGGCGCTATCGTTACTGGGACATCTACCTCCATGAAGGCATGTCCAGTGTCGCCGCAGGCCGCACGCAACCCTGTACACAACAAGTGTTGGATGTCTTGCATGATAGGGATGCCCAGCGTTCCGGCTATTCGCAAGGCCATCGACGCAATCTGCGCAAGGCCCAGGGGGCGAGGGAACTGCTTACCTGGGACGTGAACGCCACGATGTTCACCGCTCTTTTCCGGAGCACTACGGCTGCACGTTACGGTGTACCCGAGCATAGCCTGGGCATGATGCATGATCTTGTCACTACTGGCGTTGCACGTGGCGAGATGCGCATGCTCGGCATCGTGGAGGATGGAATGCTGCACGCCGCGGCCTGTTTCGTGGAATGGGAAGGACGGGCCATCCTGCTGAAATCGGCCAGCAACGCGAGGGGGCAGGAGCTGCACGCCATGTTCCTGCTCATCGACGAGTACCTCTCCACGGCCGGGGCCGACATCCACCTCCTGGACCTTGCTGGCTCCAATACGCCATCGGTGGCCCGCTTCAATGCGGGTTTCGGTGCGCGGTCAACGGTATATTTACACCTGCTGCGCAACGCCCTTCCCGTGCCCTTGCGTTGGCTTAAACGATAATGGCCCCATGGTGTTGGAACTCGTGAAACAGCGGAGCGTGGTCGGGCATTTCCTGGCGGAGATGCGTGATGTGAACGTGCAAAAGGACCCCATGCGGTTCCGTCGCAACCTGGAGCGGGTGGGTGAAGTGATCGCGCTGGAACTGAGCCGCACATTGGAGTACGAGCAACACGAAGTGACCACCCCATTGGGCGTGGCACACGTGGAACTGCTGAAAGAGCAACCGGTGCTGGCCACCATCCTGCGGGCAGGCCTTCCGCTTCACCAGGGCATGCTCAACTATTTCGACCGGGCCGATAGTGCTTTCGTCAGCGCTTATCGCAAGCATCGCAAGGGTGAGGATTCCTTCGAGATCCAAGTGGAGTACCTCTCCAGTCCTTCCCTGGAGGACCGTGTGGTGATACTTTGCGACCCCATGCTGGCCACGGGCCAGAGCATGGTGCTGGTGTACAAGGCGCTGCTCCGCTTGGGGCGGCCCAGGGCGTTGCATGTTGCCTCGGCCATTGCCAGCGCCGAAGGGTTGGAATACGCCAAGTTGCATCTTCCACCTGGAACCCGCTTCTGGATCGGAGCCATTGATGAGGAGATGACCGCCCAAGCGTACATCGTGCCCGGGCTGGGCGATGCCGGCGATCTCGCCTACGGCAACAAGCTCTGAGCATCGTGCATCCGCTGGCCGAGATATTGTCAGTGGTGGCGTGGGGCATGTTGAAGATGCTGGTGGCCGCTGGTCTCGGCGCGGGGCTCGGTTTCGGCTTTCTTCAAAATTTCTTGTGCACCGCGATCGGTGGTTGCCTGGGGGTGCTGGTCTTTTTCGCGCTCAGCGAACGGCTCACGGAACGGGCACGGGTGCGCTGGCTGCGGAAGCGTAACGTGGCGA
Source organism: Flavobacteriales bacterium (assembly GCA_040383865.1). Taxonomy (GTDB): domain Bacteria; phylum Bacteroidota; class Bacteroidia; order Flavobacteriales_F; family PHOS-HE28; genus PHOS-HE28. Next base: position 7,765 of record JBEICT010000111.1, on the reverse strand, counting down.
TCGCAAAGGGTGATGCCAAGGTGGCCCCGATCTTCACCAAGTTGAACCGCCGGATCATCCGCATCAAGCACACCAGCGGCTATTGGGGTGTTGCGGCGCTGACGCCGCTGGTGCTCACCATTCCTTTGGGCGGTATCCTGGCCGCGCGGTTCTTTCATCATGATCGTCGCACACTCCCGGCCATGCTGCTGTCCGTGGTGGTGCAGGCACTGTGTGTCACCGCCGTGCTTACGGGTTTTGTTGGCCAGATCAACGGTTAGTGGCCATGGGGAAGTACGCCCACGTTTTCTTCGACCTGGACCATACGCTGTGGGATTTCCGCTCGAACTCGCGTGCCACTCTTTCGGAGCTGCATGCCGAAGAAGGTCTTGCGGAACTGGGCGTACCCGATGCGGGGTCGTTCATCGAGGTCTACGAGGAGGTGAACCAGGTGCTCTGGGCGCGCTATGAAGCGGGTCGCCTGCACAAGGATGTGCTGCGTGTACTTCGGTTCCGCAATACGCTGCTGCACTTCGGTGTGCGCACCAACGGCCTGGCCGAACGGATCGGGGACGCCTACCTGGAACGCTGTCCCACGAAACCGCAACTAATGCCGGGTGCGCGTGAGCTGTTGGATGCTCTGCACGGGCGCTATCGCCTGCACATCATCACGAACGGGTTCGATTCGGTGCAGCGGGTGAAACTGGCCAGCAGCGATCTGGGCCGGTATTTCGATGTGGTGCTGAGCAGTGAACGGGCCGGCGCGCGAAAACCCGATCCGCGCATCTTCGGCAAGGCGCTGAAGCTGGCCGGTGCGGAGGCCGCATCAAGCCTGATGGTGGGCGATAATCACGAGGCCGATATGCTCGGTGCGCGCCAGGCGGGTTGGGACCATGTGCACTATGCCGCCGAAACAACGCCCGATGCGGAGTCCACTTACCGGATCACGCACTTCGATGAGCTCGGTGCCATCCTCCTAGGAGGGCAGTGAGTCCGGCTGGAAGAAGTACTCCATCTGCTCGCGGTGGCCGTTGATGTGGCTGTACCGTTCGAACCGCAGGGACGATCCGCTCGAGGGCTTTCCCCGGAAATCGATATCGCCTTTCTCGGGGTGCACCGTGAACAGGATGCTGTCACCTTTCACGGTCGCCGGCACATTGTGCAGGCCCATGGCCGGGTCTCCTTTGGTCTCCCGGATCAGGAACTTGGGCAGGTCGGCCTCCATTTCCCGCGTGCCGTTGATCACCACCACGCGCCCTTCGGGGAAGTAGCGCATCAGGCGGATCACATCGCCGCTCTCGGTGCGGTAGTGCCCATCGAAACGCAAGGGCAGGCCTGTGAAGGGTCCGGCCGGTGCTTCATCCGGAGTTGGCGTCGTGGGGGCCTGGGTCGAAGGCAGCAGGTGCAGTTCGCGTAACAGGAGCAACACCGCGAGCAGGGCGATCACAGCGAGGAGCACGGTCTTGATGGAGCGCGACATGGGATCAGTGTTCGAATCGGGCAATGATGGTGCTGCACCCGGTCACCTTTTGGCCAATGCTCACATCCACCTTGGCGGATAGGGGCAGGAAAACGTCCACGCGTGAACCGAACTTGATGAAGCCGAACTCGGTGCCTTGTTGGGCGGGGCGTCCTTCCCGGCTGTAGGTGCAGATGCGGCGGGCCAGGGCACCCGCGATCTGCCGGAACAGCACTTCACCATGTACCGGATGTTTCACCACCACCGTGCTGCGCTCGTTCTCGGTGCTGCTCTTGGGATGCCAGGCCACCAGGTATTTACCGGGGTGGTACTTATAGTAGCTGGTGGTGCCGCCAATGGGGTACCAGTTCACATGCACGTTCAGCGGGCTCATGAATATGCTGACCTGGATCCGACGGTCATTGAAATACTCGGGCTCGTGCACTTCCTCAATGGCCACCACCTTGCCGTCGGCAGGAGCCACGACCTGGTCGCCTGTGGCCTGGGCCTTGCGCGATGGTACCCGGAAGAACCAGATGATGATGCCAAAGACCACCAGCAGCGCAGCGGAGAGCAGAATGATCAAGGCCTGTGGCAGTACCGGCCAGTTCCAAAGGCAGAACAGGAGGCCGAAGACCACGGCCATGCTGAGGAGTAGGGTGGGAGTGCCTTCGCGGTGCAGTTGCATGTCCGGTGGTGAACAGGCCAAATATAGCCGGAGGTCCTCAGCCTTTGCCGATCAGGTGCAGGTAAAGCACCATGGCCGGTGCCGCGATCAGCAGGCCATCGAAACGGTCCAGCAGGCCTCCGTGACCGGGCAGCAGGTGGCCCGAGTCCTTCACGCCGCGTGCACGTTTGAAGGAGGATTCGAGCAGGTCGCCTAGCGTTCCTGTGACCGCCACCAGTGCACCGGCCCCCATCCATTCCATGGGGGATAGATAGGGTAGCCAGCGTGCCACCAGCCAACCGATGCCCACTGTAAAGAGCACACCGCCCAGGAAACCTTCAACCGTCTTTTTGGGGCTCACCGCCGGCAGCAATTTATTGCGCCCAATGGCCCGGCCCACCAGGTAGGCACCGGTGTCGTTGGTCCACAGCATCACCATGAAGGCCACGAACTGGCCGCTGCCATTGGAGAACAAGTGGGTGAGGGTGCCGAACGGGACGCCCACCAGGAACAATTGCGTGAAATAGGTGCCCACCACCTGTTCGGGCCTTGTGGTGCCACGGAACAACAGCCAGATGCTGGAGACCAGCAACAGCAGGAAGACCAGGCCCATCACCTCCAACCATCCCCATTGTTCGGCGAAGGCGATCATGGAAATGCCGACGTACACGGTGGCGGCGAGAAGCATGCCCCAGATATCCACCGTGTCATCCTCGGTCTCCAGCACAAGGCGGTGCATTTCCCGGGCGGCCAGCACGCATACCGGCAGAAAGAGCAGCATGGTCGTGAACGGCCCGGCCCACGCGGCAAGCAGCGTCACAGCGACATACACGGCACCGGTGATGGAGCGTAGGGCGAGTTCGTTCAAGGGTACGGTCGTGTGGGTGGTGCCGCAAGGTAAAGGCCCGGTGGCTTACGCGCACCGGGCCTTTCAATTGTCCAAAGAAAGGAACCCTAGGCTCCGGCTGCTGCTTCGGTGGTGCTGGTGTGCGCAGGTCCCTTTTCCGCGCCCTTGTCGTGGCCGTTGGGCGCGGGTGCTTCCACGCGTTTCTGGAAGGGACGGTCGCCGAAGATCTTCTCCAGGTCCTCCTTGAAGATCACTTCCTTCTCCAGCAACTGGGTGGCCAGTGCGGTCAGTTTGTCCTTGTTCTCGCCCAGGATGCGCTTGGCCCGCTGGTACTGGCCTTCCACGAGCTTGCTCACCTCCTCGTCGATGGTCTGGGCGGTGTGCTCGCTGTAGGGCTTGCCGAAGGTGTACTCGCTCTGTCCCGAGCTGTCGTAAAAGCTGATGTTGCCCACGCGCTCGTTCAGGCCGTACATGGTCACCATGGCATAGGCCTGCTTGGTCACTTTCTCCAGGTCGCTCAGCGCACCGGTGCTCACCTTGCCGTAGATCACATCCTCCGCCGCGCGGCCGCCCAAGGCGGCGCACATCTCGTCCATCATCTGTTCGGCGGTGGTGAGGTGGCGCTCATCGGGCAGGTACCAGGCCGCGCCCAGTGAACGTCCGCGGGGCACGATGGTCACTTTCACCAGCGGGGATGCGTGTTCCACCAGCCAGCTCACGGTGGCATGGCCCGCCTCGTGGAAGGCGATGGCGCGCTTCTCATCGGTGGTGATGATCTTGTTCTTCTTCTCCAGTCCACCGATCACGCGGTCCACGGCATCCAGGAAGTCCTGCTTGTCCACCGAGGTCTTCTTCTTGCGCGCGGCGATCAGAGCGGCCTCGTTGCAGATGTTGGCCAGGTCGGCACCACTGAACCCCGGGGTCTGACGGGCCAGGAACTCCACGTCCACGGTCACGTCGAGCTTCAGGGGCTTCAGGTGCACTTTCAGGATCTCCTCCCGCTCGTTCAGGTCGGGCATGTCCACGAAGATCTGGCGGTCGAAGCGGCCGGGACGGAGCAGCGCGCGGTCAAGCACATCGGCGCGGTTGGTGGCGCCGATGAGTATCACCCCGCTGTTGGTGCCGAAACCGTCCATCTCGGTGAGCAGTTGGTTCAGCGTGTTCTCACGCTCATCGTTGGCGCCCATGCTCACGCTGCGTCCACGCGCCCGTCCAATGGCATCGATCTCGTCGATGAAGATGATGCTGGGGGCCTTCTCCTTGGCCTGTTTGAAGAGGTCGCGCACACGGCTGGCGCCCACGCCCACGAACATCTCCACGAAATCCGAGCCGCTGAGGCTGAAGAAGGGCACATTGGCCTCACCGGCGATCGCCTTGGCCAGCAGTGTCTTGCCGGTGCCCGGAGGACCCACGAGCAGCGCACCCTTTGGGATCTTGGCGCCGAGGTCGGTGTATTTCTTGGGGGTCTTCAGGAAATCCACGATCTCCTGTAGTTCCTCCTTGGCCTCGGCCAGGCCGGCCACATCGTTGAAGGTGACGTTGGTGCTCTTGCCGCCCTCGAACACCTGTGCGCGGCTCTTGCCGATGTTGAAGATCTGTCCGCCGGGACCACCACCGCCACCAATGCGGCGCATCACGAACATCCAGATGGCGATCATGATGCCGAAAAAGAGCACCCAGTTGAGGATCTCGCGGCCCCAGTTGTCCTGGGTCTCATAGCGGTAGCCTACGCCGTGCGATTCAGCGCCTTCCACCAGGCGGTCCTTCAACAGGTCGGCGGTGCCGATGTTGAAGACGTAGTGCGGACCCACCGTGTTCGGCCCGGAGAAGGAGTCCTTGATCTTGTCCTTGTGGGGTGGCTGGGCAAGGCGGTCCTTCTTGATGTAGACCCGCACCTGCTGCTCGTTCACCACCACAATGCGGTCCACATCGCCAGCATCGAGCATTTTCTGGTACTCGGTGGGGTCGATGGGCACCACACCGCCGGTGTAGTTGAACAGGTTGATGGACAGGATCACCAGGATGATGATGCCGTAGATCCAGTAGAAATTGAAGGAACGTTTGGGGCGTTCCTTGCCGTTGTTCTCGTTGCGTTCGGTGTTCTCCACGTTGCTGTTCCTCAGTTCGTCGTTCACGCCACGTTCTCATACGTCCTGCGGGCGGCGTCGCCCCACAGGTCCTCCAGGGCATAATGCCCTCTTTTGTCACGGTGGAAGATGTGCACCACCACGTCAACGTAGTCCATCAGTATCCACTCCGCATTGCGCTGCCCTTCGGTGTGCCAGGGTGTTTCGCCGACCAGTTCCTTGGTGATGCGTTCCACCGAATCGTGGATGGCGCCCACCTGGGTGACCGAATCGCCGTGGCAGATAACGAAGTGGTCGCACACGGTGTTCGGTACGCCCCGCAGGTCCAGGTGGACGATCTCCTTTCCCTTGACCTCCTGGATGCCTTTCACAATGGCATCCACTAAGCGGGCGGCGTTCGCGCCCTGTGCGTTCTTCATCCGGTCTATCTTGGTCCGTTCAAAGGTACAAAGTTACCACCGCCGCTACCGGCAGACGTTCCATGCATCACGAAGGGCGCATATCGGTCCTGGGCGGTCCGTTCATCGAACTGGCAACGGTGGCCAGTACCAACAAAACAGCGGCCGAACTGCTGGGCCTGTCGAAGTTGCGCCATGGGTCTGTCATTCTGGCCCATGAGCAGACGGAAGGGCGTGGACAGCGGGGGCGCACATGGACATCAGCGGCGGGCCTGGACCTTACCCTGAGCATTGTGGTGGCTCCGCCCGATCTCCGCGCCGACGGGCAGTTCGTGCTCTCCAAGCTCACCGCACTGGCCCTGCATGACACGGTGCGGGACCACATTCCCGGTGATGTGCGCATCAAGTGGCCCAACGATGTCCTGGTGGAACGACGCAAGGTGGCCGGCATCCTGATCCAGAACGATCTGGCGGGCGACCGGGTGGCCTGGTCCATCATCGGCATCGGCATCAACGTGAACAGCAGCGTGTTCGACGAGTCGCTGGCGGCCACCAGCCTGGCCCTGGAGGCGGGTGGCCATGTGGACCTCCACGTGGTGCTGCAGGACCTGCTGACCCGGTTCAAGGGCTATTGGGACGAATGGTGCGGCGGTGGCCGGGCATGGGAATCGGCCTATTCCGAGCGGTTGTGGTCGCGCGGGCGCTGGTCTGACATGCTCCTGGACGGAGAGCCTGTGCTGGCGCGGCCCATGGACGTTGACCCCCTGGGCCGGCTGGTGGTGGAACTGGAGGACGGAAGGGTGGGGGCATTCGGCCTGGACCGCCTCCGATTTGCGGCCCGGTGAACAAGGTGTTGTTCATTTCGGGAAAAGGTCTACTTTTGCCGTCCCTTACGAAAGACACGAGGCGATGAAACGTACGTACCAGCCCAGCAAGCGCAAGCGCACCAACAAGCATGGTTTCCGCAAGCGGATGAGTTCCGTAGCAGGCCGTGCCGTGCTGGCCAGCCGCCGTCGCCAAGGCCGTCATAAGCTCACCACGAGCGACGAGCCGACGCACAAGTAAGCGCTCTGTTCCAGTGAACTCCCGGAAGGGCTGCCCCTGTGGCGGCCCTTTCTTGTTCCCGGTAGGCCGGTCTATCGGCCGGCTGCGCCCTGGTCCAAGAGGGGGTACATGGCCTCCCCCAGTTCCCGGGTCAGCAGCACATGGCCGAAAGGCAGTTCGTGGTGGCTGATGCTCTCCGGGGCGTGCTGTTGCAGTGCTGCGCCATAGGAAGGCTTGATCACCCGGTCGTGGGTGCCGAAAAAGAGATGAACGGGAATGCCGTGCTTACGGGCATTGGCGGCCACGCGGGCCAGATCCGGCTCGATCAGGCGGTAGCTCAACCACACATCATGCACCAGTTGGCGTTTGGCCCGGCTGTCGGTCTGGCCTTTGAGGAAACGGTGCATGCGTTCGTTCATGAGCCGTGCGGCTCGCAGCGCATCGATCACGAAATGGATGCGGGCCGGGTGCTCCACGAAACGTTTGTAGGCCCACCGCCCGGACCGCGATGCCGCCAGGCCCCGGTACCACGGCCGTGTCCTCAGGCCATCGGGCGCCACCAGGAAGGCCCGCTCGATGCGCTCCGGCATTTGTTCCAATAGGTTCATCGCGAAACGACCTCCCAGGCTGTAGCCCAGCAAGGTCACCTTCGCGCAACCCAGCTCATTGGCAAAGGCGTCGAAAAAGCCGGCCAGTTCCCGTGGCGTGAACGGTTCGTCGGCCCGGTGTGGATAGGCTGGACTTTGCCCGTGGAAGTGGAGGTCGAAGGCGTACACCGTGCATCGCTTCCCCAAGGGGCCTTCCAGGATGTGGAAGTCAGCCCCCGTGCGCCCAAAACCATGGAACGCCAGCACCGGCACAGGCCCGTGGCCGTAGGTGCGGCAGGCGAGGGTGGGGCCGTGGGTGAAATAGGAGAGCACTGGATCAGAAGATCAGATGATGAGACGATCAGATGATCGAATGCGCGGCAAAGGTGGTAAGGACCGTGACATCTGGCCGGCAGAGCCTCAGACACCTTGCCAGCAGCTACGGTCATTGGCTTCTTGCGGACCTGTTGTCGTAGACGGTCACCACCTCGATCTGGTTCCCGGTGGCGCGATACACTACCGAAACGTTGGCGTGGATCACAGCCCTGCGGCAACCGGGGTATTTTCGGGAACGCTAATATCCGTTCGGGAAGCGCTTCACCAGTTCTTCGAAGCCATGCAAGAGGTCGAGGAAAGCGTTCACCTCCTTTTCAGACCAATGTCGTTCAAGGTACGCCTTGGTCTCATCCACTCAGGC
>JBEICT010000110.1:0-10444 GCA_040383865.1 Flavobacteriales bacterium | reverse complement strand
GGATATCCGTACCTCTGTAACGTCTTCTTCCAGTTGTTTCAGTATCTATCCCGCCTCGCGACAGCATTGCGAAGTGGTCCTTGTGGAGCCAAAGACTGATACGATCCAGGCCCAATACGAGCAATAAACCTGCCGGGCCAAGGAAAAGGGAATTAGCCCAGGAGCCCTGGTGCGTTTGCGTTTCTGCTTGTACCATCAATATGCTCCCGACAACAAACTGCATCGTGAAGAAGCCTCCCCAGAGCAATTTCAGGTTCAACGGCTTATACTGGATCTGAGAACCCAAGACGACGAAGACGAAAGAACCAATTGCCAATCCAGAAATGAAGGTCTGACCTGCACTTGGTTCATACACGATGAATGGAACTGCAATTATTATTGACGCGAGATAAAGCGTGATAATGCAGGTATCCCACTGCCCCCATTTCGCTCCTTTCCCGCTAGCCATCTGTCACATCCGCTCCGGCACTTCAATTCCCAAACACCACATCCCCTTCTGCACCGCCTTCGCCACGGCAGCGCTCAGTGCCAGCCGGAAGGCCCGCTTGGTGGGATCCTCTTCCTTCATCACGGGAATGGCCTGGTAGAAGCTGTTATAGGCCTTCACCAGCTCGTAGGTGTGGTTGGCCAGCGCTGATGGGTCCAGTTTGGTGGCCGACTCGTCCAGCACGGCCGGGAACTGGTGAAGCAGCTTGATGACGGTGCGTTCCTCGGGGAGCAATGCCGATGTGGTCATGTGGTCATGTGCCCATGTGCCCATGCCATCCGCCTTGCGCAGCAGGCTCTTGATCCGCGCGTAGGTGTACTGGATGAAGGGACCGGTATGCCCCTGCAGATCGATACTGGCGGCGGGGTCGAAGAGCATGCGCTTCTTCGGGTCCACCTTCAGGAGGAAGTACTTGAGCGCGGCCAGGCCGATCATCTCGTACAGGGCCGCCTTCTCCGCCTCGCTGAAGTCGTCCAGCTTGCTGAGCTCCTCGCCCATACGGCGCGCCTCGCTCACCACCTCGTCGATGAGGTCGTCGGCGTCCACCACGGTGCCTTCGCGGCTCTTCATCTTGCCGCTGGGCAGGTCCACCATGCCGTAGCTGAGGTGGAAGAGTTCTTCGGCCCAGGCGAAGCCCAGTTTCTTCAGGATGATGAACAGGACCTTGAAGTGGTAGTCCTGCTCGTTGCCCACGGTGTAGATGAGCTTGCTGAGGCCCGGGTATTCCTCGAAACGCTTGATGGCCGTGCCAATGTCCTGCGTCATGTACACACTGGTGCCATCGCGGCGCAACAGCACTTTCTCATCAAGGCCCTCGGCGGTGTTGTCCACCCACACGGCGCCATCCTTCTCGTAGAACACGCCCTTTTTCAGGCCATCGAGCACATCGGCCTTGCCCAGCACGTAGGTCTGGCTTTCGTAGTAGTTCTTGTCGAAATCCACCCCGGCGCGAGCGTAAGTGGCATCGAAGCCGGCGTAGCACCAGCCGTTCATGGTGGCCCACAGCGTGCGCACCTCGGGGTCGTTCGCTTCCCATTTCCTGAGCATCTCCTGCGCCTCCAGCAGGATCGGCGCGCTCTTCTCCGCTTCCTCCTTCGAACTGCCGCTTGCCACCAGTGCTTCGATCTCGGCCTTGTAGGCCTTGTCGAACTCCACGTAGTATTTACCCACCAGCTTGTCGCCCTTCACGCCTGCGGTGGCCGGTGTTTCGCCGTTACCAAACTTCTGCCAGGCCAGCATGCTCTTGCAGATGTGGATCCCGCGGTCGTTGATCACCTGCACCTTCACCACCTCGTTGCCGGCGGCCTGCAGGATGCGGCTCACGCTGTAGCCCAGGAAGATGTTGCGCAAATGGCCGAGGTGAAGCGGCTTGTTGGTGTTGGGGCTGGCATACTCCACCATCACCTTTTTGCCTGTGGCGGCGAAGGCCAGGATGTCCTTCTCCACGGCCTCGTTCAGGAAACCCAGCCAGTAGCTGTCGGCGATCACGATGTTGAGGAAGCCCTTCACCACGTTGAAGCGCTGCACCACGGGCAGGTGGGCCTGTAGGTGCTCGCCAATGGATTGGGCGGTCTGCTCGGGGCCTTTGCCGCTGGCCTTCAGGAAGGGGAACACGTTGATGGTGACATCGCCCTCGAACTCCGGTCGCGTGGCCTGGAAGCCGATGGCCTTGGCATCGAGGTCATGGCCGAAGAGGTCCTTGAAGGCGCTTTGCAGCGCAGGAACGAGCTGGGAACGGAGTCTGTCCTGGAACATGGGCTGCAAAGGAAACAGATGTCAGCGGTCCGCTCCCAGTTTCCGGGACCAACGCTCAACCCTACTCCCCACCCAGCAGATCCTCCGCCAACATGCACCGCACGCTGCCCCCGCCCACCGCTTCGATGGTGGGCACTGGCACGGGCACCAGCTGCCCATGGCGCTGAAAGGCCAGGCGCTGTTCGGGCCGCAGGGCCAGAAAGGCGGTCTCGGAGAGGAATATCCATTGAGTAGTTGAACCTCCGTTGCCCTTGCCACGCAACTGCAGCATGTTGCCCACGAAGTGGTTCATCTGGTGCAAGGTGATGTGGACCAGTTCCTTGCCGGCCTCTTCCAGCGCCTTGCGCAGTTCATCGCGTTCCGCCGGGTATGGCATGGCCTCCAGGCAGACCACCGCGAACCGTTCGCCGATGCTCATCACCACGTTGGTGTGGTACACGGGCTGTCCGGCAAGGGTGCCGTCCATGGTGGCCAGGAAGGGCATGGGCGTATAACCGAGGTATTCGCACCAGGCGTTAAGTGCAGGCTCGCTGGTGCGGGGCGATATGCAGGCGAAGGCGAGGTGGTGTACGCGGTCCAGCACCAGGCTGCCGGTGCCTTCGAGGAAGAGCCCGCGCTGCTCCCACACGCTGAGGTCGAGTACCTGGCGCACCTGGCCTCCCTCCTGCTCCAGCCGTTGCCGCAGTTGCGGGTCGCGCTCCACCCGGCGACTGGCCGAGCACATGGGGTACAGCACCACGGTGCCATCGGCATGCGTGCTGAACCAGTTGTTGGGGAACACGCTATTGGGCGCAGCTGGGTCGGCGGGGTCGAGCACGGTGGCGGACACCCCGGCATGGCGCAGGGCATCCAACAGCGCATCGAACTCCTCGGCGGCCTTGCGCTGCAATTCGATGTCGTGGCGGGCGTGCTGGAAGGCGTTGCTCTCGGCCGTTTCGGGGTCGTAGCCAAAGCCCGTAGGACGGACGAGGATGACGGCGGAGGCGGTCTGGTGGATCATGTGCTCATGTGGTCAGGTGAGCATGTGCACATGACGTACTTATGGTCGTTGTGCGATCTGCCGCCGTTGGCACTATCTGACGTGAGGTCGAAAAGCGACCGTGGACGAAACGCACGGACCGTGTTCGAAGGCGCATTCCATGGGCACATGGTCGAATGAGCACATGCACCAGTGTCCATTTGCTCACCGGGCTCTTAGAATGGGGAACAAGGGCTCCAGGATCTTGAGCACGGCTTCGGCCATGGCGTTGCCGGTATCGAGGGCGGGGTTGATCTCCACCACATCGAGGGTGGCCGTGCGCGGGTCGGCGCAGAGGCCCTGGAGCAGGGCGGAGGCCTCGTCGGCCCACAGCCCATCGGGCACAGGTGTGCCGGTTCCCACGGAAATGCTGGGGTCCAGGCTGTCCACATCAAAGCTCACGTGAACCTTGTCACAGGCCTTCAGGTGGGCCAGGGTCTCTTTCACCACGGCATGTGCCCCTTTCGACCGCACATCGGCCACGGTGATCACCTTGATGCCTAGTTCCTGGATGATGGCCTCTTCCTCGGGCTCATAGTCGCGCAGGGCGATGAAGACCAGGTCCGATGGAAGCATCTTGGCACCACTGACGCCGATCTTGCGGAGCCGGTCCCAGGTATCCATGGTATAGACCTGCGGCCTGTTCTTGCCCTTCTTTTCGATCTGCATCAGCAGGGCGAGAGGCATGCCGTGCACGTTGCCGCTGGGTGTGGTCCATGGGGTATGGAGGTCGGCATGGGCATCTATCCACACCACCCCCACACGCTGGTCGGGGAAGGCCATCTTGGTACCCGATACCGAGCCGATGGCGATCGAATGGTCACCTCCAACAACGATGGGAAATACGCTATGCCTGAGGTACTTATACACCTCATAGGCCAGGTCGCTCTCGAAGCGGATCAGGCCATCGATGTGGTGGGCGTTCGGCGAGATGTCGTCCTCGTACAGGACATCGTTCTCGTCGCGCAGGATGCTTTCCTCGGCGTGGCCGAAGAGTTCGCTGCCCAGTTTCCAGGCCGCCACGCGCAGGGCCGACATGCCCATGCTGGTGCCCCGTGTACCGGCCCCGATCTCCGAGGCCGCTTCGATCAGTCGTAATTCCATGCAGGCCCGTTGGGGGGCGTCCAAAGGTAGTACGGCTTCGGAAGGCCCCCTTCCGACGAACGTGAAACGAAAGCCGACCAAGCGGCGTAGAACGGGGCACCTTCAATCCCATTCGACCGATGAACCGTATGAATGTCCAGACGATCGCCGCAAGCGCCGGTGTGGCCCTGCTCCTTGGCGGATGCAACACCGGATTGCTGAACTCGCGCATCGACGAAGGGGTGATCGAATACGCGATGACCTTTCCCGAGTACGATCCCAATGGCATCATGGCCGGCATGTTGCCCGAAAAAACCGTGCTGAGCTTCTCGGACGACCGCCAGGTGGCCGAGCTGAGCGCCGGTATGGGCATCTTCCGCACCACGTTGATCACCAACAATAGCGAGCAGGCCATGGACTACCACCTGAGCCTGATGAGCAAGAAGATCGTGGCGCACATCCTGCCCGTGGACCTGCCCCTCTTCACCCAGCAACAGGCCAAACCCAACATGCTGTTCACCCAGGAAGTGGACACCATTGCGGGCTACCCCTGCCGCAAGGCCGTGGCCGTGTTCGAGGACCTCAACGACGCCGAAGTGGAAGTGTGGTACACCGACCGCATTGCCCTGAAGAACCCCAACTGGTTCGGCCCCTTTGCCGAAGTGCCCGGTGTGCTGATGCGCTACGATGTGCTGCAGTACGGCATGCGCATGCGGTTGGAGGCCATCACGGTCACCCCTGGCAAGGTGGACCAGGCCAAGTTCGATGTGAAGCAGGAATACCAGGCCGTGCCCCCGCAAGTGCTCAACAACGAGTTGGCCGAAGTGCTCGGCACCTTTGCCATGTGAGCGGATCAACCTCTTGCATCAACAACGCCCCCGGACAGCCTCCGGGGGCGTTCCTTTTGGTGGCCGTGCTAAGGCATCAGCCGCGCTTACCACCACGCTGCTGTTGATAATAGCGCGGTGTGGCTGGCCGTTCTCCGCTTGGTGTCCGGATACTTTTGATCGCCCCGCGCACGTGGGGCTTCAGACCCATTGCACCTTGGCCAAGGAAAAGACCAACCGCCTGCGGGAGGACCGCACGGAAGAAGAAGCCCCGAAAAAGCGTCGCCGCGCTTCCGCTGCACCTGTCGGCGAGGGACGCTGGGCGCGCTTCAAGTCGTTCATGGGCGATGAGCGCACCCACAAGGTCTTCGGCCTCTTCCTGGTGCTGCTCAGTGCATACCTGCTCGTGGCCTTCACCAGCTACCTGTTCACCTGGCGCGAGGACCAGGACCTGATGGCCCGCTCGTGGGTGGAGGTGTTCCGTACCGATATCCGCGCCGAGAACTGGCTGGGCAAACTGGGCGCCATCACTGCCCATCGGTTCATCTACACCTGGTTCGGCATCGCGGCCTTCGCACTGCCCCTCTGGAGCTTTCTGGGCGGCATCCGCATACTGCTCGGCACGTGGATGCTACCTGCCCGCCGCACCTTGGGCTGGACCGCCATGACCCTGGTGTGGCTGCCTGCCCTGCTGGGATTCTTCTTCCGCGGCGAATACGTGTTCCTGGGCGGTGGCGTGGGCTTCTCCATCACGAAGCACCTTACCACGCTGCTCGGCAACTTCGGGGCGGGTGCCCTCATCGTGTTCGCCGCCGGAGCCTTTGCCGTATACACCTTCAACCTCAGCTTCCACTGGCTGGAGGACCTCTTCGAGCGCATGCGGACGATGCGCGCCAGTGCCGCCGTTGACGACGAGGACGATGACGTACCCGAATTGGTGCCCGCCAGCGGTGTGCGAATGAAGACCACCGCCGCTGCTGCTGCGGCTGCTGCGCCTGCGGTCGCTGCCGTGGAAGCGGAGGAAGAAGAGGACGAGGAAGTGGAGCAGGACGAGGAGCTGGAGGTCGAAGAGGAAGTGTCTGCTGAAGAGACCGAAGAAGAGGAAGAGCCCGAAGTGCCGGAAATGGAACTGGCGCCCATCGCGGAGCTGGAACTGGACTCCGCCCCGTTGGAGGTGCAGGACCCGATCATCTCCCCCGTCCTATCGCCCATGGACGGGCTCAATGGCAACCTGAACGGCATGGACGTGCAGGTGGCAGCGCCCGAAGAGGCCGTACTGAGCGAGGACGAGATCGAGGCCAAGTTGCAGGAGTTCGGTGAGTACGACCCCAAGCTGGACCTGAGCAGCTACGAACTGCCTCCGCTGGACCTGCTGGTGGACCACGGTACCGGCGAGGTCACCGTGACCAAGAAGGAACTGGAGATGAACAAGGACCGCATTGTAGAGACCCTGGGCCACTACAACATCGGTATCGACAAGATCAAGGCCACCATCGGCCCCACGGTAACGCTGTACGAGATCATCCCCAAGGCCGGGGTGCGCATCAGCAAGATCAAGAACCTGGAGGACGACATCGCCCTGAGCCTCGCCGCCCTCGGCATCCGCATCATCGCCCCCATTCCCGGCAAGGGCACCATCGGTATCGAAGTGCCCAACAGCAAGCCCCAGGTGGTGGGCATGCGCGCCGTGGTGGCCAGCGAGAAGTTCCAGAACAGCAGCATGGACCTGCCCATTGTGCTGGGCAAGACCATCAGTAACGAGACCTTCGTGACCGACCTCGCCAAGATGCCCCACCTGCTCATGGCCGGTGCCACGGGTCAGGGTAAGTCCGTTGGCCTCAACGCCATCCTTGTCAGCCTGCTCTACAAGAAGCACCCCAGCCAGATCAAGTTCGTGCTGGTGGACCCGAAGAAGGTGGAGCTCACCCTCTTCAACAAGATCGAGCGGCACTTCCTGGCCAAGCTGCCCGGTGAGGGCGAGGCCATCATCACCGACACCAAGAAGGTGGTGGCCACACTGAACAGCCTGTGCATCGAGATGGACGAGCGCTACGAGCTGCTGAAGGATGCGCAGTGCCGCAACATCAAGGAGTACAACGCCAAGTTCATCAGCCGTCGCCTCAACCCCGAGAACGGCCACCGGTACCTCCCCTACATCGTGCTGGTGGTGGACGAGTTCGCCGACCTGATCATGACCGCGGGCCGCGAGGTGGAAACGCCGATCGCCCGCCTGGCCCAGCTGGCGCGCGCCATCGGCATCCACCTGATCATCGCCACGCAGCGACCCAGTGTGAACATCATCACCGGCACCATCAAGGCCAACTTCCCGGCACGCATCGCCTTCCGCGTCACGAGCAAGATCGACAGCCGCACCATCCTCGATGCCGGCGGTGCCGACCAGCTGATCGGTCGCGGCGACATGCTCCTGAGCACCGGCAACGACCTCATCCGCATCCAGTGCGCCTTCGTGGACACCCCCGAGGTGGACAAGATCTGCGACTTCATCGGCAACCAGCGTGGCTACCCCGATGCCCTGCTCCTGCCCGAAGTGCCCACCGAGGACGGCGAAGGCGGCGTGGACCTGGACGATGGCGACCGCGACAGCATGTTCGAGGAGGCCGCCCGCCTGGTGGTGCAAACGCAACAAGGCAGCACCAGCCTCATCCAGCGCAAACTGAAGCTCGGTTACAACCGCGCCGGCCGCATCGTGGACCAATTGGAGGCCGCCGGCATCCTTGGTGCCTTCGAGGGCAGCAAGGCGCGCCGTGTGCTGATCCCCAACGAGGCCGCACTGGCCGCGCACCTGAACCAAGGGGTGGCGGCAGGGCCTGGTGTGGGGGGATTCTGAACGGAACGAACACGCTTGACGCAGGCCTTCGGAACACCGGAGGCCTTCGTTCTTTCGGGAATGTGCTCCCAGGTCGCATGGTTTCACACGCCCCCCGCACACGAACAGCACCACCTGCACGTTCCTCTGCCGAATGCGCTGGTGGCTGCTCCTCCCCTTCCCTATCACCGTCCTTGCTCAAGCCCCGGAAGTATCGCTGAGCCGCAAGTGGGCCCCTTCTGTAGAAGAGGCCACGGGCGCATTATCCTGCGGCTGGGGCACCCATCATGTGAACGAGGTGATGAACGGATCCCGTTTGAAGCCGGAGTACGCGAACCTCACTGGCGTGGTGTACTCCACCCATAGTGACAGCACCGTGGCCAGCGTGCGTCCATATACCCAAGGCCGACGGTCAGGGACGTGGTACGCCTTGGATGCGCTCGGACGGGTCACGGAAGTGGTGGACCATTTCCCGGACTCGTCCCGGAGGACCTATTGGTATGACGAACTTGGACGACTGTCGGAGTTCTGCCACATGATCAAGTGCGCGGATGATGCATTCGAACGGATCTTCGGAGGAGGTGGTCCGGGTCATTGTTGGGTCCTGGACAAGGAACTACGGCTGGTCCAGAGCTACGGCACGGATACCAGCGGTCGACTTGTACGTACGTGGTACTACCCGACCGGTCAATTGGCAGCCAGGATCGTCTCGAACGATTCGGCATATACAAGCGAGCAATGGTGCCCGTCAGGAAAGCGTATCGCACGGCTCAGCTTATCGAGCAGTGGGCAGCCTCCAGAGATCGTCGCGGAGGGCACAAGGGTCCTTTGGAGCGTTGCGGACCAGGCCTACTACCTCAAGGCTGTCCGGGGCGGAAGGCACAAACTGCGCAAACTGCCATGGGGGCGTTGGCACTCCTATGATGAACAGGCCTTCAGGAAGCGGGATGAAGAACTGCGCCTACAGGATGTCGTCTATGACGACCCGGAACGACCTGTCCATCTGCCGTGCCACTTGCCCAGGCAATGATCAATTCAACCCGGAAGGTTTTCCGAAGGAGACGAGCGGGTCATAGCGAGTTGAACCAAGACTGGATTGTCGTTCTTGCCGATCGGTTAAATTGGACACCAAGCATGAGAAAGATCGAGCGCATCCTTTGGATCATCGTCGCTATCAGTGTGGTGCTTAAGCTGTTGCGTCTTCCCTTTTCCAGCCTGCTGCTCATCCTAGGTCTTTCGCTTCTTGCGCAGCTCAACTTCCTCCTCTTTTGGTGGTTGTTCGTTACACCGGAAAGAAAGGAGCAGATCATCCCCATGAGCATTCTAAGCGGGGTCTCCTTCAGCATCGCCTGCATCGGGATCTTGTTCAAGCTTCAGCTATGGCCGATGAGCGGCATTTTCCTTTCCCTGGCGATACTCGCTTTGTCAGTGACGATCATAACTGTATTGATCCTGCGTAGCTCACGCGCTTACCTCTCCGGCTATACGCGGGGCATCCTGTTCCGCGCCGTGCCTCTCTTTATGGTGGTGGCTGTGCTATTGGCCCTTCCTGGTGGCGCATTATCTGCATTCTACCACCGCAATGACCCCGAACTGGCGCCTTACTTCATCAAGCTTGACATGTCGAACGACCCGGACGAAAGGGAACGGATAAGCATCCAGATAGACTCCGTTATGCGGGCACAGAACGAACGCGACCAATGATGTCTTCTAACTCCTTGGTAAGCCTACCTCAGGATCCAGGCCCAAGCAGGGCGTGCGGCTATTCCTGAAACGCTTTACTCGTAAAGGGTCTTCCCTCTACCACCCTGCCATGGTCTGGGTGAACAGGTCTTGACCCTTGGTGAGGGTTCAATGCCCGCACAGCGTGTCCGGCCCTACCCTACCCCCGGCTCCGGTCGGAGGGATCAAGGCCCTGATGCAGCCACGGTCATTCATGCGCTCTTCGTCCTCGCGCGCCTGCGCGTAAGTTGGGCCTTGAAGCCCCGTTCCTTGGCGGACCACGACCGATGGTCTGCAACCAGGCTGTGTCGGCCGTGAAGGCGGTTAGATTGCTGTAAAACCCTTAGCCATGACCGACCTCTATCGCTTAGTTCGTTGCTGGCCGCACCGTCCAAACGCAACTAAGGCCATCACCCCCTGGCTTGTGTGCTGTTGTGCACTGTTCCCACCCTTGCGCTGTGAGGCACAGCCCTGTATGCCCGGGCAGGGCTGCGATCTTTCCACGCTCACTGGTTCCACCATCGCGCAGATCACGGCCAACAACGCGTTCAAACCGATCAGCACCATGCCCTTTGCTGGCCGCCGGGGATATTTCATCGTTCGTGCCGGTGAGACCTATGAGTGGTCCACCCGTCAAGCGGACAGTGCATCGGTAACCTATCCTTCGGAATTGACCTTGGTACATGCCCCCTCCACCACACCCAGCTGCTATGGCAACGACCCCG
>JBEICT010000109.1:0-10475 GCA_040383865.1 Flavobacteriales bacterium | reverse complement strand
GGGTTGAAGTCGAAGTAGATGTTGGCGATGTTTGTGATGGTGGTGCCAGGCAGCAGCGGTTGCAATGGCCGTATGCGGAAGCCCACCTGTCCATGGCTGGCAGGCTCGTTCACGTTGCTGTCCGGAAGCAGGATGTTCGCGAAGCGCCACTCCACCACCCGGTCGGGCTTGAAGGAGATCGTGCACGGATGGGTGGAGGCGCCTGCCTGGAACGTGCCCATGTCCAGCTCGGACCTGAGGGTATCGGTGATCACTACCGTGAAGGCCGTGTCCGTTCCGGTGTTCTGGAAACGGATCGTATAGTCCAGCACGCTATCCACGGCCAGATCGTACCTGTCGTGCGGCCATACCTGTTTGTCATTGGGGTCTACCGAACCCGTGATGATCACATGCGCCGTGCAGGCGTTGTTCCAGAGCACCTGCTCATCCAGTGTCTGATAGGCCGAAGCTGAGACTGTGAGTTCGTCGCCGATCAGGAGCGGATCAGGAGGCACTTGCCCCTGCAACTGAATGGTGTGCTGCGTGTACCCCGAAAGCGCGGGAAGCGACCAGGTGATCGTATTGCCAACTACCGATGAGGGAGTGACGCTCGCTCCGGTGTAAACGATCAGTGGGTCCAATTGCGCGGTCGCTGTAATGGGTCCGGAGAGGAACGTGGAGGCATTGGTGAACTGGATGGTATGGGTGACCGTGAATCCCGGCCGCGCAGGTCCAATGACCGCTGATGCAACGATATCGAGCTTGGCCACGCTACTATCTCCCAGGAGTATCTGCGCCACCGGCGAATCAGCCGAGGAATTGAAAGGCATAGGTTCCGTTGCCGGGCAGATGGGCACAAGACCTGTGGAGACCACATCAATGGTGAAGTCGCCGTAAGGCACGCGTATGTCGTAGTCGCCATTGGCATCGGTGAGGCCATAGATCGGGCCGGGCAGCACACGAAGGATCTGGCCCGGTATGCGAGGTTCATCAACACCGGGGTCACAGCTATGGTCTTCGTCGAGGAACACGGTGCCTTGCACACGGCCGAGCGGTAGGGTGAAATAGGCGAAGACACCGTCGCCACTGGTGAATGACGAATCGGATCGGAAAAGAACTTGACCGCTGGCCACGTGACGCACCGTGACCCAGCCATAGCCCCAATTGCAGCAAAGCCCATCCTCTCCGGAAATGAGGCCGAACTGGTAGGAGCCGTCCGGGAGGTCGAATTGCTCGGTCCATTGCACATACGTTCCGGGCTCATCGAAATCCGCGAAGCCCGAACCGATATGGGTTACGCCTTGCGTCCAACCTGTGATCTGCCAGATGGTCTCCGAGCCATATTGGTCGGTCACCGTCTCCACGGAGACCAGGTTCTGCGCGGTGGCGATGGGCATCGCACCAAGGAGGGACGTGATGAGAATGATCGTGCGCATGGATCGTAAGGTTCAGATCGGTCCAACCCGGTTGTAGTCGAAGTAGATGTTCGCGGTCGAAGGTCCGTTCCGTGTGTATCTGGTATGATCACCGATCACTACGGGTTGTGACGAAGCGAGCCCGGACCTTCGAGCTGAAACAAGCGAAGCGGCGCAGTAGAGCGTAGTATTCCCGTTCATCCGTGCATGGTCCGGTAGGTAGACGCATGCACAAGATAAGGTTGTGCCTCAGGCACTTCCTGAGTTACGAACAAGTGTTCCTAGTTCGCCAGGAACATGCTCGCACCCGGGCCGATCGGAAGCTCCAGTACCACCCACAGGATGAGCAAGGCCGTCCAGCCGATGAGGAAGACGATGGAGTAGGGGAGCATGGTACTGATCACCGTACCGATGCCTGCCTTGCTGTCGTATCGCCCGATGAAGGCCACGATGAGGGCGAAGTAGCTCATCATGGGGCTGATGATGTTGGTGACGCTGTCGCCCACACGGTAGGCCATCTGCGTCAGCTCCGGCGAGAAGCCCAATAGCATGAACATGGGGATGAACACGGGCGCCATGATGGCCCACTTGGCGCTGGCACTGCCCATGATCAGGTTGATGGTGGCACTGATGAGCACGAAGGCGAGCAGCAAGGGGATGGGGCCGAGGTTGGCGGCCTTCAGCGCACCGGCGCCCTTGATGGCCAGGATGAGGCCGAGGTTGGTCCAGTTGAAGTAGGCCACGAACTGCGCCGCGAAGAACACGAGCACGATGTAGCTGCCGAGCGTCTCCATGCTCTTGGCCATGCCCTTCATGACATCGTTGTCGCTCTTGAAGGTGCCGGCACCGACCCCATAGGCGATACCAGCCAGGGATGCACTGATGAAGATGAGCGTGACGATGCCGCTCATGAAGGGAGAGTGCAGCACCTCGAAGGTCTCGGGGTCACGCAGGAACCCTTGTTCGGGCAGCAGGCCGGCGAGCACGAAGGCGATCACGCCAAGCACGGTGATGCCAGCGAACAGCATGCCGCGCTTCTCCTCTTTCGTGGCCTTTCGGAGTTCCTCGGCCTTTTCGCTGCCTGTGTATGTGCCGAGCCGTGGGATCACGATACGTTCAGTGACCCATGTTCCCAACAGGGCAATGACGAAGGTGCTGGCCGCCATGAAGTAGTAGTTGCAGGCGGGGTTCACCAGATAATCCGGACGGATGATGCGGGCCGCTTCCTGGCTGAGTCCGGCCAGCAGCGGGTCGATGGTGCCCAGTAGCAGGTTGGCGCTGTAGCCACCACTGACACCGGCAAAGGCCGCCGCCAGACCCGCCAACGGATGCCTGCCTGCGGCCAGGAAGATCACGGCGGCCAGGGGCACCAAGAGCACGTAGCCCACCTCGCTGGCGGCGTTGCTCATCACCCCCGCGAACACGATCACGAAGGTGAGCAGTCGCTTAGGGGAGGCCATCACCACCGCGCGCAGCACGGCCCCGATGAGCCCGCTGCCCTCGGCAATGCCGATGCCCAGCAGCGCCACCAGCACAGTGCCCAGCGGTGCGAAGCCGGTGAAATTGGTCACGGTCTTCGTTAACACCAGGTGCAGCCCCTCTGCGCTCAGCAGATTCACGGGCACCACGGGTTCGTTGGTGGCGGGGTGAAGAGCGGTAAGCCCAGCGGCGCTGGCGATCGCGCTCAGCACCATCACCAATAGCGCCAGGATGGCAAAGAGCGTGGCGGGGTGCGGCAGTGCATTGCCGGCGCGTTCAATGATGGCCAGGAAACGGTCGACGCCGGAGCGCTTTGCGGGTGCGGTGGTCATGGGTGGTCCGGGTGGATGGGCGAAGAAATCGGATCCCGGGTCATGTTGGTGCGCCGGTCGTTCATCGGTAGCTTCGCGGCATCGCACGCGATCTCACATACGCCGCCATCGACATCGGGTCCAACGCCGTGCGTTTGCTCGTGGGCGAGATCATTGAGCGCGACGACCACCCCGTGGTGAAGAAGCAGACGCTGGTGCGCGTGCCGATCCGTCTGGGCGAGGACGTGTTCGACAACGGTATCATCAGCAACGCCAAACGCGATTACCTCATCAAGAGCCTCAAGGCCTTCAGGCTGCTCACGGAGGTCTATGGCGTTACCCACCTGCGCTGCTGCGCCACCAGCGCCATGCGCGAGGCCACCAACAGCGAGGAGGTGCGCACCCTGGTGGAAATGGAGAGCGGTGTGCACATCGAGACCATTGCCGGCAGGGTGGAGGCCGACCTGATCGTGAACACCTTCTGGACCCAGGACCTGCTGAAGGACCGCAGCTACCTGTACATCGATGTGGGCGGAGGCAGCACGGAACTTACCTGGCTGGAGCAAGGTCGCCGCGTAAAGAGCGCGAGCTTCAAGGTGGGCACCGTGCGTTCGCTGAAAGGGAAGGTGAACCCGGGCGTGTGGGACGAGATGCAGGCCTTCCTGGCCGACCTCCGCGCACAGCATGGCCACCTCATGGCCATCGGTACCGGCGGCAACATCAACCGCATCTTCAAGGAGAACGGCAACCTGTTCGGCGAGCCCCTGGCCCGTGCGGACATTCAGCGTCAACGCGATCGCATTGCGGCCTACAGCTTCGAGGACCGCATCAAGCTGCTTCGCCTGCGCCCCGATCGGGCCGACGTTATCATTCCTGCCGCGGACATCTTCCTCAAGGTGATGGCCTTCGCGGAGATCGAGGAAGTCTTCGTTCCGAAAGTGGGATTGGCCGATGGCGTGGTGTTCGATCTGTACATGAAGCAGTACGGCAACAAGCGCTATGCAGGCAAGGACATCCCCGTGATGAGCTGATCATGATCTGGCGAGGGTTCGGCATGGTGCTGGGCATGTTCCTGTCGCAGGGCGTGATGGCACAGGAGGCCGGGCAGCCGTTTTCCCTCGGCCTCCGAGCACACTATGGATTCCTGTGGCCACACCGCCCCAGTAGCTGGATATTGGTGGAAGGGCACGCACCGGCTTTGGAGCTTTTCGCCGAGCGCCAGGTGAGCGGTGCGCAGCATTGGCATCACGACTATCTGATGCCCACTTTCGGTCTGGGCCTTCTTTACAGCACCATGGCCAACCCGGCTCGCATCGGTGCGGGGTTCGGATTGAAGCCGTTCATGTTCCTGCCGTTCGTGCGCAGTGAACGCAGTGCCTTCGGCATCCGGCTCGGTTGGGGCATCGGCTATATCGTGAAGGCCTACGACCGTCGCGACAACACCAAACAGATCGCCATCGGATCGCGCATCAACACGGCCATCCAGCTCATGCCGGAATACCGTGCGCAGCTGGGGCGTTGGGCGGTCACCGCAGGGGTGGGGATCGACCATTGGAGCAACGGTTCATTCCAGCTGCCCAACCTCGGGTTGAACTACCTGAGCATCGGCGTGGGCGCCGGCTATGCGCTGGCAGCTGCTGTTCCCGCTCCACCCCGTGCGCTCACCGATCAACGCGAGGCTCCGTTGCGTGAATGGAGCGTGGTGGGCGCCTTCGGCATCAACGAGACGGGTTCCCCGCTCAGTGGACAGTACACGGTGTATTCGCTCAGTGGGCAGCGCAGCTGGGGCATCTCGCGCAAGTCGGCGGTCAGTGCCGGTGCCGATCTGTTCAACAAAGGCACCCTTGCCGTGGTGAACCCCGAACTGGCCGATGAGGACCGCTTGGCATTGACCCAGTTCGGTGTGCATGGCGGTTATGCGCTGCTGTTCGGCAAGGGCGAGCTGTTCCTGCACATGGGTGCCTATGTGTACACCCCGGCACCGGATGAAGCGCCTGTGTACCAGCGGATCGGTATTCGCTACCGCACGGGACGTCACCTCCTCTGGAACATGTCGCTCAAGAGCCACTACGCCGTGGCCGATCACTGGGAGTTCGGCGTGGGATACCGATGGGATTGAAGTGGCTCATACCCCTTGGTGCGCTGCTTGTCGTGGGCTGCGAGCGCGAGCAATGGGATGATTGCATCACCAGCGCCGGGCCGCAGCGCGTGGAGGAACGCACCCTTGCTGCGTTCACCGCCATCGATCTCTCCGACAAGGTGGACGTAGTGTTCGAGCACCGCAGTGCCAACACCGTGGCCGTGGAGGCTGGACGCAACCTCCTGGGCCAGGTGGTCACCGAAGTGGACGGTGGCACGCTCTACATCCGGAACGACAATCGCTGCAACTGGGTGCGGAGCTTCAAGCCGCGCATCACCGTGCACGTGCCACTGGAACAAGTGGATCTGCTCACCGTGCGCGGTACCGGCAATGTGAGCTGTGCCGACACCATCATCCGCCCGCATTTCTCACTTCAGCAATGGAGCGCTGTGGGGACCGTGCATCTGTTGCTCGATGTGGGTACGTTGGAGTGCGGCCTTCACACCGGCGCCGGCGATGCGGTCCTGGAGGGGCGTTGTCATGGAACAGCGGACCTCTTCAGCGGGATCATGGCCCCCATTGATGCATCGCGGTTGCGCACCCGGTTCGTGAACGTGAACAACAGCGGCGTGGCCGATATCCGCTGCTGGGCCACGGTCTGGCTCAACGCGCAGATCAACAATGTGGGCGATGTGTACTACCGCGCGGAGACCGTGAACATCACGTCGTCCATCAGCGGCACCGGGCGCTTGATCCCGTTCGATTGATGGTGACACATATCGCTCGTGCCAGGTCCTCTACGACCTGAGCGGACACAAGGAGGACGGAGCGCTCAGGTTCAGCGACGTACCGGAACGGCACGCAACTCGGGCAGGTAGCGCTGCAACAGGGCGAAGCCACCGAACAGCGCCGCGCTATAGACCAGGTCGCCGGCCACAGTGCCGGGGAAGAAGGGAAGGCCAGCAGCGTAGCAGGTCACCAGTCCGCCCATGTTCTGCGCATACATGGTGTTGCCGGGCCAGCAGACAAAGTTGGAGGCGAGAAAGAAGATCACGCTGCTGCCCAACGAGGCACCGAGCACACGACCCACGCTCACGGTGCGCAGAGCGAACATGCCCATCACAGCGATGCTGGCGTAGATCAGGTACATCCAACCGGAGCCCTCGGCCATCCATGTGAACCCATCGTAGTACTCGCTGTACAGCACGTTGTTGATCAGCAGGTCGCTCACGAAAGCAGCGGCTACGGGGATAAGGATGGCGAGCCAACGCTTGCTGAGGTAGGCGCCGCCGAACAGGGCCATGGCACCCAGCGGGCTGAAGTTGTAAGGATGCGGTACGAAACGCGTGGCGGCGGCCACAAGAATGAAGAGCACGACGGCGCCCAGGCGCAGGTCTACGGACTTGGTGGTAGCGTTCATGGAGTACGGGTCGTTCGGACGACGAGGGGCGAAGATAACGAGGGAGGTTTGAGCAGGGACTTTGGCCTGTGTTTCCTTGCAAACCCCCGGTTTTGCCATGCGGTCGAAGCCATGCGGAACAATCATTTGCCGGACATTGTTCTACGGTGGCGGT
The DNA here is from genome assembly GCA_040383865.1 of Flavobacteriales bacterium. Classification (GTDB taxonomy): domain Bacteria; phylum Bacteroidota; class Bacteroidia; order Flavobacteriales_F; family PHOS-HE28; genus PHOS-HE28. The sequence goes on along the minus strand of JBEICT010000109.1, from coordinate 3,637 downwards.
AGGCCAAGGAACGGTCCGTGCCGAAGCAACTTCCAGACTACCTTCGGACCACGATCCACTCGGGTCCTTGAACCAACCAGCCCATGCGCTCTCTGCACCGCCTGTTCATTCTCTCGGTCCTTGTTCCGTTCACGTTCCCCTTGTTCGCGCAGGACGCCGAGGTGGCAGTGCGCCAGTACCTGCGCGATAGGGCCGTTGTCAGATCCCTGCCTCCGCAAGAAGCCGATGCGTGGGTCGTGACCAGCCGCCATACCGATCGCAAGGGCCTTACCTATCTGTACATCCAACAAACGGTGAACGGGCTGCCTGTGGCCGGGGCGGTGGCCAACTTCGCCGTGCGCGAAGGCCGGGTGGTCACCTTCGGTGATCGTTTGCAGGTCGGTCTTGCACAACGGGCCACTTCCGCTGCACCGGCCATGGATGCGGAGGCCGCCCTTCGTCGTGCGGCCACCGAGCTCGGGCTTGCGGTGGGCGATGTGCGCGTGCTTTCCAGCCGCACACCGTCGGATCTCATGCTCAGCCCATCGGGTGTTTCCCACGACCCCATTCCCGCGCGTCTGGTGTACGTGCCGCTCAGCGATGGTGAAGTGCCCCTGGCCTGGGACCTCACCATCCGCTCGGTCAGCTCGCCCAACTGGTGGCATGTGCTGGTGGATGCGACCACCGGCGAGGTATTGCGCACCACGGACCACATGGTGCATTGCACCCATGCACAGGGGGGCTCTGACCATGGCTATTCCGCGCTGAATGATCTACTGCGTCCCGAGGCCCCGCTTCCTCCGCCGCCTCCCGATGGTTCGGGCTACCGCGTGTTCGCCTTCCCCACGGAGAGCCCGGCGCACGGTCCGTATGAGCTGGTCGCCGATCCCGCCGATCCAGTGGCATCGCCCAACGGATGGCACGATACCAACGGCGTTCCGGGTGCCGAGCACACCATTACGCGCGGCAACAACGTGTTCGCCTTCGAGGACATCGACAACGACGACCTGCCCGGCTACAGCCCCGATGGCGGCCCTTCCTTGAGCTTCGATTTCCCTTACGCCCCACAACAGGCACCCGCGGACTACCTGGACGCTTCCATCACCAACCTGTTCCACGCCTGCAACGTGCTGCACGATGTATTGTACCGCTACGGCTTCGATGAGGAGAGCGGCAATTTCCAGTTCAACAACGGGGCCAATGGGGGCGAGGGCAATGATGAAGTGGTGGCCCAGGCGCAGGACGGCAGCGGCATGAACAACGCCAACTTCGGCACCCCGCCCGATGGCGAGAGCGGCCGTATGCAGATGTACCTCTGGCGCGCCGGCACGGATAGCACGCTCACCATCAACAGCCCCTCGAACATAGCCGGCGTGTATGTGAACGCGCTCGCGGGCTTCGGTCCGCCGCTGCCGGCTTCGCCCCTCACCGCCGATCTGGTGCTTGTTACGGATGGCGTGGCGCCCTTCAACAATGGCTGCGAACAGTTGCTCAATGAGACGGAGATCGCTGGGCGCATCGCCGTGGTGGACCGTGGGCAGTGCACCTTCGTGAGCAAGGTGCTGCTCCTGGAGGCGCTCGGTGCGGTGGCCGTGATCGTGGTGAACAATACACCGGGCGCCCCCATTGCCATGGGCGGATCTGGAGGCGAGTCCATTGCCATTCCTTCGGTGATGATCTCACAAGCCGATGGGCTGCTGATCAAGCAGGCGCTGGCGGACGGCCCGGTGAACGGAACGCTGGTCGGTGTGCAAATGGAGGACCTGCGCGACTCGGGATTCGACAATGGCATCATTGCTCATGAATACGGTCATGGTGTCAGCAACAGGCTCACGGGCGGCGCGGCCAACGTGGACTGCCTGTGGAACGAAGAGCAGATGGGAGAAGGCTGGAGCGACTACATCGGCATGATGCTCACTGTTCGCCCGGACGACCTGGCCGATACCCCGCGAGGTGTGGGCACCTTCGTACGCGATCAACCCAATGATGGCCCTGGGATCCGTCCAGCACCGTATACCACCGACCTTTCCGTGAATCCGTTCACGTACGGTGATACCAACGACCCCGCGCTCTCCCAGCCGCATGGCGTGGGCTTCGTGTGGGCCTCCATGTTGTGGGATGCCACCTGGGCCCTGATCGATGTGCATGGCTACGATACGGACCTGTACGCGGGCAACGGAGGCAACAACAAGGCCTTTCAACTGATGATGGACGGTCTGAAGCTCCAGCCCTGCAACCCTGGTTTCGTGGACGGCCGGAATGCGATCCTGCTGGCGGATACGCTCAACAATGGCGCCGCCAATTCCTGTCTGTTGTGGAACGCGTTCGCACGACGCGGTCTTGGGTTCAGCGCCGACCAGGGCGATCCGTTCAGCCGCTTCGATCAGACGGAGGCCTTCGACCTGCCCACGGCCTGCCTCAGCACGCGCATCACCGAGCATACGTTGGTCAGCGGCTTCAGCCTGCAGCCCAACCCGTCCACACAGGCCACCGACCTGGTGCTCGGTGCCGCACTGGACCAGGACGCCGTGGTGCACCTGCGCAGCGTCGACGGCCGTTCCATCCACACGGTACGAATGCCCTCCGGCACTGTGCGAATTCCGTTGGACCTCGACGGACTGTCGGCCGCGATCTACGTTGTCGAGCTAACGGTGAACGGGCGGACGATCACGGGAAGATTGGTGGTGCAGTAGGGTTGCAAGTGGTCTTTGGATGAGCGGCTTCCGCGTCTGCTGACCGGCGCGGGCATGATCGCAGCCCGGACGACCTTCGCTGTGTCATGAGCAACAAGGCGATCCGGACCAAGGCCGAGGAGCTGCTGTCCTTCGGCATCCCCAAGCAACAGGTGTTCGACAACCTGCTGCTGCAGTTCCCCGAGGCCAGGCCAAAGAAGCTGGCCGAGGTGGTGCGCTACATGCCCTCGTTGTTGGCCCGTGAGCGCTACCGCACCTTGCATCTCATCCTGTTGGGCCTGATCGCCGCATCCGCCCTTCTTCGCATCGCTCGCCCCCTGATGCACGGAACCATCGGTATGGACCAGGCCACGGCCTATCTGAGCCTTGTGCCCATCGCCACCGTGTTGATGGGGTACAGCCTGTACCGCTGGCAGGGGCAGGTCTTCGAATGGGTGGGCTGGGGCAACATGGTGGGGGCCTTCGGCCTGCTGAACGACCTGAGCCACTTCGTGAAGGACGGCGGCGACCTGTGGACCTTGTCCGGGCGACTCCTGAGCGTTTCCATCGGTGGGGTCGCGCTCTACCTCGCGCATCGCGTCTTCACCAAGCCGAAGATGGAGAAGGACCCGATGACGGGTTCGGAGCGCGCGGTGTTCCGGGAAGAGGGGATGTTCTGAGCCCGGACCCATGCCCGGATGCCCGGTATGAGCTGATCACTCCTTCACCCACGTCGCGCCTATCACCGCGCCCCGCTCATCGCGCACGGTAACGCGATACACCCCCGCGGACAGCGCTTCCGTGGCGATCACCGGCCGGGCATCGGTGGTGCTCTGTTGTAGCACCATGCGGCCCGTGGCATCGAAGAGCGTGATGGTGTGCGGACCACCCGGCAGTTGCATGGAGAACTGTTCACCGCCGGGGTTCGGGAACACGGTGATGCTCTCCATCGCGGTCTCCGGCACCGTGGTGACGGACCCACAGCC
>JBEICT010000108.1:0-10591 GCA_040383865.1 Flavobacteriales bacterium | reverse complement strand
TGGTGGAGGCCACCGGCGCGGATGGTGCCGTGGTGCGCAGCAAGCTCGTTGTTGCACGGTGAACGGGCTCGACCTGTTGAACTAGACCGGAACGAGACCATGTACCGTAGGCATACCCTTGGTGCGATCGGGTATTATCTTGGCTCGAAAGGAACTCCATGGGCATGCTGGGCAGTGCGGCGTTGAGGCGCAGGGTCCCCTGCGGGAGACCCTGCGGAGGTGGGGTATCCACGCTTGGAACGCACCCTTTTAGGTGATGCCGTACTTGTCCAACAGGTGTTGCTTGGGCGTGCCTGTTTCCAGGTACTCCTCGATCACTATGCGCTTGAACTCCTCGCTGTACCGCGATTCGAACTTGCCGTTCTTGTTGTGCTTGAACTTGCCTTCCATGGGTCGCTCTTTGGCGTAAACCCATTTCACGACGGGTCACCAAACCGCAATCAGCGTGGGCTTGCCACTGGTCCGGGGCATCCGATAGCGAATCCGGGCCCATGCCTCAGGGCAACCATTCATCACATCCTGAGCAACGCTGCGCCGCTTCGGCCTGTCTTCTTCACGTCTCCGGGCCCTCCATGCGCACCGTGCTCACGCTCCTCACCTCCATTATGCCCGCCCTTCGGGCAGCTGCTGCCTGGCTTGCTGTGTGCGTGGGTGACCGCGTCGCTGCCCTAGGGATCCTGGAGATCAGCTGGCTGAGCGTCGCAAACACCCGCTGCCAGCGCTCTGAGCCACCACCCAGCACCATACCAACGACTTGATCCATGTCTCCAGTTAGCTCAGGTCCACTGCGGAAAAGAGCAGGTGTTCTTTTGCTCATCGGTGCGCTGGCACTGGTCATGCCCGTGCATGCGCAAGACACCCTGAAGGTTTTGTTCATTGGCAACTCGATGACCTATGTAGAAGACCTGCCAGCGCTGTTGACCAACCTCGCCAGTTCAAACGGAAAGACGGTGATCACCGCTCAACGTACCCCGGGAGGCTATTTCCTGGCTGACCATGTCGAGGATCCTTTGTCGCTGAGCTTGATGGCGCAAGGGTTTGACTATATCGTTGTTCAAGAGCAGAGCTCAGGGAATATGCAACCAGCGCTCCCGAGTCCTGATATTACACGACCAATTGAGGTGATCGACTCCATTGCCAAAGCACACTGCAGCAAATTATTGTTGTATGCAACGCCGGGTTATCCGGAAACCCATCCATGGAGTAATGAGACTTACGAGGACATGCAAGCATACATCATCTATAATTATTCCTTGACCGCCCAATCCGTGAGAGCCGCGTGCCTTCCAACCGCACACGCATTCAGGGATGTGATCAGGAACCATCCCGGCATGAGCGGCATGTGGGCCTCCCCAACTGATCATCACCCTGGAATAAAAGGGCAATACCTACATGCGTGTGTTATGTATTCGGTCCTTTACAAGGAGTCAGCTGTCGGCTCTCCTGCACCCTCAGGGATGAATGAAAGCGATGCCAGCCTGCTTCAGCAGACGGCGTGGAATTTCGCGAATGACTCTGCGCTGCAGTTAGGATATCATTTCATCGACACCTTGGTAACGGGTTTCCAGAGAACCATTGCAGGATCGAATGTGCTCTTCGTGGACACCTCTTCCTCATTCATCGATCGTATCGAGTGGGATTTCGGAGATCAATCCGGGATCACCGTAAGTGAACCTGTGCTATTCCAGGAATTCGGGGCCATTGAGCATTCCTATCCGGACACGGGATGTTTTTGGTTGAAACGAAGACTGTACTGGGGCACGTGTGAAAATGCGATGGACTCTGCCTTGATATGCCTGCAGCCCACTTCAGTGCCGGATGCCATGGGCCTGAACCCAGTTCAACTGCATCCGAATCCAACTTCCGGGGTTATCCACATCAGATCATCGGACAAGACAAGTTCATCGATCGTGATCACGGATCTTGGCGGCCGGGTCGTGATGGGCGAAAACATCCTTGACAGGTTCACCACACTGGATATCAGCTTTCTCCCAAGAGGTGTTTATCTGGTCGAGATCCGGAACAGCGTTGGGCGTTTCCATGCAAAGGTCATAAAGGAATAAGACCTTGGAGATGACTTTCGACCTCTTCCATTGCAAAAGATGCGTTCGACATCACCTGCCCGCCCCGTTGACGGACAACCTTGGCAATGCCGCAGCCGTCAACACGGATGAACGCGGCTGGCAACCCCATGAGCCCCACCATCATTGAGTACAACCTGCACGGGCCCACCCGTTACGCGCCCGGTGCGGACCACGAGCCCCTTGGGCTGCTGGGCACCCGTACAAGGCCGTCACCGCCACATACCGCGGGGGCGGTCCTGCTCCTCCTGGCCGTGCTGCTCTGCGGCGGTGCCCATGGCCAGTTGCAGAACAACCAGTGGCGGTTCGGATTCAACTCGGGCATCGACTTCAATACGAGCCCCCCGACCTACCCCGCCGGAGCGGCCCTGCCCACGATCGAACCACCGCTGCTCGAGGGCATACTTATCGAGGGCAGCGCATCCATCGCCGACAGGAGCACCGGTGAACTGCTCTTCTATACGGACGGGGTCACTGTCTGGAACGCCCTCGACCAGCCCATGCCCAACGGCTCGGACCTGGGCGGAAGCGATCTGCTCTCGTCCTACATGGCAGCGGTGATCGTGCCCGTGCCGGGGGGGTGCACCAAATACTACATCTTCTGCATCGACGACTACGAGAACGGCTCTGATGGCATCACCTATTCTGTCGTGGACATGAGCCTGGATGGTGGGCTGGGCGATGTGGTGCCGGGCCAGAAGGGGCTGCCCTTCTACGACAACGAGTCGGAGCTGCTGCTGGCCTACCCGAAAAGCACCGGCGATGGCTATTGGCTGATCACCAACGGGGCGGACCTGGACAACCCCGCCGTGGCCGCGTTCGAGATCACCGCACAGGGCGTGAACCCCGTACCCGTATTGAGCCCGGTGAACGGGAACGGTTCCGGAAGGCTGAACTACCAGGGCACCCGCTTTGCCTGCGCAAGTACGATCGTTACCGATATCGGCGAATTCCTCGGCTTCAACCTGTATGACTTTGACGCGGCCACCGGCCAGCTCAGCAACCCGGTCAACGTGCCGTTCGTGGCGCCGGGGGAAGTGTTGCAGTACTTTGAGTTCACCTTCTCCGGCGACCATTTCTATGCAGGGGGGAACTATGCCCTGTACCGCTTCGACCTGACATCCAACGACCCGGCGACCATTGTGGCGTCCGGGGAGCTGCTGCCGGTGGGCAACCAGACCGAGCCCCATGGCGCTGCGCAGGCCGGCCCCGATGGCGACCTGTACTATGTGGTCGGTGATCAGGTGCTGCGCATCGAGGACCCGGACGATCCCGTGGCCATCGGGCCCATCACCGAACTGCCAGCCGAGGTGAGGCCCTCCTACTGCCTGCCGCAGTGGATCCACCTGCTGCCGACGGACATTCCACTGGGCGCGATAGAGCAAACGGGCGACAGCTGCTTCCAGACGACACAGCAGTTCACCGTGAGCGATGCGGCGTCGGTCACCTCGATCGCATGGGACTTCGGAGACCCCGGCACCGGCAGCAACAACACCTCAAACCTGATAGCACCGGCACATGCGTACTCCGCTCCCGGCTCGTTCAACGTCACGGCCATCGTCACCACCGCGTGCGGCATCGACAGCCTCCTCCTCCCCATCGAGCTGGTCGATTGCGCGCTGGCCTGCGATGCCGACTTCACCGCTGCGGATACCTGCACCGCATCGCCCATCCTCTTTTCCATCACATCAGAGGAGCCCATCCTTTCGGCGAGCTGGGACTTCGGCGACATCGCCAGCGGGCCGGCCAACACCTCCGACCTCATCGCGCCCACGCACGTGTTCTCCGCCGCAGGCACCTACGAGGTGAGCGTGATCGTGACACAGGCCTGTGGCGTGGACACGGTGGCGCGCTCGCTGACGCTGGTGAACTGTGACAGCATCCTGGCACAATGCGCGGTCCATGTGCCCAACGTGTTCACGCCGAACTTGGACGGGGTGAACGACGGGTTCTCGCCATCCACGGCCTGCCCGCTCGAGACCTACGAGCTCACCATCTACAACAGGTGGGGCGAACTGGTCTTCCGGTCCACACGACCGGAGGAGAAGTGGGATGGGCAGCGGGGCGGCCTCAACTGCCCGGACGGGGTGTACTACTACCTGCTCGCGTATGAATTCCCCCGGCAGGAGGCACGGAGCGCGCAGGGACATTTAACGCTGCTGAGGTGAGCGTATGGTGACCATACATCATCACGTCCTTGAACTTCCAGCCATGTGCGTGCGAGCTTTAAAGAAAGCCCATCAGTGTCTTTCGCTGCATCTCTCGTACCTGCTGCTCACCTCCACCTTGGCAGTGCAGGCGCAGCAAGGCGCATGGACATGGATGAGCGGTCCTGAGCTCTTCTGGCCCACCTCGGGCACCGCGGTATTCGGCACGCAGGGGGTGCCCTCCCCCACTACGTTCCCGGGCACATGCCTCAACGCGGCCTACTGGACGGACCTGGAGGGCAAGTTCTGGCTCTTCGGCGGCGATGGAGGCGCAAGTAGCGCCGATAACAACGTGTGGAAATACGATCCGGACATCAACCAATGGACCTGGGTGAAGGGCGCGGGCAGCTTCGATGACCTCACCACATTCCAGCAAGCCGTGTTCGGCACACAAGGTGTTCCAGACGATGCCAACACCCCGCTCGGCAATGAGAATGGCTGGCTGTACCATGTGGCGTGGACCGGCCAGGACGGGAACCTGTGGCTGCTCGAATCCAATGTACAGACCGGCAATTGTGCCACTTGGAAGTATACCATAGCCACCAACCAATGGACCTGGATGCACGGCAATACACCGGTCCACTACGGCACGCAAGGGCTCGCTTCACCGCAGAACAACCCTGGCTTTTTCTCCGATACCGGTCGCGGATGGGTGGATGACGAGGGCGACCTGTGGTTCTTCGATGGGATGAACGGCGGGGTGATGTGGGAGTATTCCATGGCGGACAACCACTGGACCTGGGTGACCGGCACACCCAATCCGGCCGGCAGCGGCGTGCTCTCGCCCAACGTGTTCGGCCTGCGCGGCGTGTTCGACCCGTCCAATCAACCGGGCAGTTGCTTCATCCACCAGAGCTGGAAAGCGTGCGACGGCACGTTCTATATGTTCGGTCCGCTGCAGACCTATTCCACCACTGAATACAGTCAGTATTCGGTGAGCGTGATGTGGCGGTTCGACCCCGTGATCAAGCAATGGGCGTGGGTCGGCGGCAACACGAACCCCGATCCGGTGCCCCAGTACAATGCGGCGTACCCCGCCACTCCCAGCAACTTCCCCCAGGCCTGCACCTTCGCGCCGAACAACCTGCCATCGGCCCCGGCTGCGATGGTTGGCCGGATCAACGCGTGGACGGGGCATGATGGTCTGCTCTACGGTTACCACTACAGCCAGGGCTTCCTGTGGTGCTACGACCCTTCCACCGACCAGTTCGCCAGGGTTCATGGCGACCTGCAGCCCTGCTGCGGTGTTCAAGGGTTCCTCGACAATTTCGGCTCCGTCATCGGCACCCTTGGCGTTCCCGATGCCGCCAACACCCCCGGCCTCACAGGCGGGCCATCGTGGGTGGACCGCCAGGGCAACTTGTGGAAATTCGGGGCTACGACCGATGGTAGCGGCATCGGTCCGATGATGCGCTACACCATCGACCCGGAATGCGCACCACCTGCCATCCTTACGCAGGTGGACTCCATAACCGTGGTGGCCTGCGGCAGCTACACCGACCCTCTCGGCCGGGTGTACACCGAAAGTGGGGACTACACGTATACGCGCACCAGCGTGGGCGGATGTACCGTGCAGGTGGCGCTCGACCTCACCATCGCGGATGCCACTGCGGACATGGAGATCGCGTTCGACCCGGCGCGCCAGAACAGCTTGAACTTCTTCTACGACCGCAGCTCGGCGGCGCCGGGCAGCATCGTGGACCTCGCGTGGACCGTTAACGGCGTGGCGGCCGGAGCGACGGACACCATCAGCCACCTCATGACCAACGCGGGCACCTACACGGTATGCCTGCGGGTGACCAGCGATGCCGGCTGCACGGACACCCTTTGCAGGAGCGTGGAGGTGCTGCCTCATGGCGGCATCGTGCCGAACGTCTTCACGCCGAACGGAGATGCCAGCAACCCCACGCTCCACTTCGACGTGCTGCAGCCGTCCCAGCTCAACCACCTGCAGGTCTTCAACCGGTGGGGACAGATCGTGTACGACCAGACCGGCTATCGGAACGACTGGGATGGCGGCGGTTTGCCGGAGGGCGTGTATTACTATGTGCTGAGACTGAACGCGCAGGAGGTCATCACCAGCTACGTGCACCTGCTGCGCTGAACATACCGGCCCACTCCCGGACCGGCCATCGTTCGAGCGCCCCTACGCGAACTGCCTTACGGTGGTGCGGATGATGTTCACGCACTCCATCAGCTGCTCCTCTGTGATGAACAGGGGTGGCAATGGGCGGCTCACTTCTTTCTCCCGCCTTCAACAGTGCGTTGGAGGCGTTTCAGCGTTTCCAAGTAGTCCTTCTCCACATCTGAAGGGGCCGCGTCCAACTGAGCACGGTATTTCTTGAATTCCGATTCCGCTTTGGCGATCGCCTGTTCATGGCTCACTGTTCCCGGGCCGTCCAGGATCTTGGCCTCCATAGCCACGATCAAGCGGTCCAGATGCGCTAACCAGTCCTTCATGTAGGTAGGCTGATGCTCTTGGGCTCGGAACTCGGCCGCGTCGAAGTAGGCAGAGACGAGGGTGTTCAATCGTTTCAGTTCCTTCTCGTCAAGGTAGTTCTTAGCCACCGCTATCTCTGCCTTCGTGGGTTGACCACCACTGAAGGTGAGCAGCCCCATGAACGGTTTTCCCGCGTCCGCCCGGGCGGCGATGATCTCCGCGGCGGTGTGCCCATGGGCCGCATAGTGCAACTTGTTCTGAACGGTCTTGAAGAACAGGCCGCTCTCCTCGCTCCGGGGGTCGTAATCCATGCTGGTGGCATAGAGGTCCAACACTTGCCGGTAAAGTACCTTCTCGCTGCTGCGGATATCGCGAATGCGATCCAGGAGCTCTTTCCAATAGCTGCCACCTCCCTGCCCTTTCAATCGGGCATCGTCCATGGTGAAGCCCTTGACGAGGTACTCGCGCAGGCGCTCGGTGGCCCAGATCCGGAAGCGCGTGGCTATGCCCGACCGCACCCGGTAGCCGAGCGATATGATCATATCCAGGTTGTAGTGCGGGATCGATCGCGACACTTCCCGATACCCTTCCAAACGAACCTGTCGGAAATCCCGACAGGTTGCCTCTTCGGTCAGTTCACCCTCGGAATAGATGTTCTTGATATGTTCCACCACGTTGGTCCTGGAGGTCTGGAGCAGGTCCGCAAGTTGCTGTTGCGTCAGCCACACGGTATCCCCATCCAACCGCACTTCCACCGAAGGCGCACCGTCAGCGCGCGGGTACAGGATGATCTCGCCGGAGGGCCTTTCGTGCATAGCGTTAACCACTGACCCGAACCACCGACAGCCTCGTCCTTGAGTGCCGTTTGGATACGCCAGGTGAGCTTCAAAAATAGCTCGTTAGGCAGCACGCTTCAGACGAACTGCCTCACACTCGTGCGGATGATGTTCACGCACTCCATCAGCTGCTCCTCGGTGATCACCAGCGGCGGCGCGAAGCGGATGATATCGCCGTGGGTTGGCTTGGCGAGCAGGCCGTTGTCGCGCAGCAGCAGGCACAGTTCCCAAGCGGTCTTCGGTGAGCCATCGGCGGCGGTACGCGCCTCGATCACCAGCGCATTGAGCAGGCCACGACCACGCACCAGTTTCACGAAGGCGTATTCGTCCACCAGCTTCTGCATCTCGGCGCGGAAGAGACGCCCCAGGCGGTCGGCGTTGCCGCAGAGGTCCTCGTCCTGCACGATGCTCAAGGCCTCGATGGCCAGGCGCGCGCCCATGGGATTGCCGCCGTAGGTGCTGCCGTGGGTGCCTGGAGTGAAGACGTTCATCACGGCATCGCTGGCGAGCACGGCGCTCACGGGATACATGCCCCCACTGAGGGCCTTGGCCAGGATGACCACATCGGGGCGCTGCACGCCCTGCCGCGCTTCGCACATGCCAGTGGGGCAGCTGCAGCCGTTGTGGTGGCAGGAGGCCAACAGGCGCCCGGTGCGTGCGATGCCGGTCTGGATCTCGTCCGCGATAAAGAGCACGTTCCGGGCCTTGCAGGCGGCAATGGCGCGGGGCATGTAGTCATCGGCCGGCACGTACACGCCCTTCTCGCCCTGGATGGGCTCCACGAGGAAGGCGCACACGTTCGGGTCCTCCAGCGCCTTCTCCAGCGCGGGGATGTCATCATAGGGGATCACCTCGAAGCCCGGTGTGAACGGCCCGAATCCGCCCTGGCTGTCGGGGTCGGTACTCATGCTCACGATGGTGATGGTGCGGCCGTGGAAGTTGCCCTCGCACACGATGATCTTCGCCTGCCCGGCGGGGATGCCCTTCTTCTCATAACCCCACTTGCGCGCCATTTTGATCGCGGTCTCCACGGCCTCGGCGCCGGTGTTCATGGGCAGCATGCGGTCGTAGCCGAAGTGCGTGCACACGGTGCGGGCGTACTCACCGAGCACACTGTTGTAGAAAGCGCGACTGGTGAGCGTCATGCGCGTGGCCTGTTCCTGCATCACCTTTACGAGGCGCGGGTGGCAATGCCCCTGGTTCACGGCGCTGTAGGCGCTGAGGAAGTCGTAATAGCGCTTGCCCTCCACGTCCCACACGAACACGCCCTTGCCGCTGTCAAGCACCACCGGAAGGGGGTGGTAGTTGTGGGCACCATAGTGCTCCTCGAGGTCGATGGCCTGTTGGGTGCGGGTGCGGGAGGTGGTGTGTATCGCCATGGCTTGCTGGACGCGGGTTCTGAGGGCAAAAGGGCTTCAAAACTACGGGTATCTTCGCCGCCTCGCTGAACCGCTCGGCAATACGCCGACATGCACAGCGAACACCACGACCATGCGCCGCACTAAATACAGGGAGCCCCTCTTCCTCGAGAACCTCACCATTGAAAGCGCGGGTGCGCAGGGCAAGTCCATTGCCAAGCACGAAGGCATGGTGGTATTCGTTACCGGCGCTGTGCCGGGCGATGTGGTGGATGTGCGCGTGACCAAGAAGAAGAGCAACTACGCCGAGGCGATCACCACGCGGATCATTACACCCTCCGCCGATCGCATTCCGGCCTTCTGCAAGCACTTCGGCACCTGTGGCGGCTGCAAGTGGCAGGACCTCTCCTACCCCAAGCAGCTGGAATATAAGCAGCAGCAAGTGATCGACAACCTGGAGCGGCTGGGCGGACTGGTGCTTCCGCCGGTAACGCCGATCCTGGCCTCGCCCGGAGTTCGCTACTACCGCAACAAGCTGGAGTACACCTTCAGCAACAAGCGTTGGTTCACCACGGACGAGATCAACACGCAGGATGAACACACGGACCGTAACGCACTGGGCTTCCACATACCGATGCGTTTCGACCGGGTGCTTGACCTGAGCGAATGCCACCTGCAGCCCGAGCCGAGCAACAGCATCCGCAACTTCGTGCGGGAACATGCGCGGCAGCATGGACTGAGTTTCTACGATGTGCGTGAACACCAGGGCTTCCTGCGCACCCTGTTGATCCGCACCACCACCACGGGCGAGTGCATGGTGCTGCTGGCCGTGGGGCACGAGGACAAGGACGCTCGCGAACGCTTGCTGGACGCGCTTCTCGTCGCCTTCCCGCAGCTTACCAGCCTGTTGTGGACGGTGAATCCCAAGAAGAACGACACCATCTACGACCTCGACATCCAGGTGTACCACGGCCGCGACCACATCGTGGAGGAGCTGCCCGATGGTCCAGGGGGCAGGCCGTTGAAGTTCCGCATCGGGCCGAAGACCTTCTTCCAGACCAATCCACAGCAGACCATCGCCATGTACCGCTTGACGCGCGACCTGGCCGGACTTACGGGCGAGGAGAACGTGTACGACCTGTACTGCGGGGCGGGCAGCATCACCCTCTACCTCGCGGCGAAAGCGAAGCATGTGGCCGGTGTGGAACTGGTGCCCGAAAGCGTGGCCGATGCCCGCGTGAACGCCGAATTCAACGGCATCACCAATGTGAGCTTTGCGGCAGGCGACATGAAAAAAGTACTGGACCCTGCTTTCGTGGCACAGCACGGCAGGCCCGATGTGGTGGTGACCGACCCGCCCCGCGCCGGCATGGACGAACCGGTAACACGCCACCTGCTGGAACTGGCACCCCCGCGCATCGTTTACGTGAGCTGCAACCCCGCCACGCAGGCCCGCGACCTGGCCATCCTCAACGAACGCTACCGCATCGACTTCGTGCAGCCCATCGACATGTTCCCGCATACCTACCACGTGGAGAACGTGGTGCGGTTGGTGAAGCGGTGAGGATCCAACCGGGAATGGTCGGGGTTTGAGAGCGTGCGCGATCTTTACCGAGGTCCAGATGACACCTCATGCAACGCGACACATTGGTCATCAGCCAAGGGGCTA
>JBEICT010000107.1:0-10725 GCA_040383865.1 Flavobacteriales bacterium | reverse complement strand
CGCAGATCACCTTGCTCTGGTTCACACCGGCCAGGTGCTGGATGGCGCCGCTGATGCCAATGGCGATGTAGAGGTTGGGGCGGATGGCCACGCCGGTCTGTCCCACGTGCTCGTGGTGCGGACGCCAGTGCATATCGGCCACGGGTCGGCTGCAGGCGGTGGCGGCACCGAGCAGGGTGGCAAGTTCCTCGACGGGTGCCCAATGCTCGGGGCCCTTCATGCCTCGACCGGCGCTCACCACCAGTTCGGCCTCGGGCAGGGGGATGCCGGAGCCGGCCTTCCGCACCTCCTTCACGGCGATGCGTGACGGGCCAAGGTCGCCGGTGTATTCCTCCATGGTCGCGGTGCCTTCGCCCTTCGCAATGGCCACCGAGTTGGGCATCAGGCTGATCACTTTCACAGGGCTGGTCACTTCCACCCAGGCCTGTGCCTTGCCGCTGAACACGTTGCGCTTGAAGCGGCCGTCCACCGGCAGCCCCAGCGCTGCGGCCACATGACCTGCCTTGAGGCGGGCGGCCACACGCGGGGCCACGGCCTTGCCAGTGCCATCATGCACGCACACGATCGTGGTGGCATTCAGTTGGGCGGCCACATCGGCCACCAACCGGGTCAATTGCTGGCCGTCCACGGTGTTCACGCCGCGCGCCACGATCACCTTCGACGCACCTTGCGCGCCCAGGCTTTCGAGGTTGCCGGCAGGGCCGAAGGTGACGGCGGTAACAGGTCCACCGGCCAGTTGGCTGGCATAGGTAACGGCCTCTTGCGCGGCCTTGGAGATCTTCTCGCCGCGGGTGTCGATGAATACGATGGTGCTCATGTTCTTGCTTATTGTCTGTCGACCCGGAGGGTCGACGCTACATGGACGTTTCTTGATCGGATGCTATTTGCGCCGTTGCGGCCTGCTTGATCAGATCACCTTGGCTTCGGTGTGCAGCAGTTCGATGAGCTGTCCGGCATCTTCCGCGGAGATCATCTTCACGGCACCCTTGGCGGGTGGAAGGTCGAACTGTACGGTGCGGGCCACTTCGGTTACCGCTGCGGCAGGCACCACGGAGAGCGGCTTGGTGCGTGCGGCCATGATGCCGCGCATGTTGGGGATGCGCTGTTCGGCCATTCCCTTGCTCGCACCGATCACCAGCGGCAGTGCCGCCTCCAGAACTTCCACGCCACCGGGCACATCCCGTTCCACGGTGGCGGTCGTTCCAGCGATGTCCAGTTTGCTGGCCATGGGCACGTAGGGCAGGTCGAGCAGTTCGGCCACCATGGCCCCCACTTGCCCACCGTTGTGGTCAATGGTCTCTTTGCCGGCCATCACCAGGTCGAAGCCCTTGTCCTTGGCATAGGCGGCGATCTGTTCGGCCACCTGCATGGCGTCGGAGGGCTGTGCATCCACGCGCACGGCCTCGTCGGCTCCAATGGCCAGGCCCTTGCGGATGGTGGCCTCGGTATCGGCACCGCCCACGGTGATGGTGGTCACGGTACCCGTTCCGGCGGCCTCCTTCAATTCCAAGGCGCGTACCAAAGCGTACCATTCATCGTAGGGGTTCACGATGAACGTGATGCCTGACGCATCGTATTGCGTGTTGTTTTTCGTGAAAGCGATGCGCGAGGTGGTGTCAGGCACCTGGCTCAAAAGGACGAGGATCTTCATTTCGGAAGGAACGTTGAACGCTGTAGCGTTGTTCTTGGGGGCGCAAACTTACGGACGCCATGCCAACGGGCACTGGCCCTGGCAGGGTGCCGTTGGACCGCGGCAGTGCTTAGCTTCACCTCCACTTAATCCTTTACCATGGTCCGGAAGGTTACCCTGCTCTGCCTATCTCCGTTGTGCCTCACGGCTGCCGCCCAGGTCCAGAATGCCTTGGACTTCGATGGTGTTAACGACGAGGTGACAGTGGCCAACGGATCGGCGCAGATCGCCAATGCTGCGGGTTTCAGTATGACCTGTTGGGTCTACCCCACCCAGAACGCCAACTGGCCGAACATGGAGGCCTTTGCCGGGTTCCGCGACAATACGTTCTGCGATTTCTACCTGCTTCAGACCTATGGAACCACCCTGGAAGGCCGGTTGCGGAACAGCGCCAATACGGTGTTCACTGTGGATTCAACGGGCCTGTTGACATTGAATACCTGGCAGCACCTGGCGTTGACGTACGATGGGAGCCTGCTTGCCATGTATCACAACGGCGTATCCGTAGGCTCCGTACCGGCCAACGGGCTAATTACCACCACCGCCGGTGTCTTCCGCATCGGTAACATGCCTATCCCTGGTTCCACGGAGATCTTCCTCGATGGCATGGTGGATGAGGTGACCCTGTGGTCGCGCGGACTGACGGCCGCCGAGGTGGCCTGCATCATGAACTACAATGCCGACCCATCGGACACCGACCTGAAGCTGTACTACCGCATGGACCAAGGCATCACCGGAGGCACCAATACCGGCCTCACGAACGTGATCGATGCCACGGGCCACCAGAACGGGGTGGCCTCGGGTCTGGCGCTGACCGGTACGTCCAGTAATTGGGTGGCCGGCAGCCCTTTGCTGGGCACCAACTCGGTCACCATATGCTCGGGCCAGACCTATACTCTGGGCAGCCAACAGCTCAGTGCGGCGGGCATCTATTCCGAGGTCTTCCCCACGGCAGGTGGCTGCGATTCGGTGGTGGTGCTCAACCTCGCGGTCACTCCGGTGAACGTGGGTGTGGTGCAGAACAATTTAACCCTGATCGCGCAGGGGAGCCCGGCCACTTGGCAGTGGGTGAACTGCGACAATGGCTATGCCCCCATTCAAGGTGCCACGCAGCAGTTCTACACCGCCACCGCGAACGGCAATTACGCGGTGATCGTGCAGCAATCGGGTTGTGCCGATACCTCGATCTGCCTGGCCGTGACCACCGTGGGTATCGATGAGGCCGCCCGCCCCAGCCTGCAGGCCTGGTACGATGAGCGGGCCGATGCCTTGGTGCTGGACCTTACTGAGGCCGGTGGCCTTGTGGATGCCGTGGTGCTCGATGTGGTGGGACGAAATGTCCTGAGGTCGCGATTCCCGGCCGGCAGCCGTGTGTCCTGGCCAATGACCTCGCTCAACACGGGTGCGCATTTGGTGGTGCTGTCCGTCGATGGCGTTCAGCATACGGTGCGGTTCCTTAAGCCTTGATCGATGGTGGTGGGTCCGGTGGCCATGGGTGTCAAGTGCTTGCTCGTGCTGAAATAGAAGTACGGCAATGCTGAAGCGCTCGGTACAGTTCCTCCGCGAGCTTGTGTTCACCACCTGGCGCTATGTGCGTTTGGTGTTCCGTGCCTATAGCGAGGATGATACGCTGGACCTCGGAGCGGCGCTGGCCTTCTACACCATCTTCTCCATCATGCCCATGCTGGTGGTGGTCATCGCGGTGGCGGGTCTTTTGGCGGGACCTGCTGCGGCGGAAGGGCAGCTGTTCGTGCGGCTCAGTGGGTTCGTGGGGGAGGATACGGCCAAGGCTTTGCAGGGTCTGTTGGGAAATGCCTTCCAGAGCGGTCAGGGTATTGTGGCCACGGTGGTCGGCCTGGCCACGTTGGTGGTCGGTGCCACGGGGGTGTTCAATGCACTGAAGAACTCGATCAACCGCATTTGGGAGATCAAGCCGAAGCCGCGCAACAGCATCCTGGGACTGATCATCGCACGGCTGCTTTCCTTCTCCTTTGTGCTGGGCATGGGCTTCCTTATGGTCGTGAGCTTCCTGCTCAGTGCCTTGGTCACCGCGTTCTCCGATCAGATCGTCTCATGGTTGCCCGGCATGGCCGGCATTCTGGTGGTGGCGATCTCCAACGGGGTTTCCTTCGCCATGACCGTGGGCGTGTTCGCTGCCCTTTTCAAATACCTGCCCGACGCGCGGGTGACCTGGCGCGACGTGCTGCCCGGGGCGGTGCTCACCACCTTGCTGTTCGCCGTGGGCGAATACGCCCTCGCGTACTACTTCCAATTGTCCAACCCTGCTTCGGCCTTTGGCGCGGCGGCCAGCTTGATCTCGCTGCTGCTCTGGGTCTATTACAGCTCGCAGATCTTTTTCCTTGGCGCCGAGTTCATCGATGTCTGGGCGAAGGAACACGGTCGTCCCATTCAGCCTACCACGAATGCGGTGCAAGTGGTGAAACAGGAGTTGGTGCTGGAGGGCGGGCGTGATGGCCACCCCTAGCAAGCGTGATCCCTTTCATTGATCGAGGGCCTTTTGGGGTGCGACCGCATCGGCTCTTGGCAGCTACCTTTGGCCCCCATTCCGAAACGACCGAACATGCGTACCGTGCAGTTCCGTGAGGCCCTTTGTGAGGCCATGAGCGAAGAGATGCGTCGCGACCCCACCGTGTTCCTCATGGGCGAGGAGGTGGCCGAGTACGACGGCGCCTACAAGGTGAGCAAGGGCATGCTGGCCGAGTTCGGTGCCAAGCGCGTCATCGATACGCCCATCGCCGAGCTGGGCTTCAGCGCCATCGGTGTGGGCGCCGCCATGAACGGTCTGCGCCCCATCGTGGAGTACATGACCTGGAACTTCGCCATCCTGGCGGCCGACCAGATCATCAACCACGCGGCCAAGATGCTACAGATGAGCGGTGGCCAGTTCCACGTGCCCATCGTGTTCCGCGGTGGCAACGGTAGCGCAGGCCAGCTGGCCGCCACGCACAGCCAGAGCTTCGAGGCAATGTACGCCAACATCCCCGGCCTCAAGGTCATCAGCCCCAGCAATCCTTATGATGCCAAGGGCCTGCTGAAGGCCGCCATCCGCGACAACGACCCCGTGCTCTTCATGGAGAGCGAGCGCATGTACGGCGACAAGGGCGAGATCCCGGACGGCGAGTACCTGCTGCCCATCGGTGTGGCCGATGTGAAGCGCGAAGGCACCGATGTCACCATCGTTTCCTTCAACAAAATGATGAAGGTGGCCTTGGGCGCTGCAGAGGAGCTGGCCAAGGAAGGGGTCAACGCCGAGGTGATCGACCTGCGCACCATCCGTCCGCTGGACCATACGACCATCCTGAAAAGCGTACGCAAGACCAACCGCCTGGTGGTGGTGGACGAGAACTGGCCCTTCGGCAGTGTGGCCAGCGAGATCGCCTACCGTGTGCAGAAGGATGCCTTTGATCACTTGGATGCCCCGGTGCTGCGCGTTTGCCAGGCCGATACGCCCCTGCCATTCACGCCATCGCTCATTGACGCCAGCCTGCCCAGTGTGGAGCGCGTGGTGCGAGCGGTGAAAGAGGCGATGTACCTGGTGAAGTAGGGGGACTGAATTGGCCTTTGCAAACAGCGGCTCAATCCGAAGCAGTGCTGCGTTGCCGCAACAACTGGCTAGCCAGCCTATTGTGATAAAGCGCCGCTCGGAAACCGAACAGGTATTGGCTGTTCCAGATCGGCGGCCCATCCTGGTCGAATAGGCCAAACGAAGCGAAGCCGCCCAATGCCAGCCCCATGGTGGGCGATAAGGGTACTTCATAGGCCAATGCCAACTGCGGGCTGATATTGAAGCCTCCGAAGTAGCTACGCTCGTTATTAAGTGAGTAGCTCGTATCCACCGGGTAGTAGGACCAAGTGGTACCGGTGGCGCGGGCGGAGGTTCGGAAGCTGAGAAATACCGGTGCCGAGAGCACCATCCTCCGCGCTGACCGTATGGGTCTCCACGCGGGCTCCCAGCCCATTTGCAAATACAACACCCGAAGCTCCACGTCAGACCTGTTCAGCCAGGCCACACTTGATTCGTGCAAGCGCCATTGCTCCACCCCCAGCATGAAACGCATGCTGAAGGCCGCAGACATGGAATCGGCGTACCGCAAGCCGGCATGGTTGACATCGATTGAAGAGAGCGTCCTTCTCGCTGACTGACGGCCATAGGTGCCCTTTCCGCTAAGGAACTCCCCATGCCCGTAACCGGCATAGGCATCGATGGTCTGGGCAGCGGCGAAGGCGCAACTGGATAATGCTAGGACCCCGACAAGCAGTCCACGAAGCAAGTCCGTCTCAAAACGGCAAGTAGCCATCGTGCGTCAGAGCTTGAACTGCAGCTTGGTTCGCGCTGCGTCATTCGACATCGTGATTAGCACGTAGTAGATTCCAGATTCCCAGTTGAGTGTGGGGATCGAAATGAGCCGCTCGTTCACCTTGCTTAGCTTCCACCGTGATGAAGCATCAGCCGCCCTAAGGACCTCGATTTCTTTGATGATCGAGAGGTCGATGCGTTCATCGATACTGATGAGTGTGAAGTCGGTCGATGGATTGGGATAGTTCGTTATCAATGCCACGAGTTCATCAACATCTACGGGATCGATCACGTTACAAGGCCCGTACACGCAATTATCCGCAATGATGCCCTGTCTTGAATCCGAACCGCAAGCATTGCTCACACGCATTTCCCACGGCATGCAGAAGTCGCCAGGATTCTCCCCAGTGCAGTACCAAGCTTGATGGTGCCAAGGCAGTATGGGGTAATAGTTGCCTAGCGTGATGCAGCTTTCACTGAGCTGCTGGTTGTTGATGTAGTATTCATGGTTAACGTTCATGTCATTCGGCCCGGTGTAGCAAGTCATTTCGATGATATTGCCGCAAGGGGCGACAGTCACTGAGGAATAGGACGCGACTGGGGCGCCAACTTGTATCGTGATGGACCTGGTGCCGTTACCAGAAGAAAGCGGAGCGCCAGTTGAAGACGCCGTCACCCATGAGCCGGATGAAGCACCAGCGGTAGCTCTGATCGTAATGGAATTCCCCGTGGCACTGACTCTCTCCAGATGTGGTCCTAATGTCCATTGAATATTGCCTGCTGGGCCACTCAGGGTAACGGTGGCTTCTTGGTTCTGACAAAGGGTCTGGTGAGTTGTGTGAATGTTAAGTTGATCAGACGAGGTATAAAGGGCAGGGTGATGCGCTTGGCCTTCGCGTTGGTAAACCCTGATCCAGTCTATCTCGAAGTCAACTGGGAATGCGGACGATGACTGATTCTGTGAACCACAGAACTCATTTTGTCCGGATCGTGCAACCGCGCAATTCGCAATGACATTCAATTGGGCACCAGCACGAGGGAATTTCGGATTCCTTCCGTATGTCCCTTGCGCCACATTGCAACCGGATACTGACTGGCCGCCCAGCGTTATCAACGAGCAATCGGACCTGATCAGCTGACCATCAACGTACCACCTGAGGTAGTAGTGGTCCCACTCCACCGCGAAGACATGGAATGAAGAATGATACCCCTGCGCTCCAGAAATGGATGCCGCAGAATGACAATCGTATCGCGAACCGCCTCCCTCGTAGAATCGGTGCATATCGGTCTTGATGACAGCGGGCTGGTGTCCGCAAAATTCGAATACATCGATTTCTGATTCTGAGTTGGTCATGCCGGGAATGCCTCCATGCATCCAGAATGCTGGCCATAGTAGAGGCGCTCCCGAGGCATAGGGTATTTTGCAGCGAATCTCAAACCTGCCTTTGTAGAATTTCCAGTTGCCACGTGAGTAGATGACCCCGGTCGAGAATTCTTTTGTCTGTCCAAACCAGTTTACCTGTTCATTTTTCACTCTGATCTTGAGCATTCCGTTCTCTTGAAAGACATTCTCGTCGAGATTCACTCCCATTGCATCCTCCGAGGTCCTCGTGATCATCGCCTGGTCGGATCCATCAGCAGTGAATGGATAGTAAGTCAGCCACTTCTCCGAGTTGATCATGTCCCCATTGAATTCATCGTGAAAGACTAAGCGCCAATCTTGGTTGGGGCATAAGTTCCAATTGTTCGCTGGAATTCCCTCAACTCCATCGGGCGGCGCGAATGGCGGGCAGCCCAGAACGGCGTCAATCAGGTCATTAATGAATGATTGCCCCTGTATGGGGTTGATAAATGCCAGCATTACAAGAATGCTCCACACCAACTTTCGAATCGCAGTGCTGTTATCATACTGCGCGTGATAGGAATTCTTAGCACTATGCTCAGGCTCTGGCGCGTCTAGCGGGTAGCGGGTAGCGGGTAGCGGGTAGCATTGCCGATAGTTTTCTCGAATATAGCAATAAATAATCGTCTCCTGCCCGTTGGTGTTGATAACTCCTGGTGTCATTCCTTGAGTATCGCTTCAAGATGGTTTTCACATTGGTTCAGCGCTGTTCGTCCATCTTTCTAATCATGACTATTCGACATACCGACTTCAATGACAGGCTCGCCAAAGCGATTTCGTGCCCGGGGCTTGCGCTTCGAGTGCCGCCCATATTGCCGCGTATCTTCACAATCCATGTCCAATAGTAACCCAGCCGAGGTGGAGCGCGGCTTCCGCAAGTTGTACCTGCACTTCGCCCTGCGTGTGCTTGCAGGTGTTGGTGTATTGGCCTTGTTGGCCGTGCTGCCCTTGCCGTCGAAATGGTGGGGTCTTCCGCTGTTGCTCATTGGAGGCTGGTTGATCCTGGCCAACCTGGGCGCGATATCTGTGCTGGCGACCGCCCATCATCGCTACCGGAACGGGCCGGATGTATGGTACACCTCTCCGTTTCCAGGAACGCGCGGAACGCGTGGTCCATCAGGCCTCTTACGTCGTGCTGTTCGCGACCATGGTGTGCATGGTGCCGATGGGTCGCCATGTGGAGAACAGGGTGGAGGAGGGGCGCTTCGCTTTGCTGATGGGTGGGGCCGGGGTATTGACGGCGGCCTTTGTGCTGTGGTCGATCGGGCGCATGGTGCCCGGCTATTACCAGCGGAATTCGGAGGCACGCGGCGGTGCGGTGGTGGGCCTGTTCCTCAGCGTGGTGGCCTTGGTGGTGCTCGGCACGGCCTGGATCGATCGCGAAAGTGCCAAGGCCCGTGTCACTGTGGTGCGGTGCGCGCTGGAAGGCGGTGCCAGGGACAGGGTGGGCTCGAAGTACGTGCATGTCCTCCACCCTGGCCAAGGGGAGTCCACGTTCCGTTTACAGCTGCGGGGCGATGACCTGAGGGCGCTTTCAGGCCGCGACAGTGTTGACCTCAGGCTAGGCCGGGGTGAACTGGGATTCACCCACGTGCTGGGTGTTCATAGTCCCTGATGCCGGACGACGATCTTGCGATGACCCGGCGGTTGGATACACGCACTTTCACCCATTCGCCTATTTTTGCGCCCCTGCAATGCAACGGGCATTGCTTTTTCGCTGAATAACAGGACGTTAACGAACGATCAACCGAACTGAGATGGTAAGTGAACTGATGTATTACATCCCCCTGATGGGCCTTGTGGGCCTGGTGGTGATGGTGGCCAAGGCCATGTGGGTGAACAAACAGGATGCTGGCGATGCCAACATGCAGGAGCTCGCTGGCTACATCGCCCGTGGTGCCAGTGCCTTCCTGAGGGCCGAGTGGAAAGTGCTCGGCGTGTTCGCTGCGATCGCTGCCGTAGTACTGGCCTGGAGCGGTACGCTCGTGGCGCACAGCGACTGGGTCATTGCCATCGCCTTCCTCATCGGTGCATTCTTCAGCGCTTTCGCCGGTTGGATCGGCATGAGCATCGCCACCAAGGCCAACGTGCGCACCACGCAGGCCGCACGTACCAGCCTGGCCCAGGGCCTCAAGGTCAGCTTCACCGGCGGTACCGTGATGGGTCTCGGTGTGGCCGGTCTGGCCGTGGTGGGTCTCAGTACGCTCTTCATCGTGTTCCTGCGCATGTACGTGGGTGACGCAAGTGCCAATGGTGAGGAGATGATGAAGTGCCTCGAAGTGCTTGCCGGGTTCTCGCTCGGTGCCGAATCCATTGCGCTCTTCGCCCGTGTGGGTGGTGGCATTTACACCAAGGCGGCCGATGTGGGCGCCGATCTCGTGGGCAAGGTGGAGGCCGGTATCCCTGAGGATGATGCCCGCAACCCCGCCACCATCGCCGACAACGTGGGCGACAACGTGGGCGACGTGGCCGGTATGGGCGCCGACCTGTTCGGCAGCTACGTGGCCACCATGCTTGCCACCATGGTGCTGGGCCGCGAAGTGGTGAGCGCCGACAACTTCGGTGGCATGGCCCCGATCCTGCTCCCCATGGTGATCGCCGGTCTGGGCGTGCTCTTCAGCATTGTGGGTACCTTCTTCGTGAAGATCAACAAGGATACCGACAGCGTGATGGCCGCCTTGAACAAGGGCAATATGGGCTCCATGGTCCTTGTCGCCATCTCCAGCTACTTCCTGGTGCAGTGGATGATGCCCGAGACCATGCAATTCGTGCGCAATGGCGAATCCGTTGATGTGACCAGCATGAACGTGTACTGGGCCATTCTGCTCGGCCTTGTTGTGGGCACGCTGATGAGCCTGGTGACCGAGTACTACACCAGCATGGGCCGTCGCCCGGTGGACAGCATCGTGCAGAAGAGCGGCACCGGCCACGGCACCAACGTGATCGGTGGTCTGGCCATGGGCATGGAGAGCACGGTGCTCCCCATCATCATCCTCGCAGCGGGTATCTGGGGTTCGTTCACCCTGGCCGGCATGTACGGTGTGGCCATTGCGGCAGCTGGCATGATGGCAACAACGGCCATGCAGCTTGCCATTGATGCCTTCGGTCCCATTGCGGACAACGCCGGTGGCATCGCTGAAATGAGCGGCCTTCCGAAAGAGGTGCGTGAGCGCACGGACAACCTGGACGCCGTGGGGAACACCACCGCCGCTACGGGCAAAGGCTTCGCCATCGCTTCCGCCGCGCTCACCGCGCTTGCGCTCTTCGCGGCCTACGTGGGAATGTCGGGCATCACCGGCATCGATATCTACAAGG
>JBEICT010000106.1:0-10832 GCA_040383865.1 Flavobacteriales bacterium | reverse complement strand
GCCACATGGAAATAGGGCCTTCCCGGGGTCTGCGTATTGTTCAACAAGGTACCGGTGCAACCGCCACCATCGGGGCGAAGGAACATCGCCACAGCGCGCTTCTGCTGCTGCCAAGCGGCAGCGTTCGGGCAGTTGATGCCGATGTGGCAGGGTGAGCTCTGGTAACCGGGGTCGAAGTCGCGTTCCTCGGTGGCCGAAGCGCGTGCGAACGGATCGAAGAAGGCATGGGTGACGGAGGCCACGCGCAGTTCACCGGCGCGCACCAGCCCGGGCAGTACAACCTCGACCACCACGGAATCTCCCGGAAGCAGCTCCGTGGCCATGGTCCCGTCGGGTTGGCGGTTGGAGGCCGTGAACGCACCGATCGAGCGGGTGCGGGCCATGTCATAGAGGAACACCTCGGCGCCGTTCGGCAGGTCCCATCGCGCGAACTGGACACTGAGCATGGCGGCACCAGGCGAATGCAGGACCACCTGGGCCATTCGGCGGCCATCGTCCAGGACCGTCCATACACCATCGCGGATCACATCGACCTCTACCATCCGTTGTGTTCCATAACGAAAACCCACCGTGCTGGTATCGTCGGGAACATCTTCCAGAACCGGGAGCGACACCACCGGGACCTCGACGCGGGGACCGTCGGACAGCTCCCAACCGGGAGGCACGCCGCCTTGTGAAAGTTGCGCAACAGCCAATGCAGGCAACCAAGCGAGCAGGAACAGCGCTAGGGCTTTCATGGACTTGTAGAAAACCATACGGGGCTTGACGGTTCTATCCTTCATGGCAGATACGTTCAACGCCCTGTGATGACGAACTCGGTCCGGCGGTTCAGCGCCCGACCCTCCGGTGTATCGTTGGTGGCCACCGGCTGGCTAGGGCCAAGTCCCTTGAACGCCAGACGTGGTCCGCCGATACCGTGCTGTTGAAGGTACTCCATAACGGTGAAGGCCCGATCGTTGCTCAGGGCCGTGTTGTCCTCCAGGCGACCGATGTTATCCGTATGTCCCTCCACGCGGATCTTCACGGTGGGATTCTCCTTCATGAACACAATGAGCTCGTCGAGGATATGCTCACTGGCCTTGGTGATGGCCGCCGAGTTGCTCCCGAACTTGATGTCGTTGACGCGGTAGCTCTTGCCCACCTCGATCTTCCGCACGGTCATGTCCATGGCGGCAACACCCGCCTTCACACTGTCCTCCGCACTGAAACTGTGCGACTCGAACACGTGGTCCTGCTTCTTTACGGTCATCACCACATCGGCACCCGGGCGCAGCTTCACCACCGTGGCATAGCGGCCATCCGCGTTGTCCACCTGGATGATCTCGGTCTTCCGCGTGTCCATGTACTTGATCTCCACTGTGGCGTCCTTCACCACCTGCCCCTTGTCGTCGCGCACCTGGCCCTTTACCAGGAGCACTTCGTCGGGACGTACGTTCACGGGCAGGTCGAACCCGTAGATGTCCAGCCCTCCAGCACCCTTTAAACGCCCGCTGGCGAAGTAGGCCGTGCGGCCGTCCGTGCTCACGATCAGGCCATGCTCATCCTGGTCGGTGTTGATGGGATGTCCGATGTTCTTCGCTTTGGTCCAGGTGCCGTCATCGTTCAGTTTGCTGAAGAAGATATCGTAGCCACCCATGCTCTTGTGCCCACGACCGGCAGTGTCCGGCTTGGCCGCGAAGTAGAGCGTCCGGCTGTCGCTGTGCATGAAGGGAGCCTTCTCGTTGCCATAGGTATTGATGCCCTTCACCGGCATGGCCTTGGACCACTCCCCTTTCTCGTTACGTGTGCTCTGGAAGATGTCGATGCCATCGGTGTTGGAGCGGTTGGTGGCGAAGTAGAGTGTTCGACCATCGCCACTGAGCGAGGGCTGGCTCTCCCAGCCATCGGGCGTGTTGATGTTCGGCCCCAGGCTCTCCAGTCCGGTCCACTCCCAGTCCTGGCCTCCGTAGTCGAGGTTGAAACGACTGTCGTAATGGGTGCGGTAGATGTCGCAATTGCGATAGCCGCGGCTGTCGGGCGGCTCGCACACGGTGACGAACATCTCCTTGTTGTTCACGCTGATGGTGACACCACCGTAGTTGTCGCCGGTGTTGAACGGCTCGGGAAGGATGCGTGCGGGATCGAAGTCAGTGCCCGCATTGGGTCGACGGGCCTCCATCAGTTCCTCCACTTCGCGTGAAACGATGTCGCCCTTGGCCCGCACCATACGCTTGCGGGTGAAAAAGATGAGCTCATTGTCCGGCGAGAACATGGGCAGGTACTCATCATCCACCGTGCTCACATTGGCCAATGAGCGAGGGTTCAAGGGCGCCGTGTTCTTGTAGAAATCGACGTAGAACTGCAGCTCGGGCATCACCTCCTCCACATCCTGGTACTTCTTGTCGTAATCCTTGGACATGCGCGTGGCATCGTCGCTGGGGAACTTGCGGAACGCCTCGAACGCCTTGGCCGCCTCGGCGAAATTGTCCTCCGCATAATACATGGTGCCGAGCGTGTAAGGCACATCGCTGTGGTAGCTTGGGCAGGTGGCCTGCACCTTTTCCAGGTACTTGATGGCGGCAGCGAAGCCCTTGCCACTTTCACGGCCAATACGATAGGCGGAGAGCCCGAGGCGGAAGTTGCACTCGACGCATTCCGGGTCGATCTCCAGCGTGCTCTTGAGCTTGGCGTGACGTTGGGCCGGGTCCTTGGCCTTGGCCGCATCATCCAGCAACTTCACGATCTTCTTGTCCGCGGGCAGGGCGCATGGATCGGCATCGTCCTGCGCGACCACCGCCGAAGGCGCGGTCAACAGCAGCATCACGAACACAAAGCACACGTTCGCGAACGCTCCGAAAGAGGCCTTCCCTCCTTCCAACCCTTCCCCTTTCAACCTCTGGTCCATTGCTATTGCGCTCACTTCACGGTCGTATCGGTCTCCTCGGCCTTGCGGATCATGTCATCACCCTTCTTGCGGGCCGATTCCACCATGCCATCGGCACGTTTGTCCGCTTCGGCAATGGCCTGTGCCTCCTTCTTATCAGCCTCCGTCTTCAGCTTGTCCGCCGCCATCCTTGCCGCAGCCTTGGAGATGGGGTCCCTGGCATCGTTCACCAGCTTATCGGCCTGAGCATACCCTTCGGCCTTCAAGCGTGCTGCCTCGCGCCGGGCATCGGCCTTCAGTTGATCGGCTTGTTTCTGTGCCTCGGCCACCAAACGCGCGGCCTCTTCGCGGGCCTTGGCAATAGCCTCTTCCTTGGCCTTGGAGATCTGCTCGTTCAGTTCCTGCTTGATCTCCTCCTTGATCACTTCCTGCACATTGGTGGATCCGCCGGCGAACACCGGTTTCACGATGGGCTTATCGATGGTACCGGTGATCCGGATGGTGGCATCGAGCTCGGTGGGCACCTGCATGTTGGCACCCAGGAACCGGTTGGCCTCACCCAGCAGGTTGCCGGCGGTCTGGGCCGCAGCAGCACCGAACATGGCCGTGGGCACTTTGGCCTTCATCAGATAATCGATGGCCTGATCGGCGAAGGCCGTGCTTCCGCCCACATTGGCCTTGATGCGATCGATCTTCACATCGAAGGGATCGGTGATCATCTTCCCGTCCTGGAAACGATAGGTGAAGTTGACGTCCTGCAGGGTGGTGTTCTCGATCTCTTTGATCTTGAGCGCCTTGGCCAGGTCCACCAAGGGCTGGAACCCATCCACACGAACGTTCTTGGTACGCAGTGTTCCGAGGCCGGTAAGGGCGTTCATGTCGGGCTCCATGTGCTGGTCCAGCGCGCCCTTCATGGTGAGGTCGGTGCTGAACTTGCCCTTGCAGGTCTTGGCGATGGGCGCCATCTTCTGGATGGTCTCGATATAGGTCACAGCCTTTTCGATGTCCATGTCGCGCACATCGTAGCGCAGGTCGAAAGCGGGCTTGTTCACATCGGTGGTCACGTAATCGCCCTCCATGGCCACACTGCCGTCGAACAGGTTGAAGAACACATCGTTCAGTTCGGCGCGCTGATCATGCACGCGCAGACCGCCGCGGATGTTGGTCAGGGAAAGGTTGTCGTAGATCACCTCCTTCACGGCCAGGCCCATGCGGAAATCGATGTTGGCCGGCACTTCGATCACGCTCATCGGGACCGTATCGGCGGGTGCCGCCGGGGTCGAGGACGTGGACTGGGTGCCCATCAGCTCGTTCAGGTCGAACTTGTTCGCGACCAGATCTAAGGATCCCACGAGCGTGCTGTCCTTCAACCACCATTGCAGGTAGTTGTCCATCCGCCCCTTGGCCTGGATGCTGCTGCTGCCGAGCGTTCCATCGAAGCTGACCAGTTCCAGGAATTTCGGACTGAAGTCGAAATGCAGTTTGCTGATACCGACCGGCGGCATGGAATCGCTGGTGTAGCTCATGCCTTGCAGGATGAGCTCGCCATCGGCCGTGAACTTGTCGTAGTGCTGGGCCTCCACGTCGCTCATACGCCCCTTCATGTGCACATCCGCGTCCAATCGGCCGGTGAGGTCCTCTTTCATGGGTACCACCTGCTTCACGCTGGCCAGGTCGAGCTTGGCCTTCAGTTCGGCATCCACATTGGGATCGCTGATCGGCGTGGTGAGGTACATGCGGGCCTCGACAGGGTTACCGGCCATGGTGAGCGAGAACCGTTTGAGATCGACCACCATGCGGTCCATATCCGTACCACCCGGGCTGTTCACCTTCAGGTCCACGAAGATGTTCTCCACAGCGGCCGGCAGGTCGGGGTACTTGAAGCGGCCGTTGTCCACGTCCACCACCACACCAAAGCCAGGCATGTTGGTGTCGTTGTAGGTGCCTTTCACGAACCCGCTGAAGGCCGCCTTGCCGCTCATTTTCACCCCGCTGAGGTCGGACGCGAACTCCGCAGGCACCAGGGACAACAGGGTGGCGAAGTCGGTCTTCCGGGCGTTCCAAGTGAGGTCCATGTCGATGTCATCGCCGGGCATGGCCAACCAGCCATCAAGGCCCAGTACCAACTGGTTGATCACGGCCTCATTGTCCTTGAAGGTGAACTTCATGTTGGGCATGTCCATGTTCAAGTCGGCCTTGATATCCGCTTTCACGTTCTTGAGGTAGCGGATACCATCGAACACCACATTGGCCGTATCGGCCTGGGTGGTGGTGCTCAGCGTGAACAGGTCCTGCGTGAAGTCGCCGTTGCCTTTATGGTCCAGGCCCTTGATGTCCATATAGTAGGTCAGCGATGCATCGTCATATATGAAGGGTCCATCCTCGATCCAATACTCGCGTAGGCCGATGTTGAACGCTGATGCCGTGTCCGATGGCGCGGCAGCTGTGGTATCCGCCTTGGCGATGTCCCAATTGGCAGTGCCATCCTCCAGCACTTTGATATGGATGCGGGGCTTCACCAACCCGATGCGCTTGATGTCGATCTTGTCCCCGAACAAGCTCTTGATATCCACCGTGGCGGTAAGCGAACCGATGCGCGCCAGGTCCAAACCCTCGAACGGTGCCACGTTGGTGACCTTCACGTCGGCGATCTCCACCGTGAGGTCCGGGAAGCTTTTGAGGATGGTGATCTCCCATTCCCCCCAGTCCACTACCGCGTTCAGGTTCTTGTTCACCTCGTTCTTTACCGCCGCCTCGATCTTGTCCTTGAACACGAACGGCAGGATGATGGCCGCCGCACTAACGAGCACGATGAGTAAGCCGAGCGAGAGCAGGATGCGTTTGGTCCACTTGGCCATGGTCGATGAGGATAAGTGAGGTACTTCTGCGAGAACAGGAGTGTCAGAAAGGCCTTGGCATCCGGACACGTCCCTTTACGTGCAAAGATCGTTCCCGAACAGCCTATCCCCTCCCGTTACCCTGTCCGGGTTTGTTCACGCCTCAATGGTTGACAATGATCTCAATACCCGATCACAGCCTCGCGCTGCGATGCCGCAAAAGGTGGTCCGCCAGCACAAGGCAGGCCATGGCCTCCACGATGGGTACTGCTCGGGGCACTACGCATGGATCATGCCTGCCCTTGGCCTCAAGGACCACCACCTCACCCGAGCTGGTCATTGCACGTTGGGCCTTGGCGATGGTGGACGGTGGCTTGAAGGCGACCTCGAAGTAGAGCGCAGTTCCATCACTTATTCCGCCCAATGTACCGCCCTGGGACAACAGGTTATGCTCCGATCCGCGCATGGCCGCGGCACTGAAGCCACTGCCATGCTGAAAACCGCGCGTCGCATTGATGCCCAGCATGGCCTTGGCCAGATCGGCCTCCAAGCGGTCGAAAACGGGCTCTCCAAGGCCCATGGGCAGGCCATCGACCCGGCACGCCACCACCCCTCCCACCGAATCTCCTTCGGCGCGTACCTCTTCAATGAGCGCGGCCATACGAGCACTGGCCGCTGGATCGGGACAACGCACCGGATCGGACCAGCGTTGCTCCAGATCGAGTTCCTCGGGCCCCAAGCCAGTGCGAATGGCACCGACCTGACTGACATAAGCGGAGACCGAGATCCCCTCCGTGACCAAGAACTGTCGGGCAATGGCGCCACCGACCACTCGGCTGGCGGTCTCTCGCGCACTGCTCCGTCCTCCGCCACGATGATCGCGTATACCATACTTCGCCTGCCATGTAAGGTCCGCATGACCCGGTCGAAATACGTCCTTAAGGTGATCGTAGTCACTGGCTCGCGCATCCTTGTTCCGGATAACGAAGCCGATGGGCGTGCCCAGGGAAAGTCCATCGAACAATCCGCTAAGGAACTCCACGACATCACCCTCCTCGCGTGCGGTGCCCAGAGGAGTGCTGCCGGGCCGACGCCGATCCAATTCAGCTTGCACCAACGCAGTATCCAAGGACAGGCCTGCAGGACACCCATCCAGCACCCCGCCGATGGCAGGCCCATGGCTCTCGCCAAAGGTGGTCAAACGGAACAGGCTACCGAAAGTGTTGCCGGCCATGGGAAGCGTTGCGGCGCCTAAAATAGGAGGCGCTCTTCGGCATTTCTCGCAAGAACCAGGAAAGACTCCCAAAGACCAATTGCTTTGTCTGTCGATGAGTACCTGAGAAGTGGGGAAAAAAGTCCCCAAAAGCCCCACTTCAGCATCAAATGAACCACGCACACGGACAGCGTGTACTGAGCAACATGCGCGGCCACACGACATTCACCCTCCTCCTGTTCTGTGCATTGACCACGGCCCAACCCGGATCCATGGAACGTCCGCTCCACGTGGTGGTGACCCTGGACCATGAGCTGGTCCGGGACGGAAGGGCACAGTACATGGTCATCACGCCGGGCAACGACACGTTGACGGTGGAAGACCTGCGCCCCGCCATCGGGGTCAGTGTGCTCTCCTTCATGGTGAACGCATCCAACGACGATCGCCCATGGAGCATTCGATACAACCCCGGGGGCGCCATGATGAACGTATACCTGAACTACGACCCGCTACTGATGGGCCTCACCCTGCGGCTACAGTTCACGCAAGGGGAATTCGAGCTGGACATGGACCGCATCATGAAGTGCCTGGCCGACCAGGCCGAGGACCTTCAACGACGCGATACGCAGCGCCCCGGCTGGAGCCGGGAGCATCCCTTCGGTGCGGTGGACACCCTGGCCTGCCATGGTGGTCGCTTGGTGTTTACGCGCGGCGGTGGCATGCACGCCGAAGTGCGCATCCCGGACCTGATGCCCTTCGTGAAGCGCGTTCCGCGCATGCCACCGACGGCCGCGCGCGATGCCAGCTATCCCGGTGGCATGGTCAACTTCGAACGGTTCATTGCGGCCCGCTTCAGCAAGCCCTTGATCGAACGCACCGACGCGCGGGTGACGCTCTCCGCCATGGTCACCATCGAGACCGACGGCAGCATCCACCGAGTGGACCTGAACGGCAGCGCCTACCCGGAGCTGGACAGGGAGTTCAAGCGGGTGCTGCAGCTGAGCGCTTGGTGGGAGCCGGCTTCCGTACAGAACATGTTCGGCACGCTGGATCCACCGAACTACCGCTACGTGGAGCAGAGCAAGGTGATCGAATACACCGTGGACCCGGACAGCATCTGGACGGAGATCTCCGAGCAGGACCTGACGATCCTGCCGGCCGAGCCGACCAGCCGTGATGAGCTTACCGTGACCTTCCACTGGATCGGCGGCTCATGCGGGAAGTACGAGGCCTATGCCAAGGTGCAGCCGGTCCCGAAGAATGGTGGCTCACGCGATGTGTTCCTCTATTTCGGCCAATACCCCGGCGAGATTTGTGCGGACCTCAAACCTCAGTCGTTCGGGTTCACCATGAAGCCATTGCCACCGGGGCGCTATCGGTTCCGGCAGATGCCGCACCCCAAGTTGGAGCGTGGTGTGTGGGCACCGGATCCGTACCGGGTGCGGGATGTGGAGGTGCGGTGAAGGGCTCTTCGTGAAGAACGGTCGCGCCGTCGGGAACATCAAGCTGTGCCTAAGGAACATGCCCTTCACCTCGTAAAGCAGCGGCACGTATAAGTGGCCATATGTGGCACAATGGAGTCACATTTGGCCACTTATAGATCTATGCGAAGAGTGCATCCGCGGTCACTTCGCTCTCCATCAACTGGCGGCTGTAAGCGTTATCCGCGACACCATGCGTGGTGACCAAGGTGAGGAACACGCTCTTGCGCGTGCGTGTGGCGGAGGTGAACGCGGCGATCTTCGCCCCCAGCTCGGCAGCGTAGCCACGATCGATGCGGAACGTAGCGTTGCTGAACTTCATCTCGCACAGGTTGATCACGTTGTCATCGCGGTCGATGAGCAGATCCACCTGTGCGCCGCGGTCGTCGCCTTTACCCACCCAGCTTCCTTCCACGGAACGCACACCGCTGATGCCGAGCGCCGCCTTGATCGCATCCACATGCTTGATGCAGATCGTCTCGAACGCGAACCCCGACCAGGCCCGGTAGGCCGGCAGGGAGATCAACCGCTGCCAGGTACCGGCCCGGCCTGCTTTTGAGTTCGCCACGTAGCGCAGGTAGAAGAGGGTGTACTCGTCGGTAAGCCGGTAGAGCGGGTCCTTCTTGCCATCGTACGGGGCATAGCGCTCGATGAAGCCGGACTGTTCGAGTTCTGTAAGGGTGGCGGTGAGGCGCCCGCCGGAGGGGAGCTTGGCCTTCGCTGCCACCGAGTTGCGCGTGAGCCCCCGCCGCACCGATGCCAGAACACGCACCACCGCTTCGTGGTTGTCCGAGTGCTCGAAGAGCGATGCGAACACGTTGTCGAACTCATCGCGGAGGTAGCCGTTGCGGACGAAGCAGAGCCGGTCGATCGCCTGGGCCACGCTCTCGCCCCGTTCCACCATTTCCAGGTAGTGGGGCACACCCCCCAACGCCATGTACAGTTGCAGGATATCGTAGCGTGTCCAGCGGATGCGGTTGCGGCGCAGCAGTTGCTCGGTCTCGCCCAAGGTGAAAGGCGCGAGGCGGATGCGCTGTGTGACGCGGTTATGCAGCCCGCCGCGGTCGTTCAGCACCTTGCGGATCATGTACGAGGCCGCCGACCCGCAGATCACCACCACCAGGTCGTTGCGCCTGCTGACGTAGCTGTTCCACCAGTGGCTGAAGGCGGCCAGGAAGCGCGACCGCCGGCTGTCCAGCCAGGGGAACTCATCGATGAAGATGACCTTCTTCGCCGCACCACGCTTGGTGGACCTGCTCTTCCGTTCGGGAGCCACCTTGTTGATGTACTCGCGAAGTTGTTCGAACGCTTCCATCCAACCGGTGGGGACAGGTCGCTTGAAGCCCCTTGCCGCCAACGCACCGTGGAAGCCGTGCAGCTGGTCCGAGAGGGCACCACGGTAAATGCCGGACCACTCCAGCAGAAGATGCTCCTTGTACAGGCTGCGGATGAGGAAGGTCTTACCGATGCGGCGCCTGCCGAAGACAGCGATCAGCTCCGCACGTGGCGAGCGCAGGGCACGCTCCAGTTGGGCGCGCTCCTCCTTCCGACCGATGATGGTATCCTGGGCGTTCATTTATAAGTGGCCAAATGTACCTACTGAAGGGCACATTTGGCCACTTATAGGATCTGATGGAACCAAGGTGTGAGCCCGGAGTCCTGAAGATGCAGCGGCTCCATCCAGGGGTCAACGTCGCCGATCCTCCGTCACCCGCATCACCGGCGACCAACCGGATGGATCGCTCAGGAACCTGATGCTATCCCCATCAACGACCATCCGCTTGCCAAAGCGCCACACCTCATCGTCGAGCCGGAACTGCGCCTCCATGAGCCCGATGGTATCGCCCGCCAGCCGATAGGTGCCGTAGAACGTGGGGCCACCGAGCACGGAGGCATCCACCGCCCGATACGTGCCGTCCGTTCGGAGGTCCAACCCCACACCGTTGATGTCCCCGTCGTAGTAAGCGGAAAGCACCGTGGGGACGGTCTCGCGCTTGCGTTCAAGCCCGCCGACGGTCCATACCGTGGCCAGGCCAAGGGCGAGGAAGAGCCCCGGTAGCATCAGTCCTCGGCCCGTTCGGCGGCCCCGCATAAAGAACGCTGACACGACGATGGCCAGGTGGACCAGTGCGAACAGGCCAAGAACAAAGACATGCGCGTAGCCATCAAGGACGAAGAACTCCGGCGTGAAGTACCGCCGCATGACGAACCAGATGAGCAGGAGGCTCGTGAGACCAGAACTCCAGGCCCAGAACTTGACCCGGAAGGACCGATCATCGCCGTTGTTCATGATTTGAAAGAAGGCTCAAGGTAAAGACCGAGCGCGGTGCCGCGTGAGCGATCGCAGCGGAAACCCCGCAAGCCCGGTCATCCGGGCGCGGAGTTGTAGCGAAAAGCGCGACCCTGAGGGCCCTGACCGTAGCAAAGCGAAGTCGAAG
>JBEICT010000105.1:0-10912 GCA_040383865.1 Flavobacteriales bacterium | reverse complement strand
GCACGGTGAGGATGGACCCGCCGCCACCGATGAGGCCGAGCGACAGTCCCATGAGCAACGCTCCGAGGTAGGCGAGCAGTTCCATGCGTTAGGGTTCAGAGCTTGTCGCAGCAGTCTTCGAGGCAGTTGACGATCTTCATCAGTTCAGGGCGCCTCACCGCCCAGAAGGTGAACTTGCCCTCCTTGGAGCATTCGAGCACTCCGCGATCCTTCAGGAGGGTGAGGTGCTGGCTGAGGATGGCCTGCTCAATACCGAGCAGTTCCTGCAGTTCGCGGTTGCACTTTCGCCCATTGATGCCGATCGCGTCCAGGATGGCCAGCCGTTGCGGATGGGCGGCCACGCGCAGCAACTCACTGACCTTGGCCAGCTTTTCAGTCCCAACGCGTTGATCCAAGGTCGCTATCGACATGACGTTTGTCATTGACGATGCAAACGTATAGTCACATGGCTATGCGTTAAAGTGACAACGGTCACTTAGGCCCAGGCGCGGCGTGAACACTTGTTAAAGGGCCTTCAGCAGCTCATCGCCAAAATGCTCCACCTGGTATCGGCGGATGCCCGGGATGGCTGCCAACGCCTGCAGATCGCCAGGCAGTGTTCGGGCTATGTCCATCAGCATCTGGTTGGCCGCTACAATACCCGGACGCAGGTCATGTGCAAGGGTCAACCGGTCGCGGACCTGCTTCAAACGCTTCAGGCGCTCTTCGTAGTCATCGTCCCGGTCCCAGCGTTTTGGGCGGGGTATGCGCGGCCACTCCTCTTTGGGCAGCTGAAGGCCGCGTTCGATGGCCTCCATCAGTTCCTGGCCATGGCGCTGCAGCAATCGCGTGTTCACCCCCTTTCTGTTCAACACCTCCTGGATGTTGCGCGGCGGTTCGGTGGCCAGGCTCAGGAGGGCTTCGTTGCCGAACACCATGAAGGGTGCACGGTCCATTTTCGCCGCCAGCCCTTCGCGCCAGCCATGCACCTCCCGGAACACGGCCAGTTGGTGCGGCTTCAACATCTTGGCGCCTTTCATTTTCAGGAAGGCAGGCTCCTCCTCAACCGGAAGATTGAACGGCGCATCGGTCAGCAGGGCGAACTCTTCCTCGGCCCAGGTCCAGCGGTCCTTCTCGTGCAGCTTTTCCTCAAGTATGTCGCGCAGGGCGATGAGGTTGGCCGTATCGCCGGCGGCGTAGTCCAGCATGGGCGCTGGCAGCGGACGTTCGCTCCAGTCGGCCTTTTGGAACTTCTTGTCCACCTTGACCCCTTGATACTTGAGCAGCAGCGCGGCCAGCCCGATCTCCGGTTCGTTGAGGAGTTCGGCGGCCACCAAGGTGTCGAACACGTTCTCCACCCGTATCCGGTGGTACTTGGCCAGGATGCGCAGGTCGTAATCGGCATCGTGGATCACCACTTGCATGGCAGGGTCGGCAAGCATGGTGCCCAGCGGGGCCAGGTCGGTGATGGCCAACGGATCGACGAGCAGGGTGCGTTCACGGTCGCTCAATTGCACCAGGCATACCCGTTCCTGGTAGCGGTGAAAGCTGCTGGCCTCCGTGTCCAGTGCGAGCAAAGGGGTGCCATCCAAGGCCTTGAGCGCACGGACAAGGGCCTCTGGTGTGGTGATCAGTTCGTAGGATGGCACGGGCGACCAGGGTCAGATGTAGCGGTCAAGGCCGTCGGCGGCCAGGTCGTTCACCATTTGGCGGATCTTCTGTTCTTCACGCTTGCGGCAAACGAGCAGGGCATCGGCGGTGCTCACTACGATATGGTCCTCCAACCCTTCAAGCACGATCAATCGCCCATCGTGCGCATGCACCACGTTGTTGCTGCAATCGTACAAGCGCACGTGGTCACCCACGGCGGCATTACCCTTGGTGTCCTTGGGGATGTGGGTGTACAGGCTGCCCCAAGTGCCCAGGTCGCTCCATCCGAACTCGCTGGCCACGGTGTAAACGTTGGAGGCCTTCTCCATGATGCCGTAATCGATGCTCACGTTCTCGCACGCATCGTAAATGGTGCGGATGAACGCCCCTTCACCCGGTGTGCCATAGAGCGCATTGCCTTCGGCGAACTTGGCCTCCATGTCCGGTAGATGCTGTGCGAAGGCCTGCTGAATGCTCTTCAGGCTCCAAATGAAGATGCCCGCGTTCCACAGGAAATCGCCGCTCTCCAGGAACCGGAGCGCAGTATCGTGGTCCGGCTTTTCGGTGAAGGTCTTCACCTTTTTCACCCGCTGATGAACGGTGCCTTCCTCGGCGGTGAACTGGATGTAGCCGTAGCCCGTATCGGGTCGATGGGGCATGATGCCCAGCGTGACGAGGCAATCGATGCTGCGTGCCTGTTGCACGGCCATGCGCACCGTGTCTTGAAAGGCCTCTTCCTTCAGGACCAGATGGTCGCTGGGGGCCACGATAATGACCGCTTCGGGATCTCGGGCGGCGATCACATGGTTGGCATAGGCCACGCAGGGTGCGGTGTTGCGCCTGGACGGTTCCGCCAGGATCTGGTCGTGGGACAAGGCAGGGAGTTGCTCCTTGACGATCGAGGCATATCGGTCGTTGGTCACCACCAGGATGTTCTCCGGCGGGCAGATCGCCAGGAAGCGGTCGTAGGTCTGCTGCAACAGGGTGCGGCCCAGTCCAAGGAAATCCAGGAATTGCTTGGGATAGGCGCTGCGGCTCATGGGCCAGAACCGGCTTCCAACGCCGCCGGCCATGATCACGCAGTAGGTGTGTTTGTCGGTCATCTCGTGAATTCGCCCCAAAGTTGGGTCAAGAAGCCTTTCGCACAGCGAGCGGGGCGCTCAAGTGCACTTCGGCAAGGGGGTCTATCAGGTAGGTGCGGCGGTCGTTCAGGCACTGGCACCGGAACCGTTTCCGAAGCCGGGGGCCTTTCACGAACAGCCTGTCGTTGAAGCGGAACACCGTTCGGTCCGGCAGTTCCTCGAGCATGGGCCTGGGTGAGGCATCGTATTTGCGCAGGATCCGCATCAGCACCGGGTCGGCACAGCTGCTGGCCGGGGCATCGCGCAAATGCCGCTCCAAGGCGAACAGGACATCTTCAGGGAAGATCATCCGGCTCAGGTAGGGACGCATCAACCGGTGGAACTCGGCCTTCCATTCGGCGCCGTGCGGGTCCTGCCAGCGCTTGGTGCGCATGAAGGTGGAATGGTGGGCGAACTCATGCACCAGTGTCACCAGGAACGCATACATGTTCAGGTCGCGGTTCACCGTGATCCGGTGGGGCTTGCCGGCGGTCGCGGTCCGATAATCGCCCAATTTGGACGTGCGCGGCTTCACCACACGCACCTTCACCGGGTTGGCCTGAAGCCAGTGCAGCACGATCGGCCAGGCCGCCGCAGGGAGATGCTTGCGCAGCAGTTCCGGGTCATGGGTGGCGCTCATGGCTCAGGTCGGCGTGAAGTTCAGACAGGACCTTGTTCCAGGTTTCTCCGGTCGGACCGCTCCCATTTGGCGTGCACCCCCTGTGGCCCGGGGACCTGGTGCAGGTTCCATTTGGGACAATCACACCCGCGCTTTTTCCGGTATTTCCGGGGTTGTGTGCGGCAACCGTACAGCGTGCCAAGCACCAACAGCACCGCCAACAGCTTCAGCATCAGGATATGTCCGGTCCGTAACGGCATGGGCCCTGCAAAGGTAGCGGGTGACATGGCCAGGACAGGAATGCCGGTCCTGTCCGGAAGGCCTATTTTCGCCAGCGGTCCGAGCCATGAAGGTCCTTTTCCATATCGGTCGGTATTTCCTGTTGCTGCGCGATACGTTCAGCCGGCCGGAGAAGCGACGCCTTTACTGGCAGCGAACGCTGGAGGAAATGGACCTCCTGGGCGTGCAGAGCCTGGGCATCGTGGCACTGCTCAGCTTCTTCATGGGCGCGGTGATCACCATTCAGACCAAGACCAACATCGACAGTCCGCTCATCCAAGGGTGGGTGGTCGGCTTCGCGGCCCGCCAGAGCACCATTCTCGAGTTCAGCCCCACGATCATCTCGCTGATCCTGGCAGGGAAGGTCGGCAGCAATATCGCGGCCGAGATCGGGTCCATGCGAGTGAAGGAGCAGATCGATGCGCTGGACATCATGGGCGTGAACAGTGCGGGCTTCCTTATCCTGCCCAAGATCCTGGGCACCATGCTGTTCAATCCCTTTCTGGTGATGATCAGTATGTTCCTGAGCGTCTTCGGGGGCTATATCGCCGGCGTGGGAACAGGTATTGTGAGCTCGGTGGATTACCTGCAGGGGATCCAGATGAACTTCAACTCGTACCACGTCACGTACGCCCTCATCAAGACCGTGGTGTTCGCGTTCATCATCGCCACCGTTTCGGCCTACCAGGGTTACTACACGGTGGGTGGCACGCGTGAAGTGGGCATCAGCAGCACCAGGGCCGTGGTCTACAGCAACGTGGTCATCCTCATCGTCAACTACGCGCTCACCCAATTGCTGCTGATATGATCGAGGTGGTGGGTGTTGGCAAGCGGTTCGGGAGCACGCAGGTGCTCACGGACATCAATGCCGTGTTCCAGCGTGGCAAGGTGAACCAGATCATCGGCAAGAGCGGCTCGGGCAAGAGCGTGCTGGCCAAGTGCATCGTGGGCCTCCACAAGCCGGAAGAAGGTAAGGTGTTGTATGAAGGCCGGTCGTTCCACGACATGGACCGCGACGAGATGCGCCAGGTCCGCCAGGAGATCGGCATGCTCTTCCAAGGGTCCGCGTTGTTCGACAGCCTTTCGGTGCTGGAGAACGTGATGTTCCCCATGAAGATGTTCGCCTCCATGGCCAAGAGCGAGATGGAGGACCGGGCACACACCTGCCTGAAGCGCGTGAACATTGTTGACAAGGACAAGCTGTTCCCTGCGGAGCTCAGTGGGGGTATGCAGAAGCGCGTGGGTATCGCCAGGGCCATTGCCATGGACCCTAAATACCTGTTCTGCGACGAGCCCAACAGCGGCCTTGATCCCCAGACGAGCATTGTGATCGACGATCTGATCAAGGAGATCACGGATGAGTTCCAGACCACCACGATCGTGATCACCCACGATATGAACTCGGTGATGGAGACCGGTGAGAACATCATCTTCATCCACAAGGGCCGCAAATGGTGGCAAGGCTCCCGCGAGGAGCTGCTGGTCAGCAGCAATACCGAACTGAACGAGTTCATCTTCGCCAGTGCCCTGATGAGGCAGGTGAAGAAGGCCATGGGCCTGTGATCGGCATCCATGCGAAGCCCCCGCTGGACGATGGTCCGGCGGGGGCTTCCTGCATTGGAGGGTGAGTGCTTACTCCAGGGTGATGCGCTGGATCCCCGTGCCTGTGGCATTGCTCAGGCGTACCAGGTACATGCCTTTGGCCAGGTGGCGCAGGTCCAACGTGGTGTTGCCATTGGAACGCTGGGTCATCAGCGTGCGGCCCATGCCATCGATCACCTCAAGGGTGGATACCTCCTGCCCTGGAACACGCACCGTGACAAACCCATTGGTGGGGTTGGGGTACAGGGCCACTTCCAACGCGCCGCGCTGTTCGGCCATGCCGATGCTGGGGTCGGTGAGCAGGCGGATGGCGAAGGCGTTGCCATTGGTGTAGGAGGTGTTGTCGCTGGGCAGGTAGATCATGCTGGCCAGGGCGGGCTGTGGCACCGTAAGGTCGTCCAGGACCCGAATGTGCCCGGCGCCCGTGTTGCTGAACAAGGCCACGCCGGCGTAGTATCCTTCGGGCGAAAGGGTGGCTGGGTCATCGAACAACAGGGTAATGAAGCCGTTCGTGATGTCCTCGTCGGTGATGTCCGTTGGCTGGCCCTCGGCCAACAGATCGCCCACGTTGTCGGCCAGTACGCTGGCCGTGTCGTGCATGCTGGCGATCAGGAACCCACCAGTGACCGTGTTCGGTGCGAGGGCGACCTCCAGACCGTACACGGTGATGT
The DNA here is from genome assembly GCA_040383865.1 of Flavobacteriales bacterium. GTDB lineage: Bacteria > Bacteroidota > Bacteroidia > Flavobacteriales_F > PHOS-HE28 > PHOS-HE28. The sequence goes on along the minus strand of JBEICT010000105.1, from coordinate 4,991 downwards.
TCTGACGTATCGGGTAGTAGGTGAAGAGCATCAGCCCGTCGGGGTCTTCCAGGAAGCTGTTGGATCCCGTGGAGGTGGTGGACTGGTAACCATCCGGGTGGTTGCCCAGCCCGTCCAGCGAGTAACGCAAGGGGGTCACCTCGAACCGGCGCAGGTAACTGTTGTTCGTTTGGTCCTCTTCGCTGTCCGTTTCGGCGGCCGTTACCTGGAAGGTACCCGTGTAGAAGCCATCCGAAAGCGCGGGAAGGTTCACCGATTGATCCATCGTTCCATCGGTACCTGCAGCCAATGCCACCGGATCCGTGGAAGCACCGACGACGAGGTTGTTCGCGCCATCGCGCAGTTCCTTGGACACTGTAACGTCGTTCATGTCCTCGAAACCGAAGTTGGTGAACGTGCCGCCCACGCGCATGGTGCTTTCCAATTGGGAAGCCGGGATGCGGCCGAACTCCTCGCCATTGCTGGTATGCGAGAGGAATCCGTCCTCCATGATCAGTTCGTAGGCCGGTTGTTCGCGCACCGTCACATCATCCACGTACCACGTATAGCCGAAGATGCCCACGAACAGGAATCGTACCCACACTTGTGGCTGGTCGCCAGCACTGGCCGAGATGTTGATCCGGCGGATCTCCGGGTTGCCGGGGGATACGCCCTGTGTCAGTTCGCCGGGCACGAACACGTGGTACACGTTCGGCAGGCCACTGATGTCCGAGGTGGGGGTCAGGTCCGTGGGCCAGTCGGTGTTGTTGGTGCTCACGATCAGGTAGGTCTGCTCGTTATTATAGCGCCGGTACTGGGTCTGGAACTCAATGATCACGTTCGGATAGCCTGCCGTGCTGAACGGTGTGGCATTGGTCATGAACGCGTACTCGAAGCTGCCGGTGTTGTTGTTGCCGGCGTCGGAGTCGTACATGGCATACCCGTTATCGGCCGTGCTGCTGAGGATCGCTGGTGTGGGATAGTCGCCCTGAGAGCTAAGTCCCGTTCCGATCTGCCAGTCCAAAGAGGTGACGCCGGTATGGTCCACCACCCAGTTCCCTGGCGTTGAGAAGTCGTCGCTCCATAGGTCCACACGTGATCCGCCCTGAACGGTCGGCCCGGTAATGATGCCGGGTTCGTGCACCGGCTTGACGGTCTTGCCGCGAGTGCTGTTGTCCTGCACGCGGTCCTGGGCGAAGCTGGGCGTTGCAAGGCCGAGCAGACACAATAGAAGGAGTCGATGTTGCTTCATGAGGGGTTGCATTTCGGATGTCCAAGATATCGCTGGTGCCATTATGCGGGTCCAAAAAAGCGGAAAGGGATGCGGATCGCTCCGCACCCCTTTCCGATCAATGGTCTGTCGGGCTTAGCGCACCACGCTCAGACGCTTGGTGAGGCTGCCACGCTCGGTGCGGAGGGTGTAGGTGTAGAGTCCCTCGGCCAACTGGTCCAAGGGCAGGGTGATGCGGTAGCTGCCGGGGCCGCGGGTACCCTCGTTCACTACGCTCACCAGCTTGCCGCTGAGGTCACGTACTTCCAAGGTCACGGTGGACGCATTTTCCAGTTCGTAAGGGATCATCGTGGTGCCGTTGGCGGGGTTCGGCACGTTCTGGCCCAGGCCGGCACCATTGCTGCGGTCGGCAGCCTCGATGCCCACGGTGGGGTTGAAGTTCATGCGCACCATGGGGGTGGAGGTGGTGAAGAACCAATCCTCACCCTGGGTGGGGCTGATATAGTAGATGAACGAGGTCTGCGCTTCGCTCGTGCCGCTCACACCGATGCGGATATTGCCGAAGCACTGCACGGTCACCATGTAGTCCAGGTTCGCATCCAGCGTGACCGGCGAATCGAAGATCAACTGGGTGAAGTTGCTGCTGCCCGTACCGCCCAGCATGGCGGCGGTGATCTCGATCTCAGGGGTCGTGGCGATCACTGGGAAGTCGGCCTCGTTCGGGTTGCGCAGTTCGCCCACGATCACAGCGCCCACTTCGCTGCCATTGTTCAGTGCAACAGCTACGCTGTAAAGGTCCACCGAGTTGGCCACGTAGAAGGTGTTGCCCAGGATCAGGGTGCCACCATCACCGCTACCATCCTCGAAGCTGGCGATGGTGCCATTGTCACGTGCATAGACATGCTGGCTGACACCGAAGCTTCCCGTGCCACCATTGTCGGTGGGTACATTGTCCTCGTTGGCCGAGCTCACATCGAAGGTCACGTTGTAAGTGCCTTCCACAGCAGGCGGGGTGAAGTCGGGGTTCACGAACACGGTCTGCGTGGTACCTGCGGCCACCGTGCCGATGTTCTGGTCCTGGTCGAGCACCACATTGCCGCCCTGGCGCTGAACCGTGAAGTTCACCACCACATCGCTCTGGTCCAGCGAACCGTTGTTCAGGATCGTGGTGTTCAGGCCGATGGGGCGCAACTGGCTGTAGGGGTACAGTGAGTAACGGATGGAGTCATAGCTGATCGCGGTATTGATATCCCACGTGGTCACAGCAGAGCTCACCATGCGCATATCGTACTCATAGAGCTCCACGATCTTCACGTCGTCGATCTGCCAGTGGTAGTGCGAGGTGCCCTGATCGGCATCATGACGGAAGCGGATCTTCACGTTGGTGGGGTCGGCGGCGATCGCAGCGGTCAGGTTGAACTTGCGCAGTTCGGTGGCTGTGAGCTGGTTCACGGCCACGCCCTCGGAGGTCAGGATACGGGTGGGCCAGGTGGTGCCACCGTCCGTGCTCACCTCAAGGTAGTGGGGAGGGTTGCTGCAGCAATAGCGCAGGCGCTGGTAGAACTGGATCTCCACGAAAGGTGTAGCGCTCAGATCAAGGACCGGCGACTCGATGGAGCCCTCGTAGCTGGTGAAGGTTGCAAGTGCGGTCGGCGTATTACCATCCCATGAGCAGTTCACGGAATCGCCATTGAAGAGCATGAAGCCGTTGGCGAAGGTGGCCGGTGCACCGATGCGGGCCGTAGCTGCGGTGTAGAAACCAACAGGCCCCGTAGTGGTGCGCTTCCAGATGTCGCCATTGGGGCCACCTGTGGTCCAGGGTCCAACGCCGTTGTTCCCTGCGAGGCCGTTCGCAAAGTCCTCGGACCAGACCACATCACCACCGGCGCGTTCATCATCGGCGGTCTCGCGGTTGGCGGGAAGTTTGTCCGTTTGGGCGGGTGCCGGGCTGAAGTCTACACGGGCAGGCTGGTAGGTCGCCCGTTGAGCCATGGCGGTACCGGCGATCAGGGTCGATGCCAGCAAAGCGTAACGATAGTTCATCTTTTGATCGGTTTTTGTCTTTGTGCGGGAGGCACGAAGTTAATAGGTCACGCTCAATGGACAGGACTCCGGTCCCTAAGCGTTGCTTTGAAAGTTGGCCGTGTCAAGGAAAGGCCCTGTTCACGCAGGGAACGGTCGCTCTGAACGGTCGGTCACTATCGGCCTACAACGATCGACCGCGAAAGCGTACCGTTCCGTGTCCGCACCAGCAATATGTATGCTCCCGGCACCACTCCTTGGGTGTTCAGGTCCAAGCTGTGCTTGCCTTTGGCCAGGTGACCCTGTTGACTGTTCATCAGGCTCCTGCCAGCGAGGTCGAGCAATTCGAGGGATACCGGGCTGGTTTGAGCCAGGTCAAAGACCACCGTGGCCCCGTCCATGACCGGGACCGGGAACACCCTCAGGTCGTCCTCATCGGACCCTGAGGCCTCTTCCATTCCTACACCAAAGCTGGAAAGGTGCAGCCGGACCATGGGCGTTTGCCGCGTGTAGTTCACCACGAAGGTGGTGCCGGTCATGAGCGCCGCAGCCCCCAATGGACCATTGCCGCCGGTGGCCACGCGAACCGCTCCATTCGCACTGCCCTCCAGATGTTGCAGGCCTACATAGTAGTCGCCCGGTACCAGTGCAGGGCTCGTGTTCAGGGCCAGGAAAAGCGCTTCACCGGCCGCTCCCCGGGCAAGGTCCTCTGCGGTCAGTGCATGACGTGTGGATGTGTCCACAAAGGCCAGTTGGTCGTCGAAGAGAATGGCGCGGACCTGCTCACCTTCCTGTGAATCGCCGGTGATCACCGTGCTGATCCCGTAGGCCGTGCTGCCTGTTTCCGTGATCTCCATCCGCTGGATGGCCACCCATTGTCCTGCACCGCCGAGCACCCCGTCGTAGCTGCCATCATCGCAGGCCATGACACCGTAGCCTTGTTCCCAGCCATCGCCAGTGAGTTGCATTGAGGCCGAGCCGGTGTTGTCGGTCGGGTCATCATCCGTGGTTGATGGAACGGCCTGTACGGTGAGGCTCACTGGTCCTGCTTCCTGGGCGAGGGCCAATCCGGGCAGGGTGATCGTTCGGCGTTCGCCCGGGGCGATGGCTTCCGCGACCGTGGCGTTGGCGGTGCTCTGGTCGCCTCCCTGGTCAAGTGTCACCAACAGGTCGAAGGCGCCGATGGATTGCCGGCCGCGGTTCATTACTTCTACCGCACCCACCAGATCGCCGGCTTGTGTGGCCGGAAGCTGGCGGTATCGCAGGCTGCGCTGGGCCGTGTTGAACGGGTCGACAGTGGGGTCGTGCGTGAACACCTGCATCACCGAAAGGTCCACCGGCACTCGTTCGGTCAAACAGAGGTCGTCGAGGGCGAACCCACTGGCCCAATTCCCGCCATCGCTCCATCGGAAACGCAACTGGAAGGCGGCGCTCCCGTCGTAGGCGCTCAGGTCGACGAACAGGTGCTGCCACTCTCCGGCAAGGGCGGGGATCTCCAGGACATTGGTCCACTCCGTACCGTTGTACGCTTCGATCACTGCTGCTCCCCCTCCAAGCGTTTGTTCATGGAAAACACGCAGCTGGAGCGCCACGCCTGTGCGGTCGGCAAGGTCTATCACGGGTGTTGTCAGCACCACGTCGCCCATGGCGCAGTTGCACGGCGATGCGTCGTCGTTGGCCATGAGAAAGGCATTGCCGGCGGGTACGTTCGGCACAGGGAAGAAGCCACTTGCATTGGCGCTGCTCGCATTGCCCACGG
>JBEICT010000104.1:0-10997 GCA_040383865.1 Flavobacteriales bacterium | reverse complement strand
GGGCGCGCCCTGCACGGGGCGCGGCGCGTAGTGGCGGCAGTACCACCAGTGGCCATGGATCAGCACGGCGGACAGCAGCAGGTTGGCAAGCAGTAGCGGCCCGAAGCGGAAACCCAGGATGCTGGTCAGGGGATTCATCTCCCCGGCCTCGCCACCGGGCTGGTCCATGAACAGCTGCGTGCTCCAGAGGTCGCCGGCACGGGTGATCAGGAACAGAATCGTCCAGGGAAGGAAGCGGGGGCGCATCCCGCTAAGGCGGGACAGGTCGTGCTGAAGGTAAATGCGATCCGTTATCCTTGTACGACACCTCTCCGAAGTGGACTTCTACCGGACCCTGGGCCTTACCCACACGGCGGATGCGAATGCGATCCGCACGGCCTATCGCGCGCTGGCCAAACGTTACCACCCCGATGTGAGCAGCCTGCCCGATGCGCACGAGCGCTTCGTGGCGGTGACGGAGGCCTACGAGGTGCTGAGCGATCCGGCGGCGCGTGCGCGCTATGACCGCACCCGGGCCAGCCCCAGCCCCAAGCGCTCCTCCCCGGCGGCCGAGGCGCAGTATGCCCGCGCCACCGAGGCCCGCCAACAGGCCGCCCGCGCCAAGGCCGCGGACTATAGCCGCATGCGCTATGCACAGTTCGATGCCGACGTGTTCGATACGGCGGCCGGCTACATGCTGCCCAAGATGCTGGGCTGCTTGGGCATCGGTCTGGTGGCCACCACCGTGGTGGTGGTGCTCGTGCTGCTGGCCCAACAGTTCGAGTGGTTGAGCGTGCCCGTGGTCTTGTTGATCTTCTTCGGCTTCCTGCCCGGCATCGTCTATGCCAGCATGCAGTTCGATAGCTGGCACAATGCCCGGCAGCGGGCGCGGCGGAGGGGGCGGTAGGGGGGCTCTTCGAGGGGCATTGGAAAACGGCCAACCTGTCCTGATCCAAACTGTAGCGTGGAGCGATCGCCCGGTATGGAACGTGTCTTTGCTGTCTAATCAGTCAGGATAAGCCTGCGGAATGCATCCTTGCCTTGGATGAACGTTTGTCGGTCCAGGACCGGGATCTCTTTCTGGAAGTATTCCGGCATATATCCTGACAGCTCTCGATACTTCCCATTGTGAAGGATCTCGAACACATCCGAATGGCCGTCGGAAATGCTTATGTCAATTTCCCGGCCATCCCCCATCTGTTTCGAGCTGATGTTGATGGAATCCTGGTCCAGGGACCAGAATCCCAAAGTGGTCCACTCCGCGAGAAGCTGATCCACACTTTCCGAAGTGAGGTGAATGCGCTTCCTGGTGATCCGTGTGACGTTGGAAGATCCCCGTTCAAGGAGTTTGGCCCTCCAGCGGTAAGCCTTCCATTCATCATGCTGGTGGACGAGCATGTGATACGTTCGCTTCTCTGACCAATAGCCCATCGTCGTGTATGAGATCACCGTGGCATCAGTGCCACTGAAGTGTTCGAAGACAGGGGAAGAGCGGACCTTTGCTGTGATGCTATCCGGTGGGAACTCCGGAAAGCCATCTTGGGCGTGTGCACCAAATGGCAACGTCCACAACAACAAGAAGAGCTTCTTCATTGGGTGCAAGATGCCGGTTGAAGTGCCTTTTCACAAATGGCCGGTACCTCCGCGTTCCCGCGTCTCTGCGTTCCCCCTCAGAACTCCGCGCACTTCGGTGTCCTTGGTAAAAGCCCCTGGTCGAACGGCTCTGACCCCCGCGTGCTCCGTTCGGTGGCGCATTGGTCCGCTGGACCGCTGAGGTCAGGCCGACACGCGGCTCTTCCTTCGTTTTGTGCCTGTTGCAGGCGCTGCCGGTTCCATGGTGAAACGCCGGATCAGCTCATTCCGGACCATGTTGGTAAGGAAGCCCTTCAAGGAGAGGTGCACATCGAGCCTGGGCCAGGCAATGCCCACCCCACCGGCGAACACTTCGCACTGTTTCAGCTCCTTGGGCGCGGCCCGGGCCAAAGAAGGTAGCACCGCCACGCTCTCGGCGAACACCGAACCGTTGTTCAGCCGCACCACCAACGCGGTGCCGTTGGCCACCACATCCACCTCGCTGATGCGGAGGCCTTTCTCGAAGATGAGCTGGTCAAGGGGGTCAGATGCCCGCAGGTCCGTGCCCTTCGAAGTGCGTGTTCCACGCTTGGATGATCGTTCCATGGTTATCAGTGATCAGTTCGCGTATGCGCTTCCGCTCTTGCTTCTTGAACCCATACGAGTATTCCTCCCTTGGCGTGGGCGTCAACCACCATTTGGCGTGCCCATCGCCTTTGTTCACATGCACATGGGGCGGCTCGCTTCCCTCCTCGCTCCAGAAGTACATCGAATAGCCTTCAACATGCCGGGGGTCGATCGCCTTGGGTGCCATTCGCTTGCATCAAAGATAGGCGAGGCACGAACGGGCGCGTCCAGCTGGTTGCTTAAGTGCACCGACTCTCCGAGCTCCCGCTGCGCCGGAGCCTGTCCTGAGGAACGAAGGACGCCTCTGCGTTCTTCCCCCTCAGAACTCCGCGCTCTTCGGCGTCCGCGGGCCTGCCTGCCGAAGGCATGGAAGGGGATCACATCCCTGATATTCCCCATGCCGGTGACGAACAACCTGGTCCCGTGGGAACGCATTGATCGACCCCTTGTTGATGGACGGAGGATCAGTGCTGCTGTGGTTTGAGCCGCGTGCTTACTTTCGATTGAAATACCGGACTATGCGCACACGATCATCCTTGTTCGGTCTTCTTCTTTTGGGATCGGCCCACGGCCAGTTCGGGGCCTTTCAGGAATTCGCACCGGATGGCAACCGTCCCTGGTGCGTGCGGGCAGCGGACCTGGACGGGGATGGCGACATGGACATTGTCGCGGCCTTTGCAATTGATGGTCTGGTCGCGTGGTACGAGAATGATGGGTCCGGGACGTTCACGGGTCCCTTGGTGATCAACGCCAATGCTCAGTATGCCAAGTTCGTGGTGGTGGCGGACCTGGATGGGGATGGTGATACGGATGTGGTCACCGGCCATGGATCACCGGCGGTCTTTGAATGGCACGCGAACGATGGTGCGGGGAACTTCGGGCCGGGCCAAGTGATCCGTTCGGCAGGCGGAGGTTCGTACGCCCTGGTGGTGGCGGACATGGATGGTGACGGTGATCTGGACGTTGCCACATCTGCGCAAGTGGGCGGCTTGCACTGGCATGCGAACGAGGGTGGTGGCACAGCGTGGACCGGCCATGCGGTGGACACCCTGAGCAACATCGCGGACATCGAATTGGCCGACCTGGACGGCGATGGTGACCTGGATATGCTGCTGGCGGCTTCCGGCAATGCCGTGGTACACTGGCGGGAGAATGATGGGGCGGGGGTCTACGGTACAGAACAGATCATTTCAAGCGGCTCCGCCAGTGGCATCGATGTGGCGGCTGCCGACATGGATGGTGATGGCGATCTCGATATCGGCTACATCACCAACTGGACCAATGGGCTGGGCTGGTACGAGAATCTGGGAGGTGGGGTCTTCGGCATTGCCAATGTGCTCTCCACCACCTTGAGCCTGCCCACGTGGCTGGAAATGGATGATGTCGACCAGGATGGTCTTCCGGATATCCTGGTCACCGTGAAATGGAGCCGACGGGTGGAGTACCACCGCAATCTGGGCGCTGGTGCATTCGCCCCGGCGATGGTCCTTACCGATCAGGCCAACGGGGCATTCTGCGCGGCGGTGGCCGATCTGGATGGCGACAGTGATCTCGATGTGCTCTTCTGTTCTGAGGAGGACAACAAGATCGGCTGGTGTGCACAGTTGGCACCGAACGTTTTCTCCGCACCCGTACTCGTCATCTGGAGCGTGGATGGGCCGAGCGATATCCAGCTGGTGGATCTGGATGGTGATGGCGATCTCGATCCAGTGGCGGCCTCCTGGACCGACGGCAGCCTGGTGTGGTTCCCGAACGACGGAAGCGGCGCCCTGGCCGATCCGGTATTGCTGGCCCGCGACCATAGCGCTCCAGCACCCATGGTCTTCTCGGACCTGGATGGCGATGGTGATGTGGACATCGCGTTGGGCTTTTACAACGGCACCGTGGGTTGGTACGCCAACGTCGGTAATGGGCAGTTCGACCCGCTGCAGGTCGTCAGCACGGCAGATACCACGGTGTGGAGCATCGCGGTCGCCGACCTCAATGGCGACGGTGGCGCAGACCTCATCACGGCTTCCCAGATCGCTCCCGGAAACATCACCTGGTTCGCCTCCACCGGTCCAGGTACATTCGGGCCACCGCAGTCCATCGAAACCGGTGTGGGCTTTCGCACCGTGGCCTGCGCGGACCTGGATGGGGATGGCGACCAGGATGTGGTGGCCACAAGGTTACCCGACCAGCTATCGTGGTACGCCAATGACGGGGCCGGCAGTTTCGCGCCACCGGTCACCATCGCCACTGACCTCCACCAAGCATATCAACTGGGTCTTCATGATCTGGACGGCGATCTGGACATGGACATCGTCGTGGTACGACAGCCGGTCATTGTGTACGACGGTGGCGCTCCTGTGGACACGCTGCCACGCGTGGTATGGTACGCCAATGATGGCAACGGGAACTTCAGCCCGGAGCAACTTATTGCCGACCACCCGGGCAGTGCGCGTATGCTGGTATGTGATCTTGATGCGGACGGCGATCTCGATGTGCTGTTGGCAATTTCCAACGGCACCGTGCTATGCCACCTGAATGATGGTATAGGAGGTTTCGGGACGGCTTTTCAGTTGCCTCCGACCCCCGAGGCCGTCACCGCGCTGGGCAGTGGAGATGTGGACGGCGATGGTGATCCGGAGGTTTTCACCGCCAGCAGCACCTACGACCGCTTGGGCTGGTACGAGAATTATTTCGGAAGTCCATACCGCATTGCAGGCCGGGTGTTCCTTGATCTGGATGGCGATGGTTCGTTCACCCCGGGTGACACATCAGGGGCTTACCTCTCGGTGAACACTGCCCCCTACTTGAGCACTGCAGTGACGGATCCGCAAGGCAACTATGTCTTCTACCTGGCCGAAGGCACGTATGATGTGAGCGCTGTATCGCCCGGCCCGTTTTGGGAACTCAGTACGGGAAGTGCCTCCTACAACGTCGCACTCACGGTCCCTTCCCCCCTGAGCATCGGGACCGATTTCGGGTTCGCACCAGTAGCCGATACCACGGTACTGGAACCCATGATCACCGTGGGTGCTGGCCCATGCGGAGGGAGTATTCAGGCTTGGTTGCATGTGCGCAACGCAGGCACACGTACGGAGCAGGGCATTCTGACTTTCGCTCCGGATCCCGCTTATGTCTTCCTACAAGCAGTTCCCGCTCCGGATTCCACAGCAGGTGGTGTGTACTACTGGTCGTTCGAGCAGCTTCCGATCTTCGGCGAACTGCAGATCGCCGTGTTCCTTCAACAGCCAGGGGTCGGTTTTATGGGCAACACCCTCTCCAGTGCATTTACAGTGGACAGGACCGATGGTACAGGGGTGGTCACGGATACATTCAGTGCTGAAGCGACCGCAGTGCTGGCCTGTGCATACGACCCCAATGACAAGCTGGTACTACCGGTAGGCTATGGCGCGCTTGGCGCTGTGCCCTTGGGAACCGAACGGCTCACGTACACGGTGCGCTTCCAGAACACCGGCACGGCCGAAGCATATTCCGTGATGATCCGTGATCAACTGGATGCCGGTCTCGACCTCAACAGTTTCTTGGTGCAGGGAGCCTCGCATCAGCTCACCGAAGTGTGTGTGGAGCAGGATGGGGAGGCCGTGTTCACCTTCCAGGATATCATGCTCCCGGACAGTGCTGCTGATCCGCTGGGTAGCCAGGGCTATGTGAAGTTCCATATCAACATCGCGTCTTCCGCACAACACCTCACCGCCATCCAGAACACGGCATCCATCTTCTTCGACTTCAACCCACCGATCGTCACCAACACCACCGTTACTACGCTCGTGGACTGTGCGCTCTGGCAACCGGAGATCGTTTCACCTGCCGGGAATGTGTTGGAGGCCACCGCCGGCGACCGCTATCAGTGGTACTTCGATGGAACGGCCATCCCGGGGGCAACGACGCAATGGCTGCTGGATCCTTCGGTGGGAACCTACACGGTGGAGGTGACCAGTGTGTATGGCTGTGTGAGCATGAGCAACGCCTATCAGTGGGTGACTACCGTGATCGCTGCGCATGAAGGTTTGCGGATAGCCATCGTACCGAATCCGAGCAGGAGCTCCCCGCGCTTGCTGCTCGGTGCACCACTCGGTGAACAGGACCGGATCCTGGTGATGGATGTGAACGGCCGCGTGCATCGCGAACTGAGGGCCAGCGGCCTGCAGGAGATCGAGATCGATCGGGGTGTGCTTGCAGCCGGTCTGTATGTTGTACGGGTGCTCCGCGACGGAGATCAGCTGGGCGCGGTTAGAATGGTGCTTCAGTGAGTCTGTCGTACACAGGATCCGCGAGCCCCTCACCACCGTAGGTCGCCCCATCCCTCCTTGACCGAGCCTTCGGTGGAGCATTGGGTCGAGGTGCCTACCGGCAGGCGCTAAAAGCTGTGCAGCTGTGCTTAGGGCGTATGTGCTACCTGATCAGAACTCCGCACTCTTCGGCGTGCGCGGGAATGGAATGACGTCGCGGATATTCCCCATGCCCGTCACGAAGAGCACGAAGCGCTCCAGGCCCATACCGAAGCCCGCGTGCGGCACGGTGCCGAAGCGGCGCGTGTCCAGGTACCACCAGAGCTCTTCGGCGGGCACGTGCATCTCCTTCATGCGCGACTCCAGCACCTCCAGGCGTTCCTCCCGCTGGCTGCCGCCGATGATCTCGCCGATGCCGGGGAAGAGCACGTCCATGGCGGCCACGGTGGTGCCCTTGTCGCTGTAGCCGAAGTCGCCGGGGGCGTTGGTGCGCATGTAGAAGGCCTTGATCTTGCCGGGGTAGCCGGTGACGATCACCGGCTTCTTGAAGTGTTTCTCCACCAGGTAGCGCTCGTGCTCGCTCTGCAGGTCGATGCCCCATTCCACGGGGAACTGGAACTGCCCTTTCTGGTGGGGCTTGCTGCGTAGCAGGATCTCGATCGCGTCGGTGTAGGTGATACGCTCGAAGGGGTTCTCCAGCACGAACTTCAAGCGGTCGATGAGGCCCATCTCGCTCCGTTGCTCCTTGGGCTTGGTCGCTTCCTCCTCCTTCAAGCGCGCATCCAGGAATTGCAGGTCGTCCATGCTATTGCGCAGCACGCGGGCGATGAGGTGTTTGCACAATCCTTCAGCGAGGTCCATGTCGCCATGTAGGTCCATGAAGGCGCACTCGGGCTCGATCATCCAGAACTCCGCCAGGTGGCGCGCGGTGTTGCTGTTCTCTGCCCGGAAGGTGGGGCCGAAGGTGTAGACCTTGCCCAACGCCAGTGCCGAGAGTTCAGCCTGCAACTGGCCGCTCACGGTGAGGCGTGATTCAGCGCCGAAGAAATCCTCTTTCCAGTTCACGCTGCCGTCCTCGTTCAGCGGCGGTTCCTTGGCATCCAAGGTGCTCACGCGGAACATCTCACCCGCGCCCTCCGCATCACTGGCGGTGATGATCGGGCTGTGGAAGTAGTTGTAGCCCAGCTGGTCGAAGTACTCGTGGATGCCGAAGCTCACCTGGTGGCGCATGCGGAAGATGGCGCTGTAGGTGTTGGTGCGGAAGCGCAGGTGGGCGTTATCGCGCAGGAACTCCAGGCTGTGCTTCTTGGGCTGGATGGGGTATTTCTCCGCATCGCTGTCGCCGAGCACTTCCACGGCCGTCACCTGCATCTCCACGCGCTGGCCGCTGCCCTTGCTCTCCACGATCAACCCGGTGCACTTCACCGCGGCGCTGGTGGTGAAGCGCGCCCGTGTCGCGGCATCCACCTGCTCCTGATCGATCACGCACTGCAGGTTGCGGATGGTGCTCCCGTCGTTGAGGGCGATGAAGCGGTCGTTGCGGAAGGTGCGCACCCAGCCGGCCACGGTGAGCGTGGTGCCAGTGAGCGCTTCGTTGTCCAGTACGGACTTGATGGTGGTGAGTTCCATGTCGCGGCCGCCTGGACCCTAAGGGAAGGCGGGCCGCAAAGGAACGAAGCAGCCAAGCATGCCCGAGCAGGCGCCATTCAACCCGCGAGACGAACCGCTCGTCACAAAGGAAACATTATGTGTTACAAAACGTTTCCACTGTGCAATACGTTTGCGCCCCCGTTCAACGACCCAGCCATGCCTGCAATGGATGCCAAGAAGCTCGAGATCATGGAACAGGCCTTGAAGCTGTTCATGCGCCTGGGCATCAAGAGCATGACCATGGACGAGGTGGCCACCCAGCTGCGCATCAGCAAGAAGACGCTGTACGAACACTTCACGGACAAGAACGACCTGGTCGAGCAGGCGGTGGCCATGACCTGCGACTTCCACCGGGATACCATCAATGGTATCTGTGCCCGCGGCCTGAACGCCATCGACGAGAACGAGGAGATCACCCGGTTCATCGTGGGGCAGATCGGGAACATGCACCCCAGCGTGCAGTTCGATCTGCAGAAGTACCATCCCAAGGCCTGGGAGATCATGGAGCATCGGGAACGCGAGGACATCTACATCTGCGTCTCCACCAACCTGCGCAAGGGGGTTGCCGAAGGGCTTTACCGGGAAGACCTGGACGTGGAGGTGATCACCCGGTTGTACCTCGCCCGCATCGATTCCACCTGGGATGGCCGGGTGTTCCCCCCGGAACAGTTCAGTCTGCCCGATGTGCTGTGGAAGCACTTGGAGTACCACATCCGCGGCATCGCGAGCCCAAAGGGGATCCAGTACCTCATGAAGAAGAAGAACAAGGAACGCAAGTGAACATCATGCGACACATCCTCATCCTGTCGGCCTTGGCGTTGGCCACCGCGGCGCGTGCCCAGGGCCCCCTCACCCTGACACTCAGGCAGGCCATGGACCTCGCGGCCAAGCAGGCTTATGCCGTGCAGGCCAGCGAACTGGAGGCGGAGAAGGCCCGCTCCAAAGTGAAGGAGATCACCGCGCTGGGTCTGCCCCAGGTGGAGGCCAGCGCCAGCATCAACAACTACATCGAGGTGCCCACCAGTGTGGTGCCCAATTTCTTCGACCCTACGGCCGGCCTCCTGGAAGTGCAGTTCGGCGTTCCCTGGAGCACCACGGGCGGGATCGCCTTGAACCAGCTGATCTTCGATGGTAGTTACCTGGTCGGACTGGAGGCCTCGAAGGAACTGCGCGTGCGGAGCGAGCAGGAATTGGAGCGTACATCTGCCGATGCGCGTTACCAGGCGGCCAAAGGGTATCTCGGCGTGCTGGCCGCGCGCGAAGGTGCTAGGCTGTCAGCGGAGAGCGTACCCATCCTGGAGAAGAGCCTGACCGAGGCTGAGGCCATGACCGCACAGGGCTTCATGGAGGCCACTGACGTGGACCGGCTGAGCATTGCGCTGGCCAGTGCGCGTGATCGTGCGCGGAGCTTTGCGCAGCAGGAGCGTGTAGCCTTGGCTTTTCTCCGGCTCGTCCTCGGAGTGCCAGAGGGTACACCGGTGGAGCTGACCGATCGGTTGGAGTCCTTGCTCAACGACCCGGCCGAGGTGGCCTTGGCCGAGGCGCCGCTGGATATGTCCGGCCACATCGAGCACCAGCTGGCCAACACCCTGGTGAGGCTGCAGACCCTCGACGTGAAGAACCAGCGGAGCGCCTACCTGCCCAAGCTCTACGGCTTCTTCAACACCCAGGCCCAGTCCTTCGGACAGGAAGGTCCCTGGGAGACCGATTGGTTCCCGGCCACCCTGTGGGGTGCACAGTTGCAGGTGCCCATCTTCAGCAGCGGCCTGCGCAGCAACCGGGTGAAACAGGCCCAGCTCGCCTTGAAGCAGACCGACGTCAACCGCACCGCCACGGAGCAGCGATTGCTTGCTGAGGCCTCAGAGCGGAGCGAGAAGGCACGCACCGCACTGGAGACCTACAATACCGAGCGGCAGAACCTCGACCTGGCGAGGCGCATCTTCGACCGCACCAGCATCAAGTTCACCAACGGCCTGGCCAGCAGCTTTGAGCTCAACCAGGACCAGACCCAGTACCTCACCGCGCAGCAGATGTACATCAATGCGTTGGTGAATCTCGCTCTGGCCCGCACCGACCTGCGCAAGGCCCTCGATCTCTACTGAACCCATCGTTTACCACCATCGAGATGAAGAACACCATTCTGTTCATGCTCGCGGCCGCGCTGCTCGCTGCCTGCGGAACCACAGATACTTCGGACCTGGGCCGCAAACGCCAGGAGCTTGACAGCTTGAAGGCCGCCTACAAGGCGCTCGGCGAGCGCATCAAGGAAGTGGACGCCTGGATCGCCGAGCACGATACCACGGTGAAGAAGAACCTGCCCACGGTCACCACCTTGGTGCTTGCACCCACGCTCTTCGAGCACTTTGTGCAGGCACACGGCCACGTGAAGGCTGATAAAAGCGCCGACCTCTACAGCATGGGCGGTCGTGTGCGCCGCGTCCTCGTCGAGGAAGGCGACAGGGTCAGCAAGGGCCAACTCCTTGTGGACCTCGATAATGATGCCATCGAGAAGCAGGTGGCACAGGCCGAGGCGGGCTATGAACTGGCCAAGGAGGTGTTCGAGAAGCAAGAGCGGCTGTGGAAGCAGCAGATCGGCAGCGAGGTGCAGTATCTGCAGGCCAAAAGCCAGAAGGAGCAAGCGGAGGCCGCCCTCGCCTCCATGCGTGAACAGTACCGCCTGAGCCGCATCACCGCACCGTTCGATGGCACGGTGGACGAGGTGATGGTGACCGTGGGCCAAATGACCGCCCCGCAATTCCCCGTGGCCCGGGTGGTGGACCTCACCGGTGCTAGCCTCGAGGCGGATGTGCCCGAGAGCTACCTCCAACGTGTGAAGGTGGGTGATCCCGTATTGGTGGAGTTCCCCTCGCTCGGGGATTCCGTAAGGGCCATACTGGCCAGCGTCAGCCGCTTCATCGATCCCGCGAACCG
>JBEICT010000103.1:0-11000 GCA_040383865.1 Flavobacteriales bacterium | reverse complement strand
TATCCGCGGCTGGTACACGTGGATCTTTTTGGCGGCGGGTATGCTCAGCAAGTAGAGGACATACTTGCCCGATCCGTGTGACCGGATCGATCAAGGCAATTGCTGCTGACGCGAATTCGTTGGCGTGGCCCCCCCGATGTTGACGAGTATGATATCGCGATCGTTATTGCCGCCCGTATACATCACAAGGCCATCCATGTTCACATCCTCCTGACGGTAGCCCAACACCACGGCGGTGGGTACAACACCTCCGATGGCGGAGATAATGGGGTCGCGGTCGTTATCCGTGTTGGTGTAGCTCAACTGGCCGTTGGGCATCACATTTCCCGCCCACATCAGCATGGCTCCATTCACCGCTTTGCGCGCTTCAATACCGAACGTTGGTGTTGTGGCATTGCGAAAATCGACAACACGCGGAGATCCCGTGAGGGCAAGCGGCGCTGCCGACATGACCCCAAGGTGATTCCGATGCCTGACCGCCACGTGATAGCTGCCTTCGGCCACACAGAAACGAACAGGTGATACGCCGTCCTGCTCAACAACATCGCCATCCCTCTGCAAGAGCGCAGCCCTTCTGCGCAGCACGTTCGATGGCACACTGGCATCACGAAGTTCGATCAGCACCCAATCGACAATGGCGTTGGTACCGGAAAACTGTAAGGCTGCGGCCGTGGTCGCGGTGGTATCGTCCAATGCAAAGCCCATGGCCCTGTAAGGATCATCCAATGGCAGCAAACCTCCTGTGCGCAGCAGGTCGTGCATGGGGTTGAAGTCCCCGGTATATGCTCCCTCAAGGAAGACCTTGGACGCCACGGAAACCCCGGCACATGTTGGTTTGCCGAACTTGGCGGTGAACGCATCCTGCCCACCCAGCGGACCCATGAGCGTCACTCCGGCACCGGGGTCCATATCAATGGTCTGGCGGAACTCGCCACAGATGTGGATCTTGCTCGCGGGTCCCAATGCAATGGCATTGCTGATGTCATTCTGTGCGCTCCCAATGCCCGAGCCCCAGAGCAGGTTGCCCGCAGCGCTGTAACTGAGCAGGAACATATCGCCTCCACCGAGACCCACAATGTTCGTTGTACCCGCCCCGGGGTCGATATCCATGGTGCCTCCGAAGAACCCCGTAACATAGATCTCGTTCTGGTTCCCGGTCCGAATGCCCGATCCCTCACAGAGGAACCCGTTCAGCAGAAAAGCCCACAAGAACCCGCCATCAGCGTCCAGCTTAAGGACGTATGCCGGTTCGTTGAACGCACCAGCAAGGGTGAATACACCAGGGCCGGGGTCCATGTCGGAAGGGCTGTTGAGCACACCCGTATATACTGTGGCACCTGTGATGTCCACGGCAACGCTGCGCGCACGTTCGAAGCTGGTGCCGCCCACGCGTTCGGCCCACACAAGCGTACCGTTCGCAGAGAGTTTCAGGGCGAATGCATCCGCATCCCCGGCAGAGGTTAGCGAGAGCACACCCGGGCCGGGATCGAGATCGACAGTGGAGCGGAATTCCCCGGTAAGATGTACTTCTCCGTTCCCTCGAAGCGCAATGGCCCAACCGATGTCGTTGCCGCTCCCACCCACTGCAATGCCCCAGAGGAAATTCCCGTCGCCATCCATCTTCTGTGCGAAAATGTCCTGTCCGCCGTTACCCCCAACTGTAGTGACCCCCATGCCGGGATCCAGATCAGCGACGGCGCCAATGACACCGGCGGTGTGAACATTCCCGATTTCATCCACCGCAATGCCGTTGCCAGCATCGTTGCTATTACCGCCGAAAAGCCGGCCCCATAGAAACCCGCCGTTCGGATCCATTTTGATCACGAACACATCGAAGCCGGTGTTCGCACTGGTGACCATGAACACCCCGTCCGTGGGGTCCAGATCGACCGTGCCGCTCACTTTACCGGTAACGAGAACATTGCCCACTGCATCAACGGCCACGCCCAACCCCTGGTCCGCGCCACCGGCACCAATGGAACGCGCCCAAAGGAAGTTACCGTCCAGGTCCAGTTTTTGGATGAACATATCAGAACTGCCATTGCTTGTAAGGTTGCTTACACCTGACCCCGGGTCCATATCGGCGGTTAGGGTGAAGGACCCTGTAGTGATCACGGAGGCTTCGGCGTCGACCGCTACCGCGAACGCGATCTCCTGCATGGTACCGCCAACAGAGCGCGTCCATTCCAAGGATTGTGCGTTCAATTTCCCGGAGGCCATCAAGGAGGCCATGACCCAAACGCACTGGGCGAAGCAAATGGACTTGTTGCGTTTCATGAACAGCAGGGTAAGGCCATGGCAAGCTAATGCCAAGGGACCCTGTTCCTTCACGCTGAATGATCTCCGTTCGGCGGTCGGGGACGAACGGTTGATGGTCGTGCGCCCTGGAAAATCACCACTGCGGTTTCACCGGCGCGTTCCCGAGCACCTTCTCGATCTTCTCCATCACCGCCGGGGTCAGCAGGTCCTGCGCCTCGCTGGCCTTGAGATTCTCCTTCAATTGAGCTTCCTTGCTGGCACCCAGGATCACCGTGCTCACGTTCGGGTTCTTCAGGCACCAGGCCAGGGCCATCACTGGTAGCGAGAGACCCAGTCCATCGGCGATCTTGTTCAGTTTCTCAACGGTCTTGAGGCGCTCGGGCGTGAGCTCACGTTCGCGAAGCCAATCGAGCCCCTCCATGGTGAGGCGCGTGCCCTTGGCAGCCTTGATGTCGCGGTGCTTGCCGGTAAGGATGCCGCTGGCGAGCGGGCTCCAGATGGTGGTGCCGAGGCCAACGGTCTTGTAGACCTGCCCGAATTCCACTTCCACTTTGTCGCGGTGGAACATGTTGTACTGCGGCTGTTCCATCACCGGGCCGATGAGGTGGTGCTGCTTCGCCACCATGTGCGCCTCCATGATCTCCTGCGCGCTCCATTCGCTGGTGCCCCAATAGAGGACCTTGCCGTTCATGACCAACTGGTGCATGGTCCACACCGTTTCCTCGATCGGTGTGTTCTTGTCCGGCCGGTGGCAGAAGTAGAGGTCCAGGTATTCCACCTGCAGACGCTTTAATGCATCGTTGCAGGCCTCCACCACATGTTTGCGGTGCAGCCCCAATTGGGTGGGCAGCTTGCCGCCGGTGCCGAAGTAGGCCTTGCTGCTCACGATCCAAGTGTCGCGGGACCACTTGTTCTTCTTCAGGATCCTACCCATCACGCGCTCGCTCTCGCCACGTGCGTAGATCTCCGCATTGTCAAAGAAGTTGACCCCACTGTCGTAGGCGGTCCTCATCAGCTTCTCCGCTGTGGCGTCGGTGATCTGTTTGCCGAAAGTGAGCCAGCTGCCGAGAGAGAGTTCAGAGACCTGCAGGCCGGAAGTGCCAAGGCGACGATAGCGCATGGTTGTTGAGGTTGGAGTTGAGTCCAGCGGGCTGAGCGCTGGTAGCACAAAGGTCGGGCAGGAAGGTTGTGGATGGTCGGTTGAAAAACCGCACTGGGTGCAACGAACGTTTTACTTGGGCGGAACGTCTTAATGATGCAGCGAAACTTGCTTCGCAATTAACCACGAGCACGTTGTCCGCCAGCAAAATGGGAAGGAAAGTCCCGAGCAGGGGTTCTCCGCACCGATCAACCTGAGCAAACCCGGGAGGGTGTTTTCTCCGCTCAGCCAGCGGGGCCGAAGAACGGTGCATCCGGCGAACGAACGAAGAAGTGGAGGCCCCGGGGACGGGGCTTCCTCGCGTTGGCCCCTTCCCTTACTTTCCCACCTTTGCGCCATGTCCAGCATCTCCTCCAATAAAGCCCCGGAACCCGTCGGCCACTACCCGCATGCCCGCCGCGTGGGCGACCTGTTGTTCCTTAGTGGTGTGGGCCCCCGCGAACGTGGCACGAAGAAGATCCCCGGCGTGGAGCTGAACGCGGATGGCACCATCGCGTCCTACGACATCGAGACGCAAGTGCGCAGCGTGTTCCAGAACGTACGGTGGATCCTGGAGGACAGCGGCAGCAGCTGGGAGAAGATCGTGGATGTGACGGTGTACCTCACCAACATGAAGGACGACTTCCCCACCTACAACCGGCTGTGGAAGGAGTACTTCGAGCAGGACCCACCGTGCCGCACCACGTTGGAGATCAACTGCCTGCCCACACCGATCGCCATTGAGCTGAAGGTGATCGCGACCATTTAGCTCGTTATCGATGGGAGCGGTCCTTCCGTGGCTTTTCCTGGCGGCGATCTTCATCGTCGCATTTGCCCTTTCCCGAGGATTGCTTTTCCTGCTGGTAACCACTCTTCCGATTGACAGGCGAAAAGCCTCAGCGCTTGCAAAGAACTGGTCAACCATTGGCGCATTCTTGCTGGGTGGCTGGTTCATCGTCTCAGTCGCCGCAGGTCCAAGCTATCCGTTAGTGACGGCAGCCACGGTCTTCGTGCTTGGCGGCATCCTTCTGCTTGTCGCACGCAACACTCAATACAGTGAGCCATACGAGCAACGGAACCTGATGCCACGCTTCCTGATCGTCTGGTTGGCAAGCTGCATGGCTTCAGCATTGATCGCGTTCTGCACCATGTGGACCTTCGCACAGATCATCATGGCCCCTGCCCGATGATGTGGACCTGTCACCAGAACCAGGGCCAGACAATTCTCAACCAACGACCTGCGCGTGACCATCGCCATCGAGCTCAAGGTGCTCGCGACGGTGCAAGAGAGGATCACGGACCTTGCTTCGCGAAGCCGCCGTGGACATGGATGAACACAGATAAGTTCCTCTGCGTCCTTCTAGGGCCTGCGCTTTTACTTGGCGCCTGCTCCAACATCCGCACGACCGATCGGGGCGAGATGTATCCATGAAAGGGTAGCCGCGGGACTGGCGTCCTCCACCTGCACGCCACCTACACCGCGCCCTACTGCGGCGGTGCCGACCAGGGTCCCGATGGCATGCCGCGACCGGAGCCCTGGCGGGGGAGCATGTTTTTGCGCGCCGCCACGCCGGACAGCACGGGCCGGATGGCGCCCAACGAACTGCACCGCCGCATCATGGACACGGTGCGCACCGGCACCCATGGACAGGCACACGTGGTCCTGCCCGCCGGCACTTACCTCCTGCTGGACCAGGACCGCGTGGATGACACCCGCTACAAGCAGCTGCTCCGCGACCACTCCAAGCCCGCCCTGTACACCCAGCCCATCGACAAGGCCTGTCTGGACGGCTGGCTGCGCGGCCCCTTCGCCGTGGTGTCGATCACTTCCGGGGATACCACGCACATCACGCTCGATCTGTTCGACCAATGCCCGTGGTACAACACACCTTGCCTGCACTACTTCGGGCCGCTGCCCCCATGATCACCTCCGCATCCGCATCACCTTTCCGTAGGTGAGCGAGCGCCACGCCCATTCCATGGGCCCGAATGAGTACCGTGCCAACCACCAGCGACTCCAAAGCACCTGTGCGATGAAGACCGCGAGTGCCAGTGCCTCGAACTGCCAGGCACTGACGTGCGTACCCCATCCGAGCCCCACACCGGTGAAGAGCACCAGCGCAATTAAGGTCTGCAGGAGGTAGTTCGTGAGGGCCATGCGGCCCATTGGTGCAAGTACCTGCAGCCGTGCCCTCCACCCTTCATTGCGCCAGAGCAACGCGAAGCCGCTGGCATATGCGATGGCCAGTGGCACCACCCCGAAGGCATACCCCACGGTATGCAGGAGCCCTTCCGGCTCGGGGACCCTACGGACATGGTGGTCGGCCCACCACATGAACAGCGCGAAAGGCAGGCCGACCGCAAAGCCAACCACGCAAAGGCGCTTCAACAGCGGCGCGTGGGCTTCCACATCCGTGAAGAGCTTCCGGCGCGACACCCAGAGCCCCAGCAGGAACAGGCCCAACACCTTGGGCAGCCGGTTGGTCTCCACCAGGTGAACGAAGCGGAAGAGCCAGCCGCGCGCGTTCATCTCCGAGAACTCCTGCCAACCGCCGCCGGGGTTGGCCATGAATGCCGCAATGGTGGAATTTCCGTAACGCGCATCACTCGCCTCCAACGCATGCAGCAGCGGTGCCACGGGGTCGAAGCGCCCATCGGTGAGCACCACCGCGGCATCAATGGCGAGAGGCGAGAGGATGAGCGCAGCCGCAGTGATGAGCAAGGCACGGTCGCCCAGCCCACGGAACAGTGGCAGCAGCAGGCCGAGCACCGCGTAGAGGAAGAGGATGTCGCCGGCCCAGAGGTAACGCAGGTGCACCCAGCCGATCACCAGCAGGATGACCATGCGCCGGTAAAATCGCCACAGCCCGTCGTTGCCCTTGGACAGGAAGAAGCCGAACCCGATGCCGAAGAGCATGGAGAAGATGGAGTAGAAACGCCCGTCGATGAGCATGGAGTGGAAGGCTTTCAACGGCTCGTCCAGCATCGAACCGGGCAGCGCGGCACGGGCATCGGCGGGCATGAACATCCACAACGAAAGCACGGCGTAATTGCTCCACACCACGCCGAAGAGGGCGAAGCCACGCAGGGTGTCGAGAAGCTCGGATCGTTGGGTCGCGGGGGCGCTCACTCAATCGAAGGTCGTGTAATTTCCCGATCGATGGTCACTGGCAGCCCTGGAGGGCGCGGAACGCAATGCGTCCTCAACGCCACGCGAAGAAGAGCATGAGCAGCAGCACCCCGATCAGGTCCATCCATACACCGGCCTTCACCATTTGGCGCATGGGGATCCGGCCGGTCCCGAACACGATGGTCTGCATCGGTGAGGCCACTGGTAACATGAACCCCAGGCTGGCGGCCAAAGCAGCGGGCCACAGTATGCTTTGGGGCTCCATACCCCAGCGCTCGGCCATCGCAGCAAGTATGGGCAGCGTGAGGCTCGCCGTGGCTGTGTTGCTTCCCAGCTCGCTCAGCAGACAAACGATCAAGGCGGTGGCACCGATGAGCATCACCATGGGCAAGGAACCAAGGTCCGCCATGGACTCGCCGATGATGATGCTGAGCCCGCTCCTGTCAACGCCCGAAGCAAGCGCAAAGCCACCGCCGATCAGGAGCAGCACGCCCCATGGCACACGGTGTTCGGCAAAGCTCCAGCTCATGAGCGAATGGCCTTCCTCATGCGTGGCATAGGCATCGTGCGGCTGGCGTATGCGCTTGCTCGCCGGTAAAAGAAAAAGCAGCACCGCACCGAACACGGCCACTGCCGCATCGCTCACTTCACCCAATGCCTCCGCACGCTCCCGCCATCCTTTGAACAGCACCAGGTCCCCTTGCTTGATGGTGTCCCCTGTCATCCACAGCAGAGCCACCAATGCGAACACACTACCCGCAAGCCACTCATCACGTGTTGGACGTCCCAGCGCTTTCAACCGTTCCTTCACCGCATCGCCACCTCCCAACGTATCATCCCTCAACTTGAACACCAAGCGCGTGAGCAATACCCATGCGATGGCCAGAAAGATCGCTGAGAGCGGCAACCCGGTCGCCATCCATTGCCCAAAACCAATGGCAGCCTGATCGGGATAGAGCTGCTTTGACAGTGCAATGAATACCAGGTTGGGCGGCGTACCCACGGGTGTGGCCAGTCCACCTATCGTAGCGCCGTATGCAACGCCCAGCAACAACGGGACCGTGAGCCGTTCACGCGCATCGGCAGGGGCATCGTCGTCGTCGATCAGGCTGAGCGCAATGGGCAGCATCACCAATGTCGCAGCCGTGCTGTTTATCCACATGCTGAGCAGCGCAGTGGCAGCCATGACGCCCAGCACCAAGCGCGTTGAAGAACTGCCCACGGCAGCCATGATGCGGAGCGCAATACGCCGGTGCAAACCGCACCGCTCGATGCCCAGCGCGATGATGAAGCCACCTAGGAAAAGGAAGATGATCTCCTTGCCGTAGTGTGCTGCGGTACCTGGAACGGAGTCGATCCCGAGCAGGGGGAAGAGCACCAGTGGCAGAATGGACGTGACCGGTATCGGCACTGCCTCGGTGATCCACCAGACCGCCATCCATGTCACAATACCCGCCATCAGGGCGGGCGTAGGTCCGTGGTGGGCCATCAGAGCGTACACCACGGCACCGGCCAACGGACCGGCCAGCTGAAGGATGATGGTTCTCAAAACAGGAAGCGGCCCCGGTTGGAGCCGCTCCAAAATAAGCTGTTCGCACGAGCCGCTCAGCCCTTAGCCAGCATGCTGCGCTTCCACTGCAGCCGGTGCTTGATCTTGGCGATGATCAGCAGCATCACCGGCACCATCACCAGGGTGAGGAAAGTGGCGAAGGTGAGACCATATATCACCGCCCAGCTCAGCGGGCCCCAGAAGATCACGTTGTCACCACCGATGTGGATGTGCGGATCGAGCTCGGTGAGCAGCGTGCCGAAGTTGAGGTTGAAGCCCACTGCTAGCGGGAGAAGCCCGAGCACCGCTGTCACCGCAGTGAGCAGCACTGGACGCAGGCGGGTCTTGCCGGCGATGATGAGCATCTCGCGCGTGACGTCGATGGGCAGCTCAGACTCCTCGGGCAGACCCCGCTTCTCCTTTTGCCGTTCGAAGAGGAGCTTGGCGAAGTCCATGAGCACGATGGCGTTGTTCACCACCACCCCGATGAGCGAGATGATGCCGAGCATGGTCATGAGGATGATGAAGTCCATGCGGAAGACGATCAGCCCGAGGAACACGCCGATGGTACTGAAGAGTACCGTGCTAAGGATCACCATGGGCCAGCTGATGCTGTTGAACTGCCATACGATGATGAGGAACACGATGAAGATGGCGATCAGGAAGGCCTTACCGAGGAAGGCCATCTCCTTCATCTGCTCCTCCTGCTGGCCGGTGAAGGCCATGCCGAAGCGCGCATCCTTCGGGTATCCGAGCAGCGCATCCTTCATTTCCGCGATCACATCATTCGCATTGTACCCAGCGATGACGTTGCTGCTCACCGTCACCACGCGCTTGAGGTCGGTGCGCTTGATGGCGCTGAAGGTGCTGGTCAGCTCCTCCTTCGCCACTGCGCTGATGGGCACCTGCCTGATCTGCCCATTGAGCATGTCCCGGAAGGTGATGTTCATGTCCATGATTGTGCCGACATCGTATCGCTGGTCGTCCTGTAGGCGCACCATGATCTTATAGTCATCGTCATCCCCCTCGATGCGGAAGGTGCTCACCTCCTTGCCGAAGAGGGCGGTGCGGATGGCATCGGCGATGGCGTAGGTGCTCACGTTGAGGCGACGGGCCTTAGCCCGGTCGATGATGATGGGCATCTCCGGCTTGGCCCGGTCGATGTCAATGCGCAGGGCCTCCACTCCGGGCACGTTCTTGCTTTCCAGGAAGGCCTTGAGCGAGTCGGCCTCGGCCAGCAGCGGACCGATCTCGTCGCCCGTGAGCTCGATGTTGATCGGCTTTCCCGTTGGAGGACCGGCGGCGTCCTTGTCGACGCTCACGATCACTCCAGGGTAGCCCTGTAGCTCGCGCTGCAGTTTCAGCAGAACGTCGTTGGTCTTCAGGCCGCGGCGCTCGGCGAATTTCACGAAGTTGAGCTGGATGCGTGCCTTGTTCGGGGTATTGGCCAGGCTCACGCCCTGTGCGGGATCGCTGGTGCCATTGCCCACCTGGGTGATCATGGAGTTGATCAGCCAGTTCACCGTGGCCTTCCCCATGCTGCCGTCCGGCTGCTTCACCTCCTCCTCTTCAATGTAGGGCGGGACGTTCACGATCGCGTCCACCTGCGCCTCAATATGACGCGTGATCCGATCGGTCTTGTCGATGTCCGTACCGATCGGCGCCTCGATGAACACGTTCACATACTTGGGCTCGTTCACCGGGAAGAACTCCACCTTGGGCGGTACCACCACGAGCAGGACGATGGCGACCACCAGTAGGATGAAGGTACCAAAGAGAAAGGTGCGCGGGTGGTGCTTGGCAAGGGCGTAGCGCAGGAAGCGCTCGTACTGCGCTTCCAGCCTTGGCAGGAACACGTCCTGGAACCAGCGCGTGCCGGGGACAGCCACCTTCAGGTTGAGCACTCCGAGGATCGCAGCCAGGATCGCAAGCGAGCCGAGACCCAAGATGGGTTCTGCTCCAAAGGCCTTACCGAGCACCACCAACAATGTACCGACCACCGCGAAGATGCCCACCAAGCGGTACACCTTCCTCGCGTTGGGGCTCTCGCGCTCCACCTTCATGAACTGGGTGCTGAGGGCGGGATTCACCACCAGCGCCACAAAGAGCGATGCGCTCAGCGACACCATGAAGGTGATGGGCATCCACTTCATGAACTGGCCCATGAGGCCAGGCCAGAACAGCAGAGGCACGAACACCATCACCGTGGCGGTGGTGGCGGCCACGATGGGTAGTGTCACCTCGCCCACGGCCTTGCGTGTGGCCTCCATGGCCGGGGTGCCGTTGCTCATATGGCGGTAGATGTTCTCCACGATCACGATGCCATCGTCCACCAGGCGGCCCAGCGCCAGGATGAGCGAGAACAGCACCATGATGTTCAGCGTGACCCCGAATGCGTTCAGGATGATGAACGAGATGAACATGGACATCGGGATCGCCAGGCCCACGAAGAGGGCGTTGCGCAGGCCCAGGAAGAACAGCAATGTGCCCACCACGAGGATCACACCGAAAATGATGTGGTTGAACAGCTCGTCGACCTGCACGCGGGTGTCCTCACTCTGGTCGCCGGTGATGGTGATGGTGACATCCTCGGGGATCACGGTGCCGCGTGTCTCCTGGAGGATGGCGTTGATCTTGTCGCTGGCAATGATGAGGTTCTCGCCGGCACGCTTGATCACGTCGAGCATCACCACGGGTTTCCCGTACTCACGGGCATAGCTGTCCGCCTCCTTGTAATCGAACTCCACGCTGGCGATGTCGCGCAGGCGCACCTCCTTCTGAAACTCGTTCTTCACCACGATGTCGCGGATCATCTCCATGTCGGAGAACTCACCCACCACACGCACGGCACGACGCATGCCGTCGGTGAGCATCTCGCCCCCGCTCATGGTGAGGTTCTCCATCTGCAGCGCCATGGCCACATC
>JBEICT010000102.1:0-11014 GCA_040383865.1 Flavobacteriales bacterium | reverse complement strand
TATTTATTATTTCCAGATATCTGTATTCTGTAATTTTTATTCCATCTCTCTACATTCATGTCATATTTATATGATCCACTCCAACCTCCTCCATTTAAGTAAATCGAATCCATGTCTTCGTTCATTGACCAATGTGGGTTTAATTCGTATTGTTTCATCGTTTCCAGACAATTTGGATTTAATGAAGGCATGCTAAATCCTTCCTTCTCTATTTTCACCATGTTTGTCATGTAGCATGATTTCATGTTTTCTTCATCAAAAATTATCGTCTCAATGGTCCACCATCCATATAGTTTTTTGCTTTGTACTTTTCTCTTGTTTTGTCCTGGACCTGTGCATGCATAGCAGAAAGCGCAGATGAATGAGAATATGAAAAATGTATTATTCATATTACCAATGATTGATTTGCATTTTGTCTCCTTGCTACTGCGGATGCGATATACGTGGTCCCCTCATGCCGCATTAACCTTTGCCCAAGTGCCATGGATATCTGTTGCACCCAAGCCTCCGCAAGGTCTCCCGCAGGGGACCCTGCGCCTCAACGCTGCACTGCCCAGCCTCACCCTGGCGGTCCTTCCCCGCCAAGATAACCGAATGCGGGGTGGACGACAGTGGGCTCGTGCCAGCTAGCCACCTTCACCCCTTTGCCTTCTTGAACCCGATCGTCGGGCGCTTCTTCGGTATTTGCGCCAACAGGGTGCGGTTCCGCTCTTCCTCCTGCATCCGTTTCAGGATGTTGAAGATCGCCTTGATGTCGCGGCTATTGTGGGATACAGTGCCGCGTAGCTTCTCCAACTGCAACAAGAGTTCCTTGTGCGTGGAGAGCACTTCGCGCATCTTGGTGAAGAGGCGTATGATCTGGATGTTCACCGCGATAGCGCGAGGGCTATTGAGCACACCGGATAGCTGGGCGATGCCCTGCTCCGTGAAGGCCATCGGGGCATAGCGTGTTCCGCCCCAACTTGAGGTGCCGATCTGGCGCCTCAAGGTCTCGAACTCCTCGGCGTTCAGTTCGAACATGAAGTCTTCCGGGAAGCGCTCCAGGTTCCGTTTGACCTGCCGTTTCAAATACTTGGTCTCCACGCCGTAGAGAGCAGCCAAGTCCTTATCAAGCATGACCTTCACCCCTCTGAATTCGAGTATCGCGCGCTCAATGAGATCGGACGGGACGAGGTGGTTCATCTGTCCTATTGGTCTTATGGTGCTGGTCGTTTGGATCGGTCGACCGGTCCCTACAAGGCTAAGCTAGTCTGTCGAATGCTCATTGTTTATTCCCTTGCCTGAATTCCATATGGACCCTTGGAGGTGATCCCGCTCTTCAACGCCGCACTTCATACCTCATCGATGTACCCTCATCGAGTGGATCAAAGCACTTCATCGACGCCGCAAGCGATACCGTTCAATGGTGTCTTCCACCATTAGGATATCCCCAAATGGAACAGCGCATCGCCCTGGTTCACCACGGGCGCGGTGTTCACGCAGATGATGTGGCCGGGGAAGGGGGCGCGTACCTGCCGCACGGCCTCGCCGTAGGGGTCGCTCACCAGGCCGAGCACCATGCCCTTGTCCACCTTGGAGCCGTTCTCCATCACCGGGTGGAAGAGCCCGGCCAGCGGCGCGCGCACCCACTTGGAGCCGGTGAGCAGCGAGGTGCCGCGTGTGGGGTCGGAGGGGCCGCTCCACAGGCCGAGGTGCTCCATCACGCGGGCCACCCCGCGGTAGGCCTCGCGCACGGCGTCCTCGTCCAGGCTGCGCGCCTTGCCGCCCTCGAAGAGCACGTAGCGCTTGCCCAGGTGGTTCAGGTGGGCGCGGATGGACTTGTCGCGGATGGGGGCGCGCAGCACCAACGGCGGGTCGAAGACCTGTGCGATCTCCCACGAGCCCTGGTCGCCCTCGGTGAAACGCACATGCGGATGGTTGTAGCGCTGGTCGGCGCCGCTGTGCAGGTCGATCACCACGTCCACGGCCGGCAGCACCTCGGTGACCAGCGCGTGTGCCAGGCGGCTGGCCAGCGAACCATTGGCCGCGCCGGGAAAGAAGCGGTTGAGGTCGCGGCCATCGGGCAGCTCGCGTTTCATGGACAGGAAGCCGAAGACGTTGAGGATGGGGATGGCCACCAGGGTTCCACGTTCCAAGGGGCGCTCGGCGATGTCGGCCAGGATGCGGCGCACGGTGTCGATGCCGTTCACCTCGTCGCCATGCACGCCCGCCAGCACCAGGAGCACGGGCCCTTCCTGCGGGCCGCGGTGCACCACCACGGGGATCTCCACACTGGTGCGCGTGTAGAGCTTGGCCACCTGCAGGTCCAGGGTTCGGTGTTCGCCGGGGCGCACCGATTCGCCCAGGATGCGCACCAGGGTGCAACTGGCCGGGTCGTTGTGGGGTGTGGACCGTGCTGTCATCGCTGCCAAGTTAGCCCCCGGCCGTTCATGGCGGCCGGGCGTTGCTGGCGCTGTGCACAATGCGGACCTTCGCGCCGTGGAATTGGTCCGCCGCACCATTGAACGTTACGTGAAGCTTACCGATGCCGAGTGGGCCGAGGTGGCGCCGTGCTGGCGCACCTGCACCTTCGCGAAGGGCGAGCATGTTTCCGAAGCGGGCAGGGTGGAGCGCAGGTTCTACATTGTGGGGAGCGGTGTGCAGCGGCTCTATTTCGAGCACGATGGCAACGACCATTGCCTGGGCTTCTCCTATGACCACAGCTGGTCGGGCGACTTCGATTCCTTCGTATCGCAGCGCCCCGGCCGTTTCCAGGTGCAGGCCGTTACCGACAGCGTGCTCTGGGGCATCGAGCGCCCCGATCTCTACCGCTTGTACGACCGCATGCCGGCCATGGAGCGCTTCGGCCGCCTGATCCTCGAGGAGCTCATCGCCGGCCGGGCCACGCGCGAGGTGGAGCAACTGGCGCTTTCCGCCGAGGAGCGCTACCGCCGACTGTTGCAACGCAGTCCGCACCTGCTGCAGTTGGTGGCCCAGAAGGACATCGCCTCCTACCTGGGCATGACGCCCGAGACCTTCAGCCGCTTGCGGGCGAAGGTGCGGTGAGCGTCAATCCACGAAGGTCACTTGCAGCACCTGCTTGCAGCGCGCAATAGTGGCCGCCTTCAGTGTGCCGAGGCTGCGGACCACCCGTTGCCGGTCGATCGTGCGGATCTGGTCAATGGCAATGCGTCCGGTGATCTTCGCCTGTTCAACCCGAACGCGGGTAGGATAGTCCTTGTCCGTGCTGGTGATCGGCGCTATCACCACCGTCCGCAGGTGGCGGTTCATTTCGTCGGGTGATAGGACCACGCAGGGGCGGGTCTTCCGTATCTCGCTGCCGATGGTGGGGTCGAGGTTCACCAGCACGATGTCGTATTGCCCGATGTTCATGGCTCCAGGTCCTCATCAGCGAATACGTCCGGGATCATCAGGGCATCATCCCCACGGTCGGCCATGCGCTTGAAGGCCTTGTCCCAACCATGCCGGGGGCTGCGTACGGGTTTGAGGATGATGCGGTCCTTCTCCAGCACCAGTTCCACCTCGTCGGAAAGGTCGTAGCGTTCCAGCAGGGTTTTGCTGAGCCGGATCCCTTTTGAGTTGCCGATGGGGACGATGTTCAATCGCATGCTGCAAAGGTAATTACATTGTAATCACATGTCGACCGGCTTTAGGATCCGTGTGTAGAATGCATCAGGAGCCATGCTCATCTGCGGCGAAGTTTCCGTGCTCGCATTTCCATATCCTTCCCTACTGGATCTTCTTAGCGCGCATTGCGTTTCCCGTGTCTTCAGGAGCCCTGAACCACCATTCATTCTTTGCGTTCTCCGCGTTCCCTGCGTGACCCCTCCGCTTTGCATTCTCTTTGCGCCCTTCGCGCTCCTGCCTACCGGCAGGTAGGTTTGCGGTGAATGGGTCTCTCCGCCCTCCCCCGATCGTTCTTGATCCAGATCAAGTGCCCGCCCCTGGCCACCCGGGTAGTTTCGCACCGCCATGCCGACACTTGATACCCGCACCCTGATCGATGCCCTTCAACAGCAACTGCGTGAGCAACTGGCCCACGTGGATACCCTGCTGGACCTGACAACGGAACGCCTGCTGAAGCGCCCAGCGCCCGACCGCTGGAGCGTGATGGAGGTGGTGCAGCACATGAACCTGAGCAGCGGGCATTACCACCGGCTTCTCCAACGGCTCTATGCCAACGAGAATAACGGATTGCGTTTCCGGTCCACCTTCACGCCCGGCCTGTTGGGCCAGTATTCCGTGAACTCCATGCCTCCGAAGCCCAACGGCGATATCCCCATGCGGATGCGCACGCTGCGCATGTTCGATCCCGCACGCACCGCGCCGGTGAACGCCGATGATGCGCTGGCGCCCCTGCTGCGTTTCCGCGAGATGCTGCAAGGTTTCATGGGCCTGCTGGAGCGGGCACGTACGCGCGGGCTGGAAGGCGGGAAGGTCACCAGCACGCTGGGCCCCATCATCCGTTTCAAGGCCGGCGATGCCTTCCGCTTCCCGATCGCGCACCAGGAGCGTCACTTTCTGCAGATAGACCGCACACTGGAACGCGTTTAGCGCTCAGAAGGAAGGGCATCCCATCGTCCGGAACACCCGCCGCTTGTGCACGAACGGGAAGCGCGCGGACAGGTAGTACTTCGCTCTTCGCTTGGGCGCCACGGCCGCCTCGGGCGCTGGTTTTTCCATCCAGCATTTCTCGTCGTCCACAGCGGTTTCGAGGTGGGTGGTCGTTGTGCTCGCTGGCGTTTGCTCCGTGGGCGGAGTGCGTGGCGTGGGCACTTGGGCCTGCGCGGTGTGCAACGTGAGCGCGGCCAGCGCGGCCATGGCGCCGTTCAGCAGGCCGCGCGGCAGTTCGGGCATGGGCACCAACCCCGGGTCCACTTGTTCGATGCGGAACAGGCCGCAGGTCTCGGGATGCTCGGCATACCAGGCCTTCAGCTCGGTGCGCGTCCAAGCGGTGAAGTCGATGACCGGTTTGGCGCATTGCTCGCAGTAGCGGTCGGTGCCTTCGGGGTGCATGGCCTCCCACTGCTGGTCGCAGGTGAAGCGCATGCCGCGCTGGTGGTGGATGTGATGTGTGGCCATGGCTTCAGAACTTCAGCCTTCCCATCCGGCGCGGGCGCCGCTTGTGCACGAAAGGGAAGCGCTTGGAGACGTAGAACTTGCTGCGGGCGTGCTGGCGGACGGGTGCCGCTTCCTTGTCGGGCTTTTCCATCCAGCACTTTTCCTCGGCGTCGTACTGCTCCCCGGCCTCCTCGGTGGTAACGGGCTGTTGCACGGAATGCTGCTCCGTGGGGGCGGGCGCGGGCGTTGGTGCTTGGGCGTGTGCGGTGTGCAGCGCAAGTGCGGCCAGGGCGGCGAAGGCCCCGCGCAACAGACCACCGCCAATGTCAGCGATCGGCATGAGGTGCGGCTCCACCTGTTCGGTGGTGTAGAGGCCGCAGGTGCCGGGGTTCGCGTGCAGGTGATCGAGCATTGCCTGCCGCTCCCAATGGGTGAAGTCCACCACGGCATGATCGCACTGGGCACAATGACGGCCGTTCGCAGTGGGGCGCATGGCGTCCCAGTCCTGGTCGCAGGTGAAGCGCATGCCGCGCTGGTGATCGAAGTGCCCGCTGGACATGGGTTCAGAGATAGCGACCCACCAGGTACGGGCGTCGCTTGTGCACGAAGGGGAAACGCTTGGAGACGTAGCGTTTGCTGCGGCTGTGTTGGCGGACGGGTGCGGCTTCCTTGACGGGCTTTTCCATCCAGCACTTTTCCTCGATTTCGTCCTGCTGCCCGGCCTCCTCCTGGGTAACGTGCCGTTGCACCGGTAGCTGTTCCGTGGGGGCTGGAGCAGGTGTTGGCGTTTGAGCGTGCGTGGTGTGCAGCGCAAGTGCGGCCAGGGCGGCGAAGGCACCCCGCAACAGACCACCGCTGAGGTCGGAGATGGGCACGAGGTGCGGCTCCACCTGTTCGGCCGTGTACAGGCCACAGGTGCCGGGGTTCATGCGGAGATGGTCCAGCATGGCCTGCCGATCCCAGGGGGTGAAGTCCACCACAGCATGATCGCACTGGGCGCAACGACGGCCGTTCGCGGTGGGGCGCATGGCGTCCCAGTCCTGGTCGCATTCGAAGGTCAGGCCGTTCCTCATTCGTTGCGTGGTTTCCCGAAAGACGTACACATTGGTGAAAGGCTGCCGCTCAGAACACCCGCTCGCCGTTCACGAAGGTGGCGACGACCTTCGCCTTTCGCAAGCCTTCGGGACTGCTGGTGGCCAGGTCGCGGTCCACCACGGTAAGGTCGGCTCGCTTGCCCACCTCGATGGTGCCGAGGTCCGTTTCCGTGAAGGTGGCCAGCGCGTTCCAGATGGTCATGCCACGCAGGGCCTCCAACGGGCTCAGCGCGTTCTCGGGGTGATAGCCGCCCTCGGGCCAGCCATCGGCCGCCTGGCGCAGCACGGCACTGCGGTAGGTCTGCAGCGGGTCGATGCCCTCCACCGGGAAGTCGGTGCCCAGGGCCAGCAGGCCGAGCGTGTTCAGCAGGTCCTTGTAGGCGTAGGCGTGGGTGATGCGCTCGGGCCCCAGTCGGTCACCGGCCCAGGGTCCGTCGCTGGTGGCGTGCGTGGGCTGCACGCTGGGGATGATGCTGTACTTGGCGAACAGCGGACGGTCGGGGGGCGACACCACTTGGGCGTGCTCGATGCGCCAGCGCAGGTCGTTGGTGCCGGCCAGTACCTCGGCGTACACATCCAGTAGCAGCTTGTTGGCACTGTCGCCGATGCAGTGCGTGTTCATCTGGAACCCGTGTTGCTTGCACCATTGCGCCACTTCGGCGAAGTGCTCGCGGCTGGCCAATTGCAGGCCGTGGTGGTCGTGCTGGTCGCTGTAGGGGGCCTTCAGCAATGCGCCGCGACTGCCCAAGGCACCATCGGCGTACACCTTCACGCTGCGTACCCACAGGCGTTCATCGGCGATGGGGCCCACCTTGGCGAAATGGGCGCGTGCCTCGGGCGAGTTGGCCACCATGATGTACATGCGCATTTTCAGTACGCCCTCCTGCTGCATGCGGCGGATCAGTTCGATGGTGCCCACATCCAGCCCGGCATCCACCACCATGGTGAGGCCCACGGCGAAGCAGTTGGCCTGGGCATCGAGCAGGGCCTTGCGTTTGGTGGCCTCATCGGCCTCGTCGAAGATGGTCTGGAACACGCTCACGGCATTGTCCACGAGCACACCGGTGGGTTCCCAGAACGGGTAGCCCATGCGCCGCACCTCGGCCACCATGCCGGGCTCCGTCCAGGAGGTGTCGCCCTGGGGCGTGGTGAAGCGCCCCAGCACCTGCCCCCCCGCGATGCGCGTGTTGGCCGTGATGCCCGCGTGGTGCAGCGCCGTGGAATTGGCGATGGCCGCATGCCCGTCCACGCGCTGCAACAGCACCGGCCGGTCGGGGAAGAGGCGGTCCAGTTCGGTCTTGTCGGGGAATTCCTTGTTGTCCCACAGGTTCTGGTCCCAGCCACGGCCCAGGATCCAGGTCTTTTCCGGATGCGCTTTCGCATAGGCCACGGTGCGCTCCAGCACCTCGGCCCAGCTCTTGGTGCCTTGCAGGTCCACCTTCTGTTTGTTCAGCCCGTAGCCGAAGAAGTGGCAATGCCCATCAATGAAGCCCGGGTACACCGAACGCCCGGCGGCATCGAAGGTCTCGGTGGCGGCGTACTTGTTCAGGATCTGGCGCTCGGGCCCGATCTCGATGATGCGTCCGTCGCGGATGGCCATGGCCTGTGCCACGGTATTCGCCTCGTCCAGCGTGTGGATGCGGGCGTTGTGCACCACCAGGTCGGCGGGCTCGGAGCGGAAGGCACAGCCAGTGGCGAGCAACAGGAGGAAGAGCAGTGATCTGGTCATGGAGTGCGAAGGAACTTGGGAAGCGGAATGCGCGCAGGATCGGCCGCGAGCAGCCAAATGAGCGCCACGAACGGCAATAGGGGGATGCGGTAGCGCAGCATGGCGCCCACAATGGGAATGCTCCAACCGATGATGAGCGCGAGCAACACCACGAAACACGCGCTGAACAGGAGCATCGGAACGTTCACGGCCGACCACTTGCGCCGGTACCGGAGCGCCCACAGGGTACCCAGTGGGATCAGCAGGTTCTCCACGGCGCCCATCAGCCCCAAGGCGCCGCGATGCCAGGTGGCGAAAGGCGAAATGAAGGTCATGTGGAAGGCGCTCGGAACGGCCTTCAGGAAGGTGAGCGCATCGGGCATCAGCAGGGGCGTGTCCACATGGCTGCCACTGCCGGTGAAGTGCGCCAGACCGATGAAATCATGCTGCTTCACGCTGAGCAGGTACATGATATCGGTGCCCGGCCCCAGGCGTGCGGCGCCTAGGACAAGCAGCACCGCAACCCCATGCACCACCGCGAATTTCGTCCACGCGCCACCGCCACGCCGCACCTGCCATGCGTAGGCCACCAGCGGCGGAAGGAGGCAGAGCAGCACGTAATACTTCACCAGCAACATCATCATCAGGCCGAGCATGCCTTGCACCAGTGCGCGCCTTTCCACACCGGTGTGGATCATGCTGAACGCGGCGTGCACGAACAGTCCCAATCCGCCGATCAGCAGGCATTCCTTCAGTACCCCGCTCGACCAGAACAGCAGGCTGGGCCAGAGGAACACGCCGGCCACGAGCGGCCGCTCCATGCCACGCACAAAGGGCACCAAGGCCTTGTACAGGGCCACCAGGCCAACGAGTGAAACGAGGCTGGCGAACACCGTGTGCACGTGGTAGTGGCCAAAGGAGAACAGGCGCAGCACGGCATTGAATCGGATCATGGTGTGCGCGTCGTTGTAGAGATTGCTCTCGTACTGCCGCACCCAGTTGTTCATGGCGCTGTAGTAGTGCTCGGTGAAGTAGGGCGTATCGTTGCCGATGGCGAAGAGCATACGCAGGCCGTCGGCCGGTATGGTGAAGAGCGCGTTGGTCATCACCGCGCTGTCGTCGAAGAACTTGTAGATGTCGGCCGTGGCGCGGTCGGGGTGGATGTAGGTGTACACGGCCCAGAGCGCGGTACCCGCCAGCACTTTCAGCATGAAGAAGGCCCCGATCCAACGCACCGGCAGCCCGGGTACGGCCCGGAAGAATGCCCAACGCCTGATCCCGAAGAGGATCAAGGCACAATAGGCGATGGCAAGGAGGGTTCCGGACATGGGCGGGCCGAAGGTAGACGCGGGGGCGGGGTGGGGGGATGCCGGGGGGGAGTGCGCTCCCCGTTACGTTCCCGCCCCCGGTTACCTTTGCGCCCTCATCATGGCCACCACCACCGTCAACCCCGATACCGCGCCCGCTGGCGTGGATACCGCCAAGAAGCTCGGTCTGCTGCCCGAGGAATTCGATAAGATCAAGGAGATCCTGGGCCGGACGCCCAACTTCACGGAGCTGAGCATCTTCAGCGCCATGTGGAGTGAGCACTGCTCCTACAAGAACTCCATCAAACAGCTGAAGACCCTTCCGCGCAGCGGCCCGAAACTGCTGGCCGAGGCCGGGCAGGAGAACGCCGGCCTGGTGGACATCGGCGACGGATGGGCCTGCGCCTTCAAGATCTAGAGCCACAACCACCCCAGCGCCATTGAGCCCTACCAGGGTGCGGCCACGGGCGTGGGCGGCATCAACCGCGACATCTTCACCATGGGCGCGCGTCCCATCGCACAGCTCAACAGCCTGCGCTTCGGCGATATCAGCACCGAGGCCCGCAGCCGCTGGCACATGCGCGGCGTGGTGAAGGGCATCGGCGATTACGGAAATGCCTTCGGTGTGCCCGTGCTGGGCGGCGAGGTCTACTTCGATCCCTGCTACACCACCAACCCGCTGGTGAACGCCATGAGCGTGGGCATCGTACGCACCGATCGCGTGATCAGTGCCACCAGCCACGGCAAGGGCAACCCCGTGTTCATTGTGGGCAGCAGCACCGGCAAGGACGGTATCCACGGCGCCTCCTTCGCCAGCAAGGACATCACCGAGACCAGCATGGACGATCTGCCGGCGGTGCAGGTGGGCGACCCCTTCATGGAGAAACTGCTGCTCGAAGCCTCGCTCGAACTGTCGATGACCGATGCCATCATCGGCATGCAGGACATGGGCGCGGCTGGCATCACCTGCAGCACCAGCGAGATGAGCGCCAAGGGCGAAGCGGGCATGGACATCCACCTGGACCGCGTGCCTACGCGTCAGGAGGGCATGCGTGCCTGGGAGATCCTCCTGAGCGAGAGCCAGGAGCGCATGCTGGTGGTGGTGAAGAAAGGCCGCGAGGCCGAGGTGAAGGCCATCTTCGACAAGTGGGACCTGAACTGCGTGGAGATCGGCACCGTGACGGATGGCGGGCAGATCCGCTACTACATGCACGGCGAGCTGGTGGCCGAAGTACCCGCCGAGAGCCTGGTGCTGGGCGGTGGCGCTCCGGTGTACACCCGCGAGCAGAAAGAGCCCGCCTACATCGCCGAGAACAAGAAGTTCAAGCTCGATGATGTGGACGAGCCCGCCGACCTGAAAGCGGTGGCCTTCGACCTGTTGGCCAGCCCCAACATCGCCAGCAAACGCTGGGTGAGCGAGCAGTACGACACCATGGTGCGCACCAACAACATGAGCACCAACGCCCCCAGCGATGCGGGCCTGGTGCTGGTGCGCGAAACGGGCAAAGGCCTGGCCGTTTCCGTGGATTGCAACGGCCGCTACGTGCATGCCGACCCCTACACCGGCGCCATGATCGCGGTGAGCGAGGCCGCGCGCAACATCGCCTGCACCGGCGGCGAGCCCTGCGGCGTCACCAACTGCCTCAACTTCGGCAACCCTTACGATCCCGAGGTCTACTGGCAGTTCGCGCAGGTGATCAAGGGCATGGGCGATGCATGCCGTGCCTTCGAGACACCCGTTACCGGTGGCAACGTGAGCTTCTACAATCACACCGTCACCGAACAGCGCAACATCCCGGTGTTCCCCACGCCTACGATCGGCATGGTGGGCATTGTGCCCGACG
>JBEICT010000101.1:0-11094 GCA_040383865.1 Flavobacteriales bacterium | reverse complement strand
GTGCGGTACAGGACTCCTTAGCTCAGCGGTAGAGCAGCTCATTCGTAATGAGCAGGTCTTCGGTTCAAATCCGAAAGGAGGCTCAGGAAAGGGATCACCGAGAGGTGGTCCCTTTTTCGTTCCGGGTCGGCGAGTTCATTCCTGCACCAACCCTGCCGCCCTGCGCGCCACCCGTATCCCAATGGCCACGCCCATGCCGCCCAGCCGGACGGCGGCCACCACCCGTTCAGAGGTCCGTTCCACAATAGGGCTCTTGCTCGTTCCCATGCCCATGATCCCGCTCCAGCGCCGGGCTATGGTATAACTGGTCCCAGGCAGGATCACTTCATCCAACAGCCTTACCAGGGCATCCTGTATCACAGGGGTGGTCCCCTCCAGCGCTGTGGTCTCGCCTGGTATGTCCAGGTTGCGGCCTCCCCCCACCAACACACCGCCGTCGTGGTCCCTGAAGTAATAAAAACCTTCATCGTAGTGGTATGTGCCCCGTAAACGCAACCCCGGAACGGGTTTCGTAAGCAGCACTTGACCCCGGGCCGGCACCACATCGAGCTGGGGCAGTAGTTCCTGTGTCCACGCATTCGTGGCCACCGCTACGCGTGCCGCATGGATCTCCTCGCCATCGGCAAGGCGGATCAACACCGCTTCGGAGCCCTCCTCAAAACCGACCACCTCGGCATGGGGCCTGAAGAGCACACCTTCGGAGATGGCCTTGCGTAACAGGGTGCTCATCAGCGCTCCGCTGTCCACTGGACCTTCCAGACCGGTGCGGGCGAGGTGTTGGAGCCCCACCATGCCCGTGCGTTCCAATGCCTGGGCGTCCCACTGGAACACGGTCCTGCCAAAAAGGGGACGCAGCAGGTCATTCAACGCATCGAACCGCTCGGCCACACGGGTGTACAGCGGGTCATGCGCACGGTACACTTCATGGCCACCCGTGGGTTCAAAACCGATGTTCCCGTCACCCAGTTCTTTGCGCAATTCAAGGAGGCCGAGCCACCGTTCCTTCACGCGGGCCAGCATGGCGTCGGCCCCTTCGGAGTCCAGGTCCGCCAGCAGTTCGCTCGGACTACCGAAACAGGCGAAACCGGCGTTCTTCACGCTGGCCCCACTTGGGAACGGGCCGCGCTCAAGCACAAGCACATGATGATGGGGATGCGCACGTTTATGGAACAGTGCGGTGAACAGCCCCACGATACCACCTCCGATCACCGCCAAGTGGGGCGAACGGTGAAAATGTCCCGATTCCCAGATGCTTCGCATGCAGCCCGGGCCCCCTTGGATGAAGGGGCCATCGTCCAAAGATGTCGTATTTTGCGGCGTTCAGCCCATGACCAGCGGGCCTGTAAAATGAGCGCGGTGATCAGTTCCCTGCCCAACAAGGCCTTCAAGGCCTGTGTCCTTGCTGTCGTCCTCTTGCTGTCGGTGCTGCCATCCGTGGCCCAGCTCGATGTGGTGACCGTATTCGGTACGGTGAAGGACAACTTGAGCGCCAAGAAGCTGGAAGGTGTCACGATCACGGTCTACAAGAACGGGGCGAAGCTTCTGGAGGTTCAGACCAACGCCAGTGGCAAGTACGAGGTGAACCTGGATTATGGGTCGGACTACAAGGTGATGTGCGCCAAGACCGGATTCGTGGGCAAGAACATCACCATCGATACGCGGAATGTACCCGAAGAGGATCGGGCAGGTGGCCACGGGATGAACATCGACTTCACCATGATGGTGGAGATCAAGGGTGTGGACTACTCCATCCTGAACGAACCGTTCGGCAAGGCCAAGTTCGTGGGTGCCGCAGGGAACTTCGAGTGGGACATGGAATACACGGCCCGCATGCGCGATGCGCAAGCTCGCCTCATGAAGGAGTACGAGGAGCGCAAGAAGCGGGAGGCCAACGCAGAGGCTGAATATGCCAAGGCCATTCAGGCCGGCAATACGGCCATGACCGTGAGCGACTACAATAAGGCCGTGGAACAATTCACGGTCGCCCTGGAGTTCAAGGCCAACGACCCTGTTGCCACCGCCAAACTGAGCGATGCGAAGATGCGCATGGAGGGTGCGGATGCCGATAAGAAGGCCAATGAGCAATATGCTGCGTTGGTGAAGGAGGCCGACGCATTGTTCGCCAAGAAGGATTACGCCGGGGCGAAGACCAAATACGATGCGGCCCTGGACGTGAAGGACAAGGAGCCCTACCCGAAGCAGAAGCTCAATGAGATCGAAGGCCTGTTGGCAGAAGCGGCCAAGAAGGCCGAGGAGGAGCGCAAGGCGAAGGAACTGAACGAGAAGTACCAAGCGGCCATCACTGCTGCTGATGCCGCTTTCAAGGCCGGCAATTTGGACCAGGCCACCACCAAGTACACCGAGGCGGGCACGCTGAAACCAGAGGAAAAATATCCCAAGGACCAGTTGGCGGCCATCGCCCTGAAGCGTGACGAACTGGCGAAGAAGGCCGAAGAGGAGCGGAAGGCGAAGGAACTGAACGAAAAATACCAAGCGGCCGTTGCTGCTGGTGATGTGGCCTTCAAGGCCTCCAACTGGGACCTGGCCACCACCAAGTTCACCGAGGCCGGCACGCTGAAGCCAGAGGAAAAATACCCTAAGGACCAGTTGGCGGCCATCGCCCTGAAGAAGGATGAGGCTGCGAAGAAGGCCGATGAGGAGCGGAAGGCGAAAGAGCTGAACGAGAAATACCTGGCGGCGATCGCCATTGCGGATCAGGCCTTCAACGGCGCCCGATACGAGGAGGCCACTGCGAAGTATACCGAGGCCTCGACGCTGAAGCCGGAGGAGAAGTACCCGAAGGACCGTCTGGCCCTTATTCAGGTCAAACTGGCCGAACTGGCCAAGAAAGCGGATGAGGAGCGGCAG
This sequence comes from Flavobacteriales bacterium, assembly GCA_040383865.1. Taxonomy (GTDB): domain Bacteria; phylum Bacteroidota; class Bacteroidia; order Flavobacteriales_F; family PHOS-HE28; genus PHOS-HE28. The sequence continues at coordinate 8,226 of JBEICT010000101.1, read as the reverse complement.
GCCAAGGACCTGGAGGAGCGCTACAAGGGCCTGCTTTCCGAGGCCATGGAGGCTTCAAGCGGCGAGCGGTTGGATGACGCCATTACCAAGTATACCGAGGCCTCTGCCTTGAAGCCGAAGGAACAGTATCCCAAGGACCAGATCGCAGCGTTGAACAAGCGCAAGGCCGACCTGGCCAAGAAGGCCGAGGAGGAACAAAAGGCCAAGGAACTGAACGATAAGTACCTGGCTGTCGTTGCGGCTGCCGACGAGGCGTTCGGAAAGGAGAACTGGGAGTTGGCAACGGCCAAGTACACGGAGGCTGGCGGCCTTAAACCCGCCGAGAAATACCCCAAGGACCAACTGACCGCCATTACCCTGCGCAAGGCGGACGCAGAGGCTCGTCGCAAGCAGGAGGAACTGGACGGCAAGTACCAGGCTGCCATCAGTGCTGCGGATGCGGCGTTCGATAAGGAGGAGTTCCCCACTGCCAAAGCGAAATACCAGGAGGCACTTGCACTGAAGGCTCAGGAAAAGTACCCGAAGGACCGGATCGCGGAAGTGGATGCCCGTGTTGCGGAGGCAGCGCGCAAGGCCGAGGAGGAGCGGAAGGCGAAGGAATTGGATGACCGGTACAAGGCGCTCGTGGCCAAGGCCGATGCTGCTTTTGCAGGTCAGAAGCTGTCCGAAGCACTCAACGACTACAAGGATGCTTCCGGCTTAAAGCCTCAGGAAGCGCACCCCAAGGAGCGGATAGCAGTAATTGAGTCGCAGCTGGATGCCGCTGCCAAGGCCAAGGCCGAAGAGGAGCGGTTGGCGAGGGAGGCTCAAGACCGGGACAAGCGCTATGGCGATCTGATCGTGTCGGCCGACAAGGCCTTTGGTGCCAAGCAATACGACAAGGCCCGCGATGATTACAGTGCTGCGCTCGCGGTGAAACCGGAGGAGCAGCATCCGAAGAACCGTCTGGAGGAGATCGAGAACCTGCTGGCCGAGCAGGCACGCAAGGCTGCAGCCGACAAGGAGGCGGCCGAGCGCGATGCGGCGGAGAAGGCCCGCAAGGCCGAAGCCGACCGGTTGGCCGCCGAACTGGCCGCCGCTGAAAAGGCCCGTCTCGCCGAAGAGGAACGTATGCGCAATGCTGCGGCGGCCGAAGTGGATGCCCGTTACCGCGAACTGATCGCCGCAGGTGATATCGCCTTCACCTCAGGCGAATGGGAGACCGCACGCGAGAAGTACAATGCCGCCTTGGGTGTGAAACCGGCCGAGAAGTACCCCAAGGACAAGCTGTCTTCCATAGATGTGGAGATCGCCCGTCGGAAGAAGGCCGAAGAGGATGCCGCTCGTATGTCCGAGGATCAGCGGCGTCTTGAGGAGGAGCGCAGGCTCAAGGCTGCCCAGGATGCGGAGGCCGCACGGTTGGCCGCAGAGGCCGATCGTCAGCGCGAGGAGGAGGAACGCCTTCGTCGCGAAAGGGAGGCTGAATTGGCCCAGCAGTCCTCAGAGGAGCGTGAGCGCGCTGAACGTGAGCGCCTCAAGGCCTTGGAGGAAAGCTACAGGAGCGCCATCCTCGGTGCTGATGAAGCCCTGGCCGCAGGACAACATCAGCAGGCCCGCGGTCTCTATGCCCAGGCCAGCGACCTTAAACCCCAAGAGGTCTATCCGATCTCCAAGATCGAACAGATCGACAAATACCTGGCCGATCAGGAGCGCCAGCGGGCAGAGGCCGAGCTGGCCGCCCGTCAGCGCCAGGAACAGACCGATACCCCACAGCGCACCAATTCGACCATTGACCTCCGCAAGGAAGAGGAGGCGGAGCAGTTCATGCGAGAGGCCCGTGAGCGGGAGGAGGCCGAAAAGTATGAGCGCATTCGCAAGTTCAGAGCCGACATGGAAGCCAAGGAGACCGCCAACGCGGATGCTGCTGGACAGCGCCGCATGGAAGGGGTGGAGCGTAAACAACAGGCACAGGACCAGTCCGCAGGACTTTATCAAGGCGATGAAGGGCGTCGTGCGCAGAACGCCGAGGCCGTTGAAGCCCAGCGTGAGGCCCTGGCCCGTGCAGAGGCTGAACGGCAACAGCGGGCTGCACAGGCACGTGGGTTGACCTATGAAGGGCAGCAGGCCATGCAGGCTCAACGGGATGAGCGTGTACGTTCATGGGATGAGCGACATGCCACAAGCACGCAGGAGGTCGCACAGACCACGGACGCGGTGCGCGCCACACAAGCCCAGCAGGCTGAAGCCGGGCGCACAAGGACTGAACAGGCTCGTGCCGAAGCAGAAGCACAAGCCACGGCAATGGCCGATCAGCAGCAACGCGGAGCCATGCTTCAGGAGTCAGGGCGCCAGGCCGTGGAGGATGAGAAGCGTGCTCAACAGGCCCGAGAGGCCAGCTATGCACAGGCCAGTGCAGAGAATCGTGCTTTGGTCAAAGCCCAGTTGGAAAGCACTCCCAAGGACCTGCCACGCGCATTCGCAGATTATAACCGGTCCAAGCTTGCTCAGGACTATCCTCCAGGTGTAACTGAGGAGAGCTATACGGAAGGTAACAAGGTGATCATCCGCCGTGTGGTGGTCAATGGTAACAAGGCTGATGAGTATAGCAAGGTGATCGCCAAGTGGGGCACGTTCTATTTCAAGAATGGCCAGAGCATCACCGAAGCCATTTGGGCCAAGGAGACCGAAGGGTAGTGCACCTTTTCAGGTCACTTCGTGATCCGGCTGCATCCCTAGTTGGTGGCCGAATGATCGCCAACAAGACCCAGCATTGGAAAGGGCCGGTCGTCTTCGATCTGATCCTAGCAGGCCCGGACCCAGATGGCCATGTTGGAAAGTATCCCGAACATGACCGCAAATTGCGTTCATGTTCGGGATCCGTAGCAGAGGACATGGCCCCTGCCCGACATTACTTGACCGGCGGCTGGGACGACGTCAGGCTTGAGCGCAGATGCACTTCGCCTGGGTGGCGGCATTAGAATCCCATGGCACGAAGCGGCCTATTGACCCCATATTACCTGGAATGCGGGGCGGCTGGAAAGAGACTACTTTCTGGCCTTGCGTTCGCGGAGCTTGGTCACCAGGTCCTCGATCTGGTCCGCGCTCAGTGATTTGCCCACGAACTTGCGCTCGCCGTCCACGAGGAAGACCTTGGGCGTGCTGTACACATCGTAGGTGTCCGCGTAGTTGAGGCTTTCCAATGTGGTGTAGCGGGGGATGTATTTGCGGGCATCCTTTTTGGCTTCCTCATAAACGGTCTTCGTCAGCGCCACGTTCACCCATTTCAGGTCATTCTCGCTGATGAACTCCTTCCAGTCCTTCAAGAGTGATTCGTCCACGGCCTTGGCAACCGCATAGACCTCAATGCCCATGGGCTTGAGCCGTTCGAGGTACACTTTGTGGATATCGGGCAGTTCCTTCTTGCAATGACCGCAATGCGGGTCCCAGAAGATGATCACAACATATTCGGCCGGCAGGTCGTACATGCCGATCCATCGTTGCTCGGTCGAATCGGTCAAGATGATATTGGGCGCTTTGCGGCCGAGCACCAAGGGAGCCATTTTGCGCGCTCGTTCACACAGCTTGTCCAGTTTTTCCTGTTCCATCCAGGTCACCCGGCCTGGCTTTCCGTCGCGGGGGCAGTAGTAGGATAGGGCCATGTGTACGAACACAGCGTCCATGCCCATGATGTCACTGTTCTCGTACTTGTAGGTGATGTTGTGCACCACATACTTGAACACTTCCTCGGCATTGCCAATACGTGCGATCAACTCGTCGGCAAGCCGGTTGATGGTATCGGGCACCTGAGGCACGATCCTGGAGAAGTACTCGTCGAACTTGTTGGCGAACACGGGTATGCGAACGATCCGATCGTCAGTGAGGTCCACGTTGTCCCAGAAATGGGAACGGTACTGGTAATAGCTCGCCGCACTGTCCAATGAGCCATCGGCCTTGCGCGGTTCGGGCAGGTCCACGGTCATGCCCATGCGCACCAGGCTGGAGGCCAGCGTGCCCGGGTTGTTTGCGATGAGGTCCCGCTGATATTGCTTCACCGACCTGTCCAGCTCGTCCATCTTGGCTTTGACGGAACTGCGGGCAATGGGGTCCTTGTTCACATCCAGCTGAGCGCGCAGGGCATCACCCTCCAGCTTTTTCTCGTTGAGGAAGCGGATGTAGCCAATGAAGAGCTCGTTCTCCTTGGATCGTTCGACTTGGAGCCTTCCCAACAGGTCGGCCTTATCGGTGGCGAGCTTCACCACCGGTTCGTTCAGGATCACCTCGAAGTACTTGGGACCGGGTACCACCACGGCATACACCCCGGCGGCGTATCCTTTGGGTCTATTGAAAACGGCCGTTCCCTTGGCATCGGCCACCGCGGTATCGGCGTAATAGAGCTTGTTGCCGTAATAGTTGGCCAGGTATATCGTGTCCTTCGCGGTCCCGGCGATCTGCACCTCCAACGTTCGTTTGGGAGCGTCCTGGGCATTGAGCGCGAAGGTGGTGAGGCTTGTCGCGAGCAGGGTAGGCAGTACGCGGTGGATCATGGTCGCAAAAGTAGAAGCCGTACGCGGCTGGCGTGAACAGGCAAATGCCGTTCCGAACCTGTAGACGATGCGGTGGTATGGCGCGTTCGCCTGCTACCTGTTAATGCTTGTGAACGGTTTCACGCTTCGGCCACCGCGGTCTTGAACTCGCTGGTGGTGTGGAAGGTGATGGCCGGGTTGTTCCGCTTTTCCAGGTCGAGCATGTAAGCGCTGGGTGCCATGAACACCGCGTTCCCGTCCTTGTCTTGAACGATCTGCTGGGCCTTCATGCGGATGAACTGGTCCAGCTGCGCTTGATCGGTGCTGGTCATCCAGCAGGCCTTGTGGGCCGGGATGGCCTGGAATGCGCACTTGGCGCCGTATTCGTGCTCCAAGCGGTAGGCGATCACCTCGAACTGGAGCTCTCCCACACAGCCCACGACCTTCTTGTTGCCGGGCTGTTGGGTGAAGAGCTGCGCCACACCCTCGTCGGTAAGCTGGCGGATCCCCTTGTCCAGCTGTTTGGTCTTCATGGGGTCCATGTTCACCAGTTCGCGGAACATCTCTGGTGAGAAGGCTGGAATACCGCGGAACTGGAACTTGGCGCCTTCGGTCAAGGTATCGCCGATCTTGAAGTTGCCGGTATCGAAGAGGCCGATCACATCGCCCGGCCAGGCCTCGTCCACGATGGTCTTGGCGGCGGCCAGGAAGTTGGTGGGGGTGGCGAAGCGCAGTTGTTTTTCCAGTCGCACATGGTGGTAGTACGTGTTACGCTGGAAGCGACCCGAACAAACGCGCAGGAAGGCAATGCGGTCACGGTGATTGGGGTCCAGGTTCGCGTGGATCTTGAACACGAAGCCACTGAACTTGGGGTCGTCCGGGGCTACTTCGCCCTGGTCCGTTGGGCGGGGTCCGGGGGGAGGGGCAATGCCCGTGAAGGCATCCAGCACTTCCTTCACCCCGAAGTTATTGAACGCGCTCCCGAAGAAGACCGGTGCAATGCGTCCGGATCGGTAATCAGCGACGTTCAGCGGGTCATACACCCCTTCAATGAGGTCGATGTCCTCGCGAAGTTGTGCGGCGGCATCATCACCGATCTGTTCGTCGAGCTGCGCGTCCTGGATGCTGTCGATCTGGATGCTGCTCTGCTCCACTTTCGTCTTGCCGGGATCGAAAAGGCGCAGGCCTTTGCTGTACAGGTCATAAACGCCTTGGAAGGTGGCCCCGATGCCAATGGGCCAGCTCATGGGCCGCACCTTGATGGAGAGCTTTTCCTCCAGTTCGTCCAGCAGGTCAAAGGCATCGCGTCCCTCAAGGTCCAGTTTGTTGATGAACACGATGACCGGCGTGCTGCGCATTCGGCAAACCTCCATGAGGCGTTCGGTCTGGGCCTCCACGCCTTTCACGCAATCGATCACCAGCACCACACTGTCCACGGCTGTGAGGGTCCGGTAGGTATCCTCGGCAAAGTCGCGGTGGCCGGGGGTGTCCAGCAGGTTGATGAGCTTGCCGCCGTACTCGAAGGTCATTACCGAGGTGCTCACCGAAATACCACGCTGGCGTTCGATCTCCATGAAATCGCTGGTGGCGCCGCGGCGGATCTTGTTGCTCTTGACCGCTCCGGCGGTCTGGATGGCACCACCATACAACAGGAATTTCTCCGTGAGGGTGGTCTTGCCCGCGTCGGGGTGGCTGATGATGGCGAACGTGCGTCGCTTGGCGATCTCCTCGTGAAGCCCCATGGTCGTTCAGGTCCCTCTAATGGGGGCGCGAAAATAGGCCTTCGCCGAATGAACAGTGTCTTTGGGCCTTCCGTTCATAGGTTTGTGAACAACCTGCCCGGAACATGAAGAAGACCCTTACCCTATTTGCTGCCCTGGCATTGACCGGGGCCAGTGCCCAAAGCCCGCTCACCCTGTCCTTGGAACAGGTGGCCACGGGACTGACCCGGATCACCGACATCGCCCATTGCGATGATGAACGCTTGTTCGTTACCCTGCAAGCGGGGCGCATCCGGATCATTCAGCCCAACGGCACCCTGTTGACCACCCCTTTCCTGGACATTTCCGCACAGGTGAATGACAACGGCAATGAGCAGGGGCTCCTTGGCCTGGCCTTCGACCCTGCCTATGCCGTGAATGGTAGGTTCTACGTGTACTATACCGCCGGCAGTGGCAATGGGACCAGCAGGGTCTCCCGGTTCACCGTGAGCAGCAGCGATCCCAATGTGGCCGATCCCGCCAGCGAGGAGATCCTGTACACCTATCCGCAACCTTTCTCCAACCACAACGGTGGCGACCTTGAATTTGGTTTGGACGGTCTTTTGTACGTGGCCTTTGGCGATGGCGGCAGCGCCGGCGATCCCCAGAACAATGCCCAGGACCTGACCGATCCCTTGGGTGACATCATCCGAATCGATGTGGGTGGTGAGACCGGTTGGGAGGTCCCAGCGGACAATCCATGGGTGGGGCAGAGCAACATCCTGCCTGAGATCTGGGCCAGTGGCCTGCGCAATCCCTACCGCATGGGTTTCGACCGGCTTACTGGAGACCTTTACATCGGCGATGTGGGGCAGAACGCCTTCGAGGAGATGGACTTCGTGGCCGCTGGGGACAACAGTGGTCCCAACTTCGGCTGGCGCTGCTATGAGGCCAACACGGTCTACAATGCATCCGGTTGTGCTGCCCAGTCCACTTACGAGGCACCGATCACGATACACCAGCAGAGCCAGCAGGGTTGGTGCTCCATTATTGGTGGCAGGGTGTATCGCGGCTCGCAATATCCCCGCATGGAGGGGCTGCATATCTACACGGATTACTGTGGCGGTCAGTTCTATAGCCTTCGGCAGAATGACCTAGGGACATGGGTCCGGGCCCAGGTCCTGGCCAGCGGACAAGTGGGATTCTCGGTGATCGCCGAGAATTCAGCTGGCGAACTCTATGTCGGTAACAACAGTTCGGGAACGCTGTTTCGCATCAAGGATGCCTGCCCCATGCCCATGCCCACGGTCTCGGCCGAAGGTGCTACGCTGACCAGCAGTCCTGCCTTGGGCTATGCCTGGTACTTGGACGGAACCCTGATCCCGGGGGCCACCGAGCAGACCTACGAGGCAACTATCTCCGGGGTATACTACGTTGTCGCCAACCAAGGCACCAACTGCCTGCTCCAGTCCAACAGCGTGGGTGTGGTCGTTACTGGAGTACATGACCAGCACGTGGCTTCCATACGTACGTATCCCGTGCCTGCCGATGATCTTCTGCGGTTCGAGGGTATGCCCATTGGCGCAACCGCTGTTGAACTGCGCGACCTCACGGGCCGCTTGGTGATGGTGGTGCCTGTGGCTGCCAATGCAGGAACGACCACGGCCGAAGTAGGAGCCCTTCCGAGCGGTACCTATGTGTACGTTGTTCGCGGCCCTGGCCTCGTTACCGATCCGCGTGGCAGCATCACCGTGGTGCACTGATCGGTCCAACGGAACCAAGGAAAGGGCGGCCTCAGGGACGCCCTTTCTTATTTGCCGTCGCCTTTCAGGATGATGAGCACCGTGTAGGCCAGGATCTTCAGGTCCACGGCCATGCTCATGTTCTCGATGTAGAGGATGTCGTACTTCAGCCGTCGCACCATCTGGTCCACGTTCTCCGCGTAGCCGAATTTCACCTGGCCCCAGCTGGTGATGCCCGGGCGCACCTTGTGCAGGTGGCGGTAGTGCGGGGCCACCTCGGTG
>JBEICT010000100.1:0-11102 GCA_040383865.1 Flavobacteriales bacterium | reverse complement strand
TCGCCGCATCCAGCGTTCTCCAGAGCAGAGCATCTTCCAGGAAATGCTCATCTGGATGTTCATCCAGCAAAAAGACCTTACGAGCGCACTGGTGCAATGCAAGGCCATGGACAAGCGCTTTGGCGAGGGCGGCCAGCGCATGATGGAACTGGCACGCATCGCCAGCGCCAACGGAGACCACGCCACCGCCTACAAGTGCTACGAGTACGTGCTGGGCCTGGGCCGCAACGATGCCACTTACTACCAGGCCCGTGTGGGTGCCGTGCATACCCGCTACCTGGAACTGACCGGTCAAGCCGAACCGCTGCGCGCTGACCTGCTGGACCTGGACCAGCGTATGGCCAGCACCGTGAGCGAGCTGGGCATGAACAAACAGACGCTCGACCTGGTGAGCGAGCGCGCACGCCTGCAGGCGTACTACCTCAACGACCATGCCGCTGCCGTTGCATTGCTGGAACAGGCCATGGAACTGCCTTCCATCGACCCCAAGACCAAGGGCCAGATGAAACTGGAGCTCGGTGATGTGTACCTGATCTCCGGCGACATCTGGGAAGCCTCACTGCTGTATTCGCAGGTGGACCTCGATTTCAAGTACGATGTGCTGGGCCACGAGGCCCGTTTGCGTAATGCCAAGGTGAGCTTCTACGCCGGCGACTTCCTTTGGGCACAGGCACAACTGAGCGTGCTGAAGGCCAGCACCAGCAAGCTGATCGCCAACGATGCCATGGAACTGAGCCTGCGCATCACCGATAATCTGGGAGCGGACAGCAATGCCGTACCGCTGAGCTACTTCGCACGCGGAGAACTGTTGCGCGTACAGCACCGGTACGACGAGGCCCTGCTGACACTGGACTCACTGGACAAGGAATATCCCATGCACAGCCTCGGCGATGACGTGCTGTACGAACGCTACCGGATCGCCTATGCGCGTCGCCAGTTCGTACAAGCCGCCGGCTATTTGGACAAGGTGCTTGAGCTGTACCCCAACGACATTCTCGTGGACAATGCACTGATCGACCTGGGACGTTTGTACGAGGATGTGCTGAAAGACCCCGAAAAGGCCAAGGGCTATTATGAACGACTGCTCTTTGAGCAAACGGGCAGCATTTTCGTGCCCGAAGCGCGGGATCGCTACCGCAAACTGCGCGGTGATAAACTGGACGGGCCCGAAGACCCGAAGCCCCCTACGCATCCATGATCGTCTACAACGTCACAGTGAACATCGACCACGAGGTACACGACGCGTGGTTGGAATGGATGAAAGAGGTCCACATCCCTGACGTGATGGCCACAGGTCTGTTCACAGAGAGCCGCATGTTCCGTGTGCTGGCCGAAGATGAGGGCGGCCTAACCTACGCCGTGCAGTACACCGCCGCTGACATGGCCCACTACGAGCGATACCGGGACGAACATGCCCCGCGTCTGCAAGCCGATGCACAGGCCATGTACGGTGGACGCTTCGTGGCCTTCCGCACATTGCTGGAAGTGGTGCATCCCACATGAACAGCGTTCGGCCCAAGAAGCAGTTCGGCCAGCACTTCCTGAAGGAGGATGCGATCGCACAACGCATTGGCGATGCGCTCACGCACCACCTAGGTTACCGTCGTGTGCTGGAGATCGGTCCGGGCACCGGAGCGCTCACCAAGCATCTGATGCACCGCACCGACATCGACCTCACGTGCATTGAGCTGGACGGCGAGGCGGCGGCCCATCTGCGCGTCCACCATCCGGAGCTGAAGCTGATCGAGGGCGACTTCCTGAGGCTGGACCTGCGTAAGCTGGGCGAGGACAACTTCGCCATCATCGGCAACTTCCCCTACAACATCAGCACGCAGATCGTCTTCAACGTGTTGGAGCACCGCGACCGCTGCACCGAGGTGGTGGGCATGTTCCAGAAGGAAGTGGCTGACCGGATCCGCGCACCGCACGGCAGCAAGACCTACGGCATCACCAGCGTGCTGGCACAGGCGTTCTACGATGTGGACCTGCTGTTCCATGTGGAACCGGGCTCATTCATTCCCCCACCCAAAGTGCGCAGTTCAGTGATCCGCATGCGTCGCAATGCCACTGAACGGCTCGCGTGCGACGAGGCCCTCTTCTTCCGCGTGGTGAAGACCGCTTTCAACCAGCGGCGCAAGACCCTGCACAATGCCCTGAAGCCCCTGCCCGAAATGGCGCACCGCAGCCTTCCACCGGCCTTTGCAGGTAAGCGCGCCGAGCAGCTGAGCGTGGCGGACTTCGTTGCGGTGACGCAGGCCTGCATGAGCTGATCGACCCAAGCATGCCCGCCACGGCTTCCGTACCTTCGCGGCTGTTCCCGCGTGGGGTACCCATGGAAGACCGATCATGTCCTTCGAGCTCACCAAGCCGATACTCGACCGCATCCGCACCGATGTGGAGGACGGGCGTGACAGTTCCGTACAGGAGCTGCTGAGCGAGTTGCACCCTGCCGATATCGGCTCCATTCTGGACCGCCTCGCCGTTGACGAGGCCGTATACGTTTACCGCCTGCTGGAGCCCGAGGAGGCCGCGGAGGTGCTGCTCGAACTGGACGAGGACCGACGCGAGGAACTGCTCGGCTCGCTCACCAGCCGCGAGATCGCGGAGGACGTGCTGGAGCATATTGACTCGGACGATGCGGCCGACGTGGTCTCCGAGCTTTCCGAAGAGAAACAGCGCGAAGTGATCGCCCTGCTCGATGACGCGGAACAACGCGAGGACATCGAGGAACTGCTCACCTACGAGGAAGGCACTGCGGGCGCCCTGATGGCCAAGGAACTGGTGCAGGTGCGCACCGATTGGAACGTCGCCCGTGCCGTGGTGGAGATGCGCCGCCAGGCCCAGGAGGTGGAGCACGTTTACACCGTTTACGTGGTGGACAAGGACGACCGCTTGTACGGTATCCTGCCCCTGAAGCAGCTCCTCTTTTCAGCAGAGAGCACCCGCACCCTGATCAAGCACATCTGCGATATCGATGTGGAGGCCGTGCAGGTGGACACCGATGTGGAGGAGGTGGTGAAGGTGATGAAGAAGTACGATGTGGTGGTGCTGCCGGTGGTGGACACGGCCGGCCGACTGGTGGGGCGAATCACCTTCGACGACGTGATGGACGTGATGAGCGAGGAGGCCACCGAGGACTACCAACTGGCCAGCGGTATCAGCGAGGACGTGGACGCCACGGACACCCCCTTGGTGCAGATGCGCGCACGCCTGCCCTGGTTGCTCATCGGCCTGGCCGGGGGTATCCTCTCCTCCCAGATCATCGCACAGTACGAAGGGCAGCTCCGCATCGATCCCAAGATGGCCTTTTTCATGCCCCTGATCGCGGCAACAGCAGGCAATGTGGGGGTGCAATCAAGCGCCATCGTGGTGCAGGGCCTGGCCCTGGGTTCACTGGACGGCGTGAACATCCTCGCTCGCCTTTGGAAGGAATTGCGCGTGGCGGTGATCACCGCCTTCGTGTGCGGCCTCCTCATCTTCCTGGTGAACCTTGGACTGCACGAGACCCAGGCGCTGACCTATACCGTGAGCATCGCCCTGTTCTCCGTGATCCTTTCTGCGGCGATGTTCGGCACCGTCATCCCTTTGGCGCTCGACCGCCTGAAGGTTGACCCCGCGCTCGCGACCGGTCCCTTCGTTACCACACTGAACGACATCTTCGGGCTGCTCACCTACTTCTCGGTGGGCCACCTGATGTATGGCCTGTTCCCCTGACCGACACCATGAAGATCGCCTTTGTGGACAGCGTGCATCCGGTACTCGCGGAAAAGCTGGTGGCCGAAGGACATACCGTGACGGCACTGCACCACCTGGATGATGACCGCCTGGGACCGGCCCTGACGGATTCCGACGGCATTGTGGTGCGGAGCAGACGACTGCCTGCCGAACTGCTCCGCCATGCGCTGTCGTTACGTTTCGTGGCACGCGTGGGATCGGGCACGGAGAACATTGACAAAGCCCATTGCAGAACGCATGGTGTCCGCGTGATCAACAGCCCTGAAGGCAATCGCGATGGAGTGGGCGAACTCTGCGTGGCCCAGTTGCTTGCCCTGCTGAAACACACCCACCGCGCCAACGAACAGGCGCACCGTGGGCTTTGGGTACGCGAGGAGAACCGCGGGACCGACCTCTTCGGGAAGACCGTGGGCATCATCGGGTTCGGGCACATGGGCAGTTCATTCGCACAGAAACTGTCCGGCTTCGGTGTGAAGGTGCTGGCCCACGACAAGTACAGCGAACCCCAGGCTGGCGGTCATGTGGAAGCCTGTTCACTGGAGCGAACGATGGCCGAGAGCGATGTGATCAGCCTTCACCTGCCCCTTACGGACGAGACCGTTCATTACGCGAACGCAGCGTTCTTCGATCTCGTGGAGCGGCCCATCTGGTTCCTCAATACCTCACGGGGTCCGGTGGTGCGTACGGAAGCCCTGCTCGACGCATTGGACAGTGGACGCGTGCTGGGCGCCGCACTGGACGTGCTGGAATTCGAGCGCACCGACCTGTCCGGACTTGATCCCACCATGCAGCCGGCCGTGCAACGCAGGCTTTTTACTCATCCGGGGATACTGCTCACGCCGCACATTGCCGGTGTCACCCACGAAGGCAAGTACAAAATGGCCTCCATCCTAGCCGACAAGATCATTGAAGCATTCCCGAATGTCCAGCACCACTAGGTACCTATCCATTGCGCTCATCGCTGTTCTGATCCACGCCTGCATGCCGCCCTTGAAGAACCCCCATCCCGATGTGCACGGTCACCGGGGCTGTCGCGGCCTGATGCCAGAGAATTCGTTACCCGCCTTTCTGAAGGCCGTGGAAATGGGATGTGACTTCCTGGAACTCGATGTGGTGATGAGCGGTGATGGTCAGGTGATCGCCTCCCACGAACCATGGATGAACGAGGCCATCTGCATCACCCCCGATGGAAATGAAATGACCTTTGATGAAGGCCGTGCATTGAACCTGTATCGTATGACCGTCGCGGAGATCCAACGGTATGACTGCGGCAGTCGTGAACAGGCCCGATTCCCGGACCAGGAGCAGCGCAACACCTACAAGCCCACGCTGCGCGAAGTGGTGGAGGCGGTGGATGAACATGCGCTGATGAGCGGGGCGGTGAGCCCCTCGTACAATATCGAGATCAAGAGCGACCCGGCCTGGTACGGCATCATGCAACCTCGCCCGGAGCCCTATGCAGAGGCCGTGCTGGCCACCATCGACAGTCTCGGAATAGCCTCACGCTGCATCGTACAATCCTTCGACCCGGCCATACTGGAAGCCGTGCGCACACGGCGCAACGACATCACGCTGGCTTTGCTCGTGGAGAACCAGGATGGCCTTCAAAAGAACCTCGAGCGACTGACGTTCAAACCCGACATCTACAGCCCCCATTTCGAACTGGTGGACGGACCTCTACTGGAGAAACTGCGTGAAAAGGAGATCGAGCTGGTGGTGTGGACGGTGAACGAGGAAAAGGACATCCAGCGCATGCTGAAGCTTGGCGTGGACGGCATCATCAGCGACCACCCCGATCGCGTTATCGCGGAACTGGAGGGCCAGGACTGACCCCTTCAACGGATCAACGCGCCCACCTCCGCTTCGAACCGATCAAGGTCGGCGATCCACTTCCCGGCATTGTCGGAAGCGCCTTGGGCGGTCAGTGCAGCGCACAGCGCGGAAAAGCGATCCGCATCGATATGCACGAGCTGTGGTTTCAGTGTGTGGACCACACGCAACACTTTCGCATGATCACCCACGGTCCGTGCGAGACGCAAGGCCTCCAAGCGACCGGGAGCCTGCGCGCGGAACATGCCCACCACCAGATCATCCGGGGCTTCCGGGACCACAACGACCGGGTGTTCGGTCGAATCAGGCTCCGTCGGTGGTGGCTCCTCCGGCTGCGGCACCAACGGCTCGATCCGCTCGACCGGTCTAGAGGCCAGTTCGGCACGTACCTGCTCAAGCTCGGTGCGGATGGTCCGAAGCTCGGCCCGCATACGCAGCCGCTCACGACGGGCCGCGAACACAGCCACGATCAGCGCCAAGGCAGCGACCAATGCCAGGGTCACGGAGGTCCATAGCCATCGCGAAGCAACAGCCTGCTGCTCGGTGAACCGTTGATGCGCGAGCGTCGCTTGCTCGGCCAATACCCTCTGCAAACTGTCCCGCACGCCGCTGACCTTTTCCAGATCGATGCGGTGCAGCTCAACCGCGATCTGCGCTTCCCGACCATTCCATTCCTGCCTGAGGGCGATCACCGTTCGTGCCTCCTCGAATGCACTGCGCCAGTTCCCGGAAGCTTGGTGAAGCTCCATCAACCCTTGATGCGCCCGGAGTCCCTCATCGCCCGCCAGACGAGCCGTATCAGCGATCAGTGCAGCCTCAGCGTACAGCCTCCGCGCCTGTGCAGGCTTCACCAACGGGGCCAACATGATGCGTGTACGCGCCGCCACCAGCGCATCGCCCACAGAGTCCGCCCGGTGGATAATGGACCAATGCTCCGCGATCGCTTCCTTCTCGACCTCAATGTCCTGTATGCTTTGCTGAGCCTGCGCAACAGCAGCCAGTGCCCATGCCAGAAGGAACAACACGAGAAAGCGCAACCGCTGGTGCATGGGGATCGGACAGGTAAGGTTGAACTTGCTATTTCAGCACGAACCGCGCCGTTGTGCGTGAACGTTGTTCGAGCAGGATATCACGTCCTCCTGTGAGCCTGGCCAGTGTGGGCTCATCATAATGCCGCACGGTGACCAGCTCGCAATCCTCGTTGTAACGGACCTCGTAGACGTTCCGCAGCTCTTCGATCAGTTCCCGGGAACGCGGTGTATCGTCCACCACGACGGAGAAGGCCAGTGCACTGTTCTGCATCAGGTCGATACGGACATTGCGTTGGGCGAACATCCAGAAGATGCCGCTGAGGTTCTCTTCCACAATGAAGCTCAGATCGCGTGGCGTGATGCTGATGAGCAGTTGCCTTGGCTTCACGATGTACGATGGGATGAGCGAGTCGTTCTCACTTCGATCGTCGATGGTGCTACCCGGAGCGCCAAGGTCCATGAACGAGCGTACATAGAGCGGTATGTGCTTCTTCTGCAAGGGCTGAAGCGTACGCGGATGGATCACGCTGGCACCGAAGTAGCTGAGCTCAATGGCCTCGCGGTAGCTGATGTGGCTCAGCAGCTTCGTGTCAGGGAAACGCTTGGGATCCGCGTTGAACATGCCCGGTACATCCTTCCAGATGGTGACGCTCTCGGCATCCAGCAAGTACGCGAATATGGCCGCACTGAAGTCGGAGCCCTCGCGACCGAGCGTGGTCGTCTGCCCATCCGCGGTCCGGCCGATGAAACCCTGTGTCACCACACGACCCGGCCTGGTAATGAAGTGAGGTGTCAGGTAACGTGCGGCCAGGTTCTCGCAGGCCTCCCACTGCACCTTCGCCGCTCGAAAACCATCATCCGTACGCACCACGCTGCGGGCGTCCACCCACTGGTTCGTTAGGCCGGCATGCTTCAGATGTGCGTGCACGATCAGGGTGCTCCAGATCTCGCCCATCGCCACGATCTGGTCATAATCCTCATCGATCCGGCCGGAGGAACGGTGCGCGAGGGTCCGCTGCAGATCACGGAACGCGTTCTCAAGCGAGGTCACCGCAAGCTCATCACCCGGTGCCACCTCGGAAAGTATGGCCAGATGCGAGGTCCGAAGGGCATCCACCAACACTTTCGTAGGTCGACCCTCGGAGAAGGCCCAAACCACTTCCTCCAATGCATTGGTGGTCTTGCCCATGGCGCTCACCACGATAAGCAGGTCGTCATCGGGGAATTGTGAGAGCACGTTCGCCACGTTGCGCACACCGGCCGCGTCCCGCACACTGGCCCCACCGAACTTGAAGACCTTCATGTTCTTGCGATCCGTTCCAACTGTTCCGTTCCAAGTGACCCGTTGACCCACTGGGGGTCCATTGCTGCGCCGAAGCGCTCATAAAATCGGATGGCATCGACATTCCAGTCCAACACCTGCCACAACATCCCGCTGTACCCCTTCTCCACGGCGTAGGCAGCGCATGTGCGGAAAAGCCGCTCTCCGATGCGGTGACCCCGGGCGTGCTCCGTGACGATGATGTCCTCCAGGTACAGGCGACGACCCTTCCACGTGGAGTAGCGCTCGTAGCAGACCGCCATTCCTTTTATAGATCCATCCAGCTCGGCCACCCAGCCCACCCAGACCGGATCGGGGCCGAAGCCCGCGTCCCGCATATGCGCCTCGGTCACCGTCACCTCTTCCGGGGCACGCTCGAACAAGGCCAGCTCCTTCACCAGCTCCAACATCCGTGGCACATCGCGTGCCTCCGCCCTACGAATGACGACGTTCATGGACACAAAGAAAGCAGAGCCGCATCTTTGCAGCATGTCCGACATCAAGACCCTCTCCGAGTTCATCGTTGAACGCCAAGCCGATTTCCCGGGCTCCACGGGCGACCTGAGCTCACTGCTCACCGCTTTCCGCCTAGCCGCCAAGATCGTGAGCCGCGAGGCTAACAAGGCCGGGCTCATGGCCGATATCCTTGGCGCCGTCGGGAATGAGAACGTGCAGGGCGAGGAGCAGCAGAAGCTCGATGTGTATGCCAACAACCTCTTCATCCGCATGATGCGGACCCAGGGGGCGGTGTGCGCCGTGGCCAGCGAGGAGAACGACGACATCGTGCACTTCGACAACGGCGGCAAGTACGTGGTGACGATGGACCCGCTTGATGGCAGCAGCAATATCGATGTGAACGTGAGCATCGGCACCATCTTCAGTATCTATCGGCGCATCAGCACCGGCCCCAAGGCCACGCTGGAGGATTTCCTGCAGCCCGGCAGCGCGCAGGTGGCGGCAGGCTACATCGTGTACGGCAGCAGCACCATGCTCGTCTACAGCACTGGTCATGGCGTCAACGGCTTCACGCTGGACCCCAGTATCGGCACCTTCTGCCTGAGCCACCCCGACATGAAGACGCCTGCCGAGGGCAAGATCTATTCGATCAATGAGGGGAACTGGTACGAGTTCAGCGATGGCGTGCGCAGCTATATCGATGCCTGCAAACAGAAACAGATGAGCGCGCGCTACATCGGCAGCCTGGTGGCCGACTTCCACCGCAATCTGTTGAAGGGTGGCATCTACCTGTACCCCGGCACGAACAAGGCCCCGAGAGGCAAGCTCCGCCTGCTGTACGAAGCCAACCCGCTCGCCTTCCTGGTGGAACAGGCCGGTGGCATGGCCACCGATGGCACCACCCGCATCCTTGACCTGAAGCCCACCGAGCTGCACCAGCGCTGCCCGCTGTTCATCGGCAGCAGGAGCATGGTGGAGGCGGCGATGAAGACCTGAGCGAACGCTAGCTTTGCGCGCCTCCCGAACCCGATGCCCGCGAAGTGCGGCATTGGGTTTCGGGCATTTTAGTGAGCTTGTAACACATGGGTACTACTCGGATCAGTGGAACCTACTGGGAGCGATTTCTCATGAACGCACTTCCGGCCCCTGTGCTCGTGGTCGCCTTTGTGCTTGGAAGGAATGGGATGACCGCGCTGACCGTGATCGAAGCACCCCTGGTCATCGGGATCGGCTCCATGTTCATCTGGATCTTGGATTCGGAACCCGCCCGACGTATGCGACCGATGGAGCTGTTCGCTGGAGGTATGCTTCAGATCGGCCAAGAGCTGGTGAAACCAAGCCACATACAGAGCATTACACCACTGCGCATCTACAAAGGCTGGACCCGCTTGATACGGATCGACTATCGGAAGGAAAGCTGCATTGCGTCCGTGGTCGTGCTTTCAAAGCCGGCACCGCTCTGGATGGCATTTGCCCAACCACGAACGCTTCGACTATTGCTCCAACATCATCCCGAGCTCCTCAACCGTGTACGGGATGAGCGTACAATCTGACCTCCCTTGCAGTCCATCACCTCCCTCCCCGACCTCCTCTCCCTCTACCGCTCCGATGCCCGCGTGGCCCGCGTGGCCGATGGCCTGCGCGAGAAGTCCGCCCGTGTGCAGATCGCCGGCACCATCGGATCATCGCAGGCGCTCATCGCCAACGCCGTGATCGAGCAGCGCGGCGGCGTGCATGTGTTCGTGCTCACCGATCGTGAAGAGGCCGCGTATTTCCTCAATGACCTCGAAGCGCTCCGTGTTGAGGAGGTGAAGAAGAGAGGAGGTGAAGAAGCAGGGACCGGTGCGGCCGGGAGGAAGGGGGAGGCTCCTGAGCTGTTTTTCTATCCGGCACCGTCCCGGTCCCCATATGACCCCGAAGGCCACCATGATGGAGAGCGCGTGAGCCGCACGGAAGTGCTGGAGGTGTTGATGAAGGTGAATGCAGGTGCACATAGTGAGAAAAGGGAGAATGGTGAGAAAGCAACGGGGCGGTCCTCCATCTCACCACTTTCTCCACCCTCACCATTCTCCCCTCTTCTCATCATCACCTACCCCGAAGCACTGGTCCCGCTGGTGATCGGCAAGGAGGAGATGGCGAAGAACACGCTCACCGTGAAGCGCCACGAGGAGCTGCCCATCGACACCCTGCAGGAATGGCTGCAGGAAACGGGCTTCACGCGGGTGGAGTTCGTCTACGAGCCCGGGCAGTTCAGCATCCGAGGTGGCATCGTGGACGTGTTCAGCTACGGCAGCGACAAGCCTTACCGCATCGAGCTTTACGGCGATACCGTGGAGAGCGTGCGCCGCTTCGACCCGCAGGACCAATTGACCGTGGAGTTCCTGGCCGAAGCCGTGATCGTGCCCGACCTGCAGGATGAGGACGCCGCCCGCCAGCAGGCCTTCTTCGCGCAACTTCCGGAAGACACCGTGCTCTGGCTGTGTGATCTGCAGGCCATCGGCGATGCGGCCAAGAAGCAGCTGAAGCTCCTCACCGAAGCCTATGAGCGCCTGCCCGACAAGGACAAGCACCCCATCCCCGACGAGCTGCTCGCCACGGACACGGAGCTGATCAAGGGGACCCTGGGGTTCAGGAAGGTGTTCTGGACTTCGGGCCTTGGGCCACGGGCCACGGGCTCGACCGAGCATGAGCCCGAGGCCCGCAGCCCACAGCCCGGGGCCGAGCTCATC
>JBEICT010000099.1:0-11111 GCA_040383865.1 Flavobacteriales bacterium | reverse complement strand
TCGCACGCGTGGAACAGCGCAGCAGTCGCCAGCCTTTATGCGACCTGGTCAGCACCCTTGGGGTCACCGGGCCGGCCGGGGCGATCACAGCCCTGTTGGAGCCGGGTGCCTGCCGCGCCATGAAGAGGCACCCCGACCGGACCGGAACTGCCCTTGACGATCAACTGAGAACCTCACCCCATCACCGGAAGATCCCATGAACACGCATCCCCGTATCCTTTCCATCGCCACTGCCTCGGTCATGGCGGTCATGTGCATGCTCGCAACGGGCGCGAAGGCGCAGACGGTCAAGACCCGTCTCGGCCCGCTGAAGCTCGAGAACGGCTACCCCTCGCAGGCGGCGGTGGAGAAGCTCTACGACGAGATGGAGTTCCAGCGCGCCACGCAGACCTTCCTGTGGGGCCTGCCGGCGGTTGGCTTCTACGGCCTGCGCGAGGCCCAGCGCGTCAATTTCGGCGCGCGCGACGGCGAGGTCGTTGTGTACCAGTCCCTCAAGGACAAGGCGGGGATGCTGACGCCCAACCTGACCACCGTGTATGCCTTCACCTTCTGGAACCTCGCCACGCAGGGACCGCTCGTCGTCGAAGTGCCCGCGGGCGCGACCGCCGGGGGTGTGGATGACATCTGGCAGCGACCCGTCATCGACATGGGGCAGACCGGTCCGGACAAGGGGCAGGGCGGCAAGTACCTGATCCTCCCACCTGGCGGTGAAGCCCTGGACCCACCGGGCTATTTCGTGGTGCGCTCCAAGACCAACCAGGTCTGGTTCGGATCGCGCGGCCTGGCGCCGGACCCGGTGGAGGCTGAAGCGACACTGCGCAAGCACAGGGTCTACGGTTGGGCGCAGCGCGCCACGCCCGGCGAAACGAAGTTCATCCCGGTCGGCGGCCGTGATTGGGCCTCCTGGCAGCCGAGCGACATCCGCTACTTCGAGCAGCTCAAGAATATCCTCGACGGCGAGCCGATGGAGACGCACAACGGCTACTTCTACGCCATGATGCGCTCCCTGGGCATGGAGCCGGGCAAGCCCTTCCAGCCCGATGCGCGTCGCAGCAAGATCCTGGGCGAGGCAGCGCTCACCGGCGAGCTGATGGCCCGCGCCAACGCCTTCGACAAGCGCTTCCCCGGTGCCACCGTGTTCGCGGGCACCCACTGGGAATACGCGAACATGGTCGAACTGGACCAGCAGCTGCCGATGTTCTCCCAGCTCGATGAGCGGGCCTCCTGGTACTACGAGGCGATCGGGAACACCTCCGGCATGCAGGGCCGCATCGTGGGCTTCGGACAGGTGTATCTCGAAACTGCGCGTGACAGGTCGGGCGCTTGGCTGGACGGCGGCAAGTACTACCACCTGCACGTGCCGGCCAATGCACCGGTCAAGCAGTTCTGGTCGTTCACCCTCTACGAGAATACCAGCCGCGCACCGTTGCAGTCACCGCAAGGTGCCGCCGACATCTCGTCGCGCAAGCCGGGCCTGGTGGTGAACGCGGACGGTTCGGTGGACCTCTACTTCGGCCCGAAGCCACCTGCCGGCGCGAACGCCAATTTCGTGCAGACGGTACCGGGCAAGGGCTGGTTCACCTACTTCCGCCTTTACGCACCCACCGAGCCTTACTTCAACAAGGAGTGGGCGCTGCCGGACATCGTCCGCATCCCCTGAGCGCGGCAAGGCAAGGCGCCTTTGCGCCGGTCCAAAGTGTGCGAACACCCTCCGCTTGGGCAGATGATGGCACGACCGCAGGACTCCGGGCACGGGACGGTCCTGCTGTTTGGTGCTGCGCCCGCATCGAACAGGCCACGTACATCACTCCCGCACCGCACGCAGGTGGTGCAGCCCGAGCCCATCCTGCACGATCACGGTGTACAGCCCGGGCGACCAGTCGCCCGCACGGATCGCCGCAGGTCCGCCCTGATACACCGCACGGCCGCAGGCATCCACCACGGTGATGCGGGCATGCGCAGCTGCACCGGCCAAAGTGAAGCCTTCCCGGAAGGGATTCGGCTGCACCAGCAGCGCCGGGTTGGTGCGCGCCGCAGGGAGCCCCGTGGACAGGTCGCACCGCGACCACCCACGCAGGAATTCCCA
Source organism: Flavobacteriales bacterium (assembly GCA_040383865.1). Lineage (GTDB taxonomy): Bacteria > Bacteroidota > Bacteroidia > Flavobacteriales_F > PHOS-HE28 > PHOS-HE28. The sequence goes on along the minus strand of JBEICT010000099.1, from coordinate 9,025 downwards.
CTGCACGAGCGTGGCGGGCGCATGCCATTGGTGGGAGTTGCCCACCACCGTGTAGAAATGGTAGGCACTGCCCGGAACACAGTCGTCATAGCGCTCGCGCACGACGGTCTCTCCGGCGCGTTGCACCGTGTCGATCGCGGGTGCGGTACAGTCGAGGAAGTCCACCCAGTGAAGGCGCTGGAGCGAATCGGTGGAGGCGCGGCAGGTGGGGAAATTGTCGCCCTCGAGGCTTCCCTTCATGAAGGCCACCGGTACCTGGCGTTGGGGGGCGCAGTTCACGTACGCCATGCTCCAGCCGCAACTCCCGGCCGGATCCCCGTTGCACTGCCCATCGCCGCAGCTGCCATCGGCCCCGAAGCCCCATCCGCCGGATACCGGTGCAATGGCCGCGATCCGGTCCGCAGCATCGCAGGCCATGCGGAAGCTCATCATGGCGCCGCTGGAGAACCCGCTGAAATAGACGCGGCAGGTGTCCACCGGATGCACGGCGGCCAGCGTGTCGAGCAGCCGTAGCAGGAAGCCCACATCATCGTACTGCGCCACGGAGGAGGGCTGGTCGTAGGCGTTCCACAGGCGGGAATCCGGGTTGGCCCCCGGCGGCATGGCATTGGGGTACACGGTGATGAAGCCCGCCGTATCGCCCACCAGGTGCCAGCCGGAAGCGGTGGCATGCTGCGTGGCGTTGCTGAGCCCCGGGTGGCAGGCCACCACCACAGGGTATGGTGCGCCCGCCGGATAGCCTGCGGGCAGGTAGGTCACATAACTCCGCGCCACGCCCTGCCAAAGCAGCGTGGAACTGGTTTGGGCGTGTGCCGAAGGACAGACCATCAGGGCCAGCAGACAGCCTGCCATCAGCGGTTTCAACCAAGCTGTTCCGGATCGCATGGGTTGGTTACAGGGTAAAGGTAGAACGTGCTTAGCACGATGTTGGACGCTGGGAGGCGGCAAAGGTTCAACGGCTCGGGATGACCGGCGTGCAGCACATCGCGGTGGCCACCAACAACATCATCGAAACGGTGGGCGCGCTGAAGGACCGCGGCGTGGAGTTCCTTTACGTGCCGCCCAGCGACTACGATACGGTGATGGACCGCGTGGGCGAGATCGACGAGGACCTGGCGGTGCTGAAGCAGCACGGCGTGCTCGTGGACCGCGACGACGAGGGCTACCTCTTGCAACTCTTCACCAAGCCGGTGCTGGACCGTCCCACGATGTTCTTCGAGATCATCCAGCGGAAGGGCGCCAAGAGCTTCGGCAAGGGCAACTTCAAGGCGTTGTTCGAGGCGATCGAAAGAGAGCAGGAGAACCGAGGCACACTTTGATCCGCCTTCGCTGAAGCTTCGGCGGACAAAGGCAGGAGAACCGGGGGACGTTGTAAGCAACGACCCACCACGTACAGGAAGGGCGTTCACCGCGTGGTGGGCGCCCTTCCTCATTTCCCTCCCATGGAAGACACACCCACCTCATCCCATCGGATATTTGGACCATGGCCAAGAAGATCACCACCCCCTTCCTGCACGACCCGCGCGTCCGCGTGGACAAGCCCGGCACCTTCAAGCTGAAGCGCTTCCCCACGGACATCGACACGCCGCTGGTGAAGAAGGACCTGAAGGAACTGCTCGAGCAGGACCGCGACGTGATCGCCGACCTGCAGGACGTGCTTTACGCGGCCGCCGACCGCAGTGTGCTCCTGATCTTCCAGGCCATGGACGCAGCGGGCAAGGACAGCTGCATCCGCCACGTGATGAGCGGTGTGAACCCGCAGGGCGTTCAAGTACACAGTTTCAAGGCGCCGAGCACCTTGGAGCGAGGTCATGATTTCCTGTGGCGCCACGCCAAGGCCATTCCGCCCAAGGGTTACATCGGGATCCACAACCGGAGCCACTATGAGGAGGTCCTGGTGACCAAGGTCCACCCCGCGTTCATCCTGGGCCAGAACCTACCTGGCATCCGCACGGTAAAGGACATCAATAAGAAGTTCTGGGAGCAGCGTTATGCGAGCATCCGCAACTTCGAGGAGCATCTGGCGGCCAACGGCACGGTGATCATGAAGTTCTTCCTCTATATGAGCCGCGATCAGCAGAAGCAGCGGTTCCTGGAGCGCATCGATGACCCGGACAAGAACTGGAAGTTCAGTGCGAACGATGTGAAGGAGCGGGCCTACTGGAAGGACTACATGGCCGCCTACGAGGAGGCCATCCGAGAGACGGCCGCCCCGCACGCTCCGTGGTTCATCATCCCGGCCGACGACCAGTGGGAGAGCCGCGCGCTGGTGGGTCGTTTGTTGCGCGAACAGTTGCAGGCGCTCGGGTTGAAACACCCGAAACTACCCAAGGAGGCCCTGAGCGGGCTGCAGGCCGCCAAAGCCGCTCTCCTGGCCGAGAAGAAGTGATCCGGCGGGTGGACGCCAGCGGATAACTTCGCAGCTCCTTTTTCGACCCATGTACCGCACCCATACCTGTGGCGAGCTCCGCCTCGCCGATGCTGGAAAGACCGTGACCCTCGCTGGATGGGTCCAACGCACCCGTGCCATGGGTGGTATGAGCTTCGTGGACCTGCGCGACCGATTCGGGATCACCCAGTTGAGCTTCAACACCGAGCGTGATGCAGCGCTGTGCGAGCAGGCCAACAAGCTGGGCCGCGAATTCGTGGTGCAGGCCACCGGCACCGTGCGCGAGCGGGAAAGCAAGAACCTGAACATCCCCACCGGCGAGGTGGAGCTCATCGTCACGGAGCTGAAGGTGCTGAACGCTGCGAAGACCCCGCCCTTCACCATTGAAGAGGAGACCGATGGCGGCGACGAGCTGCGCATGAAGTACCGCTATTTGGACCTGCGCAGGAACAACATCCGCCGCAACTTCGAGCTACGCCACCGCATGGCCATCGAAGTGCGCAACTACCTCAGCACACAGCACTTCCTGGAAGTGGAAACGCCCGTGCTGATCAAGAGCACGCCGGAAGGTGCCCGCGACTTCGTGGTTCCCAGTCGCATGAACCAAGGCGAGTTCTATGCCTTGCCACAAAGTCCGCAGACCTTCAAGCAGCTGCTGATGGTGGCCGGTTTCGACCGCTACTTCCAGATCGTGAAGTGCTTCCGCGACGAGGACCTGCGCCAGGACCGCCAGCCGGAGTTCACGCAGATCGACTGCGAGATGGCCTTTGTGGAGCAGGAGGACATCCTGCGCACCTTCGAGGGCATGGCCAAGCACCTGTTCCAGGCCATCCACGGCATCACGTTCGACGGCGCCTTCCCGCGCATGAGCTTCGATGAGGCCATGAAGGGCTACGGCTGCGACAAGCCCGACCTGCGCTTCGGCATGAAGTTCCATGAGCTGAACGACCTCGCGCAGGGCAAGGGCTTCAAGGTGTTCGACGAGGCCGAGCTGGTGGTGGGCATCAACGCGGAAGGCTGCGCGAATTGGAGCCGCAAGCAGACCGATGCGCTCATCGACTTCGTGAAGCGCCCCCAGATCGGCGGCACGGGCATCGTGTTCCTGAAGTGGTCCGAGGAGGGCCTGAAGAGCACGGTGGACAAGTTCTTCACGCCGGAACAGCTGCAGGCCTGGGCCGCGCGCTTCGGCATGAAACAAGGGGACCTGCTCTGCATCATGGCCGGCAAGGCGGACAAGAGCCGGAAGCAGCTGAACGAACTACGCCTTCACATGGGCGACCAGCTCGGCCTGCGCGACCCCAAGGTGTTCAAGCCGCTTTGGGTGATCGACTTCCCGTTGCTGGAGCAGGACGAGGAGACCGGCCGCTGGCACGCCATGCACCATCCCTTCACCGCGCCGAAGCCCGAGGACGCGCAGAAGCTCTTCGACCAGCAGGACCTCGGCAGCGTGCGCGCCAATGCCTACGACCTGGTGATCAACGGCACGGAGATCGGCGGCGGCAGCATCCGCATCCACGACCGCACCATGCAGGAGGCCATGTTCCGCGTGCTCGGCTTCACCGACGACGACGCCCGCTACAAGTTCGGCTTCCTGATGGACGCCTTCGAGTACGGTGCCCCCCCGCACGGTGGCGCGGCCTTCGGATTCGATCGCTGGGTATCGCTCTTCGGCCACCGCACGGACATCCGCGAGTTCATCGCCTTCCCGAAGAACAACGCGGGCCGCGACACCATGATCGATGCTCCCAGCCGGATCGATCAGGAGCAGCTGACGGAGCTGGGGATCGTGGTGAAGCGCTGATCACGTCCTGCCGGCGATCGCCCAGGTCCTGGAGAAGCCCCAATCGTGGCGTAGCGTTCCATGCACGGCTGCGTCGACCTTGCTTCACCCGACAGGCGTTCACACAGGATGGTGCGTCCGCCTTATTTTGGGCCGTACGAATTCCACAACCAGACCATGAGGAACCATTGGTGCTGCGCCTTCATCAGCGCATTGTCCCTTTCCGCGTCACATGCGCAGGACACGTTCTCCATCGTTGCGATGGATACCCTTACCGGCGAGGTGGGCAGTGCCGGGGCCTCCTGTGTGGACCTGCCCTTGTTCTTTCCCAACTATGCCACTGATTTCCTTGGCGATCTGATACCGGGGCAGGGAGCCATGAACACGCAGGCCAGCTACAACATCACGAACCAGGCCAATGCCAGGGCACGCATGCTCGCCGGCGATACTCCCCAGCAGATCATCAGCTGGCTTGTGGCCAATGATGTGCAGGGAAATCCCAACATCCGCCAATACGGGATCGTAGGCCTTGTGGGCGCGGACGTGCAGACAGCAGGGCATACCGGGAGCAACACGCTCAACTACAAGAACCACGTGACCGGCCCCAACTACTGCATCCAAGGCAACATCCTGCTGGGCCAGTCCATCCTGGATTCCATGGAGGCACGGTTCGTGAACACCCCCGGCGACCTGGCCTGCAAGCTGATGGCCGCCCTGCAGGGAGCGAACGTGGTGGGTGCGGATACGCGGTGCAACGCCAACGGCACCTCCTCCCTCTTCGCCTTTGTGAAGGTGGCACAGCCCACCGACGCCATCGGCGCGCCTTCCTTCCTCGTGTCGGTGAAGACCATCGGCGGCGCCGGCATCGAACCGATCGACTCCGTGCAGGTGCTGTTCGATGCGCAGCACACCTGCGGGATCAGCACAAGGATGCCTTCCCGACCCGCGCCCGGATGGAACGTGTTCATGGACGCCGGAGGGACCCAGCTGGTCCTTCAACTGCGCGAAGTGGGCGGTGAAATGGAGCGGTCCAGCTTCCGCCTGGTGGACGCACAAGGCCGGGTTCAACTGCAAAGCGCGTTCACGGGGAACACCGACCGCATCGATGTGGGGCACCTTCCGCCCGGCGTACTTGTGGTCGAGATCGACCGGGGTGAAACGCGCTTCAGGCGCAAGGTGATGCTGCCCTAGGCTGCTGCGGTCGGGCGCGCACGGGCAAGCCCAGGTCGGTTCACGGGGTCGGGTTGGGCTCTTCCTTCAATGCTTGGAAAAGCCGCTCCAGTTCAGGACCAGTCGCCGTGGGCGCCTCCATCCGCGTGGCCAACGCACGAGCCCTCTCGATCCGGTGCTTGGTGAGCGGATGGCTGCTCAGAAAGCCCAGCTCCTCGGGCATGTCGGCCGCTTCGCGCTCCAGGAGCTCCAGGAGCTGCACCATCCCTGCGGGGTCCACGCCCGCCGCCTGCATACGTTCCATGCCATGCTGATCGGCATCAGTCTCCAACCCGCGTGAATAGGACAGGTTGCGCAGGTTGTCCGCGTTCTCCGCAACCAGTGCCACAACGGCGTTCACATCGCCGATGAGCAACGAGAGGAAGAGGTAGCTGGACATCTGCCTCACCATGATGCGCGTGCTGTGGCGTTCATCCACGTGCGTGGCCTCGTGGGCCAGCAGGGCGGCCAGTTGTTCCGGACGCTCCATGCCGTTCACGATGCCGCTGAATACGACGATGTCGCCACCGGGCATGGCAAAGGCATTCACCTGATCGCTCTCCACCAGATGGAAGCGCAGGTCGAACTTGTCGCTCAACTGCAACTTATCACCGAACCGCTGAAGCACTGCACTACGGGCGGTATCCTCGGGAAGGCCCAGCATGATGCTACCATAGCTGGCCTTGCCCAACTGCCTATCCACATCCAACGGGAGCAGCAAGGCCATGCGTTCCGCAGCGAAAGGCAGTACCCAGAAATAGCCACCCACCAGCACGGCCACCAGCCCCAGAAAGAACAACAACGGACCCTTCCGCGCAAGGGATAACGTGCGATCGTAGACACCGCGACGACCGGCGTACTGCATGCGTGTTACGAAGCTCTTGATGAACAAGGGCTCGCGAACAATGAGCACACGACGAGGATGTTCGCCGAAAGTGATACGCAGCATGGTGCTGCTCCGCTCCCACTCCATGCCACCGTGCTCCAATGGCCAGTAGAACCTTTCGCCGTCCACTTCCACTTCCAGGGAACCGGGCTCCCTGAGTCCCACGAGCGCTTCCTTGGGCCTGCTGGTAAGCCCATCGTAGAAATTCGCCTTGAACGAGGTGCTCACAGGAAGATGCCGATGTCCATGATATCACCCAGTTCATCGGCCGTGGCACTGGCGTGCTCCTGCTCGGTCTGCACCACGGAATCCAGATCGGCATCGCCCACCATCTCCACATTGGACATGATGTACCGCATCATGCGCACATGCGCCCAGGCCAAACCGATGCCGAGGGTGAACACCACAAGGAAGAAGTTACCGACCAGCAGGCCGAAGAACCCCCCGCCCGTGGCCGAGCTGTTGAACTGGATGCGTCGCCCTTCGGGGAATTGCCAGCTCAGGTTGTTCACGTAGTAGTTGAAGATGTCGCGTTGCCACCAGAAGCCATAAATGCCGAACGTGAACAAGGTCAACAGGTACCCTTTGAGGTTCATCAGGAAGAACTCCAATCCATCGCCCTTGTACTGGAAATGCGAACTGCCATAGCGGATGTGGCCCAGCACATAGTTCCGCAGGTTCATTTGGAACCAAGCGCCATAAATGCCGAACGTGACCAGTGTGAGCAACCCATCGCGGATGCAGATCCCATAAAGCTCCTTCAGGTCGCCGCGGTACCCGAAGTGAATGCCCCGCCAACTGCTGCGACCCATGCGGTAGCGATAGGTGCCGTGGATGACAAGTGGTGCAAGGGCGATGATGGACGAAAAGAGGATCAGATAGGCCAGGGCGCTCGCCCAGTCCTCCTGCATCCACGTGAGTGCGAAGAACGCTCCGTAAATGACCCCGAAAAGCACCACCGCCTTGATAAAGCCGATGAACATCTCGCGTCCCGTGCCCCTGAAGTGAAAGGGATGGCCGTCCAGTTCGAGATGGTCATAGAAGTACTGCAGCCTGCGTGCCTTGGCCCACGGGTAATAAAGGCCGAGCGTAACGAAGGTGAGCAACCAGTTCACGATCATCACGGAGAAAAGCTCTCCGCCATTACCGGTGAAGGACAGACGCTTGCGTGGGGTAAGCATTTCCATGGGAAAGTGGTTGTGGCGGTCAAGATAATCGGCAAAAAGACACACTTGGTGCACCGGTCCCGGCAGGATAACTTGGCGGCATGCAGGAACAGGACCTCGTTCACTTGCGCGAGGCCATTGCCCTTGCCCGCCAAGGCATGGACCGGAACGAGGGAGGTCCCTTCGGCTGCGTGATCGTATGCGACGGACGCATCATCGGGCGCGGCAACAACCGCGTGACCAGCAGCAACGACCCCACGGCTCACGCAGAAATGGTGGCCATCCGAGAAGCCTGCAACGCGATCGGGTCCTTCCAGCTCACTGGCTGCACCTTGTATACCAGTTGTGAGCCATGCCCAATGTGCCTCGGCGCCATCTACTGGGCACGGCCGGACCGCGTGGTGTACGCTGGAACCCGCCAGGACGCGGCCGTTGCCGGCTTCGACGACCAACTGATCTACAACGAACTTCCCTTGCCCCCAGCGGAACGACGCATGCCCATGGAACAGGCGCTACGCGACGAAGCCTGCACCGTGTTCGAAGCGTGGAGGTTGAAGTCCGACAAGACCGCCTATTGACCCCCGATCCATGTTTCTGTTGGCACCTCTTGCAGCCATTGCAGGCAACCTTGCTGGACTGCTGATCGCAACGGCAGTGGCCTGGGCCTGGTTCTCCTACCGCCGCAACAAACGCCCGGCCGACCATTCGCACCGCTTGAACGAGGCCCAGCGTGCCGTGCTCAGCAAATACGCCATCCATTACCAGCGTCTCGGACAGGCGGACAAAGCGAAGTTCGAGCGTATCGTGGCCCACTTCGTCCACGAAAAGGAATGGACGGGCGCAGGCGTTGCCATGGAACACGAAATGAAGTTGATGATCAGCGCCTGTGCCGCGCAGTTGCTGCTCGGTCATCCGGATGTCGTGCTCAAACACTTCCAGCGGATCGTGGTCTATCCGCGTTCCTATCGGTCCAGGCACACCGGGCGTATGCACCAGGGCGAAGTGCGTCCACAGGCGGGGCTCATTTTGATCTCATGGGAGGACTTCCTGCACGGCTATGCCCACACGCGCGATGCGCACAATGTGGGATTGCATGAGATGGCCCATGCGCTCTGGTTCGAGAACAGCATCCTGAACGGAGAGGACGATTTCCTTCACCCCGAGCGACTGGCGCGCTGGATGGAGCATGCCGAAGGGGAAATGGCACAAATTCGCAAGGGACAGAGCCGTTTGTTCCGCGACTATGCCGCCACCAACCAGGCCGAGTTCTTCGCTGTGGCCGTGGAGTACTTCTTCGAGCAGCCCACGCTGTTCCACAAGGAACTTCCGGAGCTGTATGCCATCCTGTGCGGTATGCTGAGGCAGGACCCGGACAAGGTGCTGCTGTCCTGATGCCGCACCGTACCTCTTCAACCCTGGACCGGACCCCCAGGACTTTTACCGGTCAATAGCCCTGTGGATGGGCCAACAACAAGGAACCCCGCTTTCGCGGGGTTCCTTGTTCTTAGTTGACCGACTAGGGCTCGAACCTAGACTCTTCTGAACCAAAATCAGACGTGTTGCCAGTTACACCATCGGTAAGGATCATCTTTGGG
>JBEICT010000098.1:0-11231 GCA_040383865.1 Flavobacteriales bacterium | reverse complement strand
CCGAGGCCCGTGGCCCGAAGCCTCCTCATCTTTGCACGGAATGAAAACTTTCCTCCTCGCGATCGGTATTCTCGGAGCTTTGGGGCTACACGACTTCTTCGTCTCCATCCTTACCATCCGCCATACGCCGGCCACGCAGACCCTCGACCTCACTTGGCGGATCACCGCGCACGACATTGAGCACGCGCTGGAGAACGTGGCCCCGCTGAAGCTCGGCTCGGAACGGGAACACCCCAAGGCCGACAGCATCCTCAACGCCTACTTCAAACAGCACCTCGTGCTCTTCCAAGATAAGCAGCTCACCTGGACCTGGGTCGGCAAGGAACTGGACGGCGAAACGCTGTACTGCTACCTGCAGGTGGACAGCATGGCCTCACCGAAGGACCTGCTGGTGCAGAACACCCTGCTGCAGGACCTCTTCTACGAACAGCAGAACCTGGTGCACGTGGAGGGCGAGAAACTGCCGACCCGATCGCATACCTTCATTCAAGGCTCGCGGCCGTATACGTTCTCGTGGTGACCAATAAAAGCCGATGCACGTTGAATGATGTCCAGTCGTCTAAAGGTCAGACTTATACAAAGGTTGAAAGTCCCTAATGACGGGAATGCACTGACCAAGTTCGCGCAGTCAATTGCCGCCATACTTCTTCTGGTGCCACTTATCGCCTTTAGCTGCTTGGTCTTCATCGCCATTCTACCAGTAATTGCGATACATAAGTTAACGGGATCCAGATCTTCGAAAATGAACGAAGCAGCTTCTGGAACTGAACATTGGACTCCTTTTGTTCAGATGGATGGTATGCTGATCGAGAAGGTCTTCCAAGGCGAGATCCGCTTTGGACCGGCATACTTCAAGCTGCGCAGTACACCGGTGGTACCAGGTCTTTCAGAGAGGGTATTTGGAGATTGGGCTCATCGAACATCCAACGGAATTCTCCTACAGCAATGGAACTCGACCGCAGTAGCTGATACTGAGTTGATCTATCTGGACGTTCGCAACGGAACCTTGAGCACCGTGCTCAGGGAACTCGACAGCGTGGATTGGTCGATCGGAGAACAAGACCATCACAACTTGATCTTGACCTGCAACAACGGCAAAGAGACAGTGATCTACCAGATCAGTGAGCCAACATTGAGCTATTGACCTCTTAGGCTGATCTGATCGCTGAAGCGCCTTCTTGCATTGGCTAATTTCGACCTGCCGCAATCGGAATCCACCCCATGCGCCCCTCCGCCTTCAAATACGCCCTCGTCTACCTGATCCCCGCGGTGGTGGCTGCCTCGCTTGCCACGCAAAGCGCATGGTCCTTCGCCGCGGTGGCCTTCGTGTTCGGGGTGCTGCCGGCCATGGAACTGTTCCTGAAGCCCGATCCCCGCAACCTGGATGCGGCGCAGGAGGCCGTGGTCAAGCAGGACCGCCTGTACGACCTGATCCTCTACAGCCTGGTGCCCATCCAATGGGGACTGCTGCTGTTCTTCCTGGTGCAGGTAAGCGCTGCGGAATTGTCGTGGGTGGTGAAGCTGGGGCTCACCTCGGCCTTCGGCATGGCCTGTGGGGTGCTGGGCATCAACGCGGCGCACGAGCTGGGGCACCGGCCCACGAAGCACGAGCAGTTCATGGCCAAGGCGCTGCTGCTCACCACGCTGTACATGCACTTCTTCATCGAGCACAACCGCGGCCACCACAAGCACGTGAGCACCGATGAGGACCCCGCCAGCAGCCGGCGCGGAGAGTGGCTCTACGCCTTCTTCCTACGCACCATCACCGGCAGCTGGCTCAGCGCGTGGAAGCTGGAAGCGCAACGACTGCGGAAGAAGGGCCTGCCCGTCTTCAGCCTGCACAACGAGATGTTGCGCTTCCAGCTGATCCAGCTCGCGCTGGTGGCGGCCATCGCGGTCGTGTTCGGGCCTGAGGTGATGGGCTGGTATCTCGGCGCGGCGCTCATCGGGATCCTCCTCCTGGAAACGGTGAACTACATCGAGCACTACGGATTGCGCCGGAAGAAGAAGGGGGATCTGTATGAGCGCCCGCTCCCCATCCACTCTTGGAACTCGGACCATCCGCTGGGCCGCCTGATCCTGCTGGAACTGACGCGCCACAGCGACCACCATTACCTCGCCAGCCGGAAGTACCAGGTGCTGCGCCACTTCGATGAAAGCCCGCAGCTACCCGCCGGCTATCCGGCCATGATGGTCCTCGCCTTCTTCCCCCCATTGTGGTTCCGTGTAATGGACCGCGAGATCGATCGGTTGAAGGAGCGGCTCGGCAGCGAGTCGCTGGTCTGAGCGGTGCACCGTGGCTTGCGATCTTTGCGGCCAATGGCACCCACCCGCACCAGCAAAGCGTCCACCAAGAAGGTCAGCGCAGCCAGGACGATGAAGACCCCGACAGCCTCTGCCCAGGCTCCGGTGTCCAAAAAGGAAAAAGCGGCCTTCGTATCCGCCACCCTCGCCAGGCTCTACCCACGCACGTCCATCCCTCTGGACCACGAGGACCCCTACACGCTGCTGGTGGCCGTGGTGCTCAGCGCACAATGCACCGACAAGAAGGTGAACGAGATCACGCCACTGCTCTTCGCCAAGGCGCGAACCCCGCAGCAGATGGTGAAGCTGAGCGTGCAGCAGATCGAGGACATTATCCGGCCCTGCGGGCTGGCACCGGCGAAGGCGAAAGGCATCCATGGGCTGTCGCAGATACTGCTCGAAGAGCATGGTGGCAAGGTCCCGGCATCGATCACCGCGTTGGAAGCCCTGCCGGCCGTGGGCCACAAGACCGCCAGCGTGGTCATGGTCCAGGCCTTTGGCGTACCGGCCTTTCCGGTGGACACCCACATCCACCGCCTGGCATGGCGCTGGACCCTCAGCACAGGCAGAAGCGTGGAGCACACCGAGGCCGACCTGAAAAAGCTCTTCCCCGAAGAGGAATGGGCCGACCTGCACTTGCGCATCATCTACTTCGGGCGGGAATACTGCCCCGCCAAGGGCCACGATCCGCAGAAGTGTCCCATCTGCAGTGTGATCGGGCGGAAGGAACTGTTCAAGGGATAGCACGCATGTCGTTCTCAACTTCCTTGCGTTGGGTCCTGAATGATGGGCTTCCCATCAAAGTCCGGGTACATGCCTTCTGCTGGGTGATCGAGTCCTACTGTTGGTTGACGCATTCCAGTTTCCAAGAAGTACTTGCCGATCTTGGGCGAAAGCACTCCTTCGACCTTCAGACTAGACCAGAGATCGATCGCATTGTAAGAGCCGCCAGGGAACTTGAGCAGATCCGTAATGCGTTCCTGGCCGACTTACCCGCCTATCAGAACCTGCGAAGCCAACAGAAGACCTTGGGGATCAGAAGGCCGCTCAGGACGATCATGGACCCGAGGCATGGCCGTCCTTGATCTGCTTTCCCATAAGCGTTCCATCTGCAGCGTGATCGGGCGGAAAGAGCTTTTCAAATAGCCCCCTTACCAGGCCGTAACTTTGTCCCCCTATGGGAACCTTGGGGTATTACGTGGCGCTGCCGTTCATCTATGGCATCTCCATGCTTCCCTTTCCCTTGCTCTACCTGTTTTCCGACGGCATCTACTGGCTGGTATTCAGAATGATCGGCTACCGCAAGGACGTGGTGCTCACGAACCTGAGGAACAGTTTCCCGGAAAAGAGCGAGTCCGAGATAAGGTCCATTGCCGACCGGTTCTATCGCTGGTTCTGCGACTTGACCCTGGAGACCCTCAAGACCCTGACGATCAGTCCCGAACAAACACGCGAACGGGTGCACTTCGAGAACGTGGAACTACTGCGGTCCTATGCCGAACAAGGCAGGAGCATCATACTTGTCCTGGGGCATTATGGCAATTGGGAACTGGCCGGTGCCAGATACAGCGCAGAGGCCGGAATGCCTCCACTTTACGTCATCTACCATCCGTTGGCCAACAGCCGTTTCGACCGATTGGTGTACCACATGCGCACCAGGCACGGTACGCGGCTCTACACGATGAAAGAGACCAGCAAGGCCATGCTCCGCGACAAGGACCTACTGACCGCTACGGCCTTCATTGCCGACCAGACCCCCTCCCCCGAACGGGCCTACTGGATGCGCTTCCTGAACCAGGACACGCCGGTTTTCATGGGCACCGAGACCCTGTCGAAAAAGCTGGACAAACCCATCGTTTACATCCGCATAACCCGCCCGGAACGAGGGCATTACGTGATGTCGGTCGAGTGCCTCGTGGAGACCCCGGGGACCACCCTCGAGGGCGAGATCACCGAGATCCATACCCGGCGACTTGAACAAGATATCCGACTTCATCCCGAACTTTGGCTCTGGACCCACCGCCGGTGGAAACATCGGCGACCCGCAAGTGTTACATGAACATGCGTAGCGAAAAAGACCTGATCATAGCGACCAAGCCCTTCGCCAAGGAGATCCGTTGGAAGAGCTGGTGGCACCTCTTCAGCACCGGCATTGTGCTCGGTGCCATGTACTTCGGCATATTCTGGCCCACGACGCCCCTGTGGCTGAGGGTAGCGTGCAGCATCCTGGCAGGCCTCACCATTGCCCGTATGTTCATCATCTACCACGACCACCAGCATAAGGCGATACTACAAGGAAGCAAGTTCGCCGATGCGGTGATGACCCTGTGGGGCCTTTTCATCCTGGCCCCGACCAGCATCTGGCAGCGGTCGCACGACCATCACCACAAGCACAATTCCAAGCTGTACACCAGTAGCATCGGCTCCTATCCGATCGTGACCAAGGAGAAGTACATGGCGATGAGCCGGGGTGAAAAGGCCGTGTACAACTTCACCCGGCACCCGCTCACCATCGCCTTCGGCTACATCTTCGTGTTCATCTATGGCATGTGCGTGCGCAGCTTCATGAACAACCGCGACAAGCATTGGGACTCATTGCTGGCGATCATCCTCCACGTGACCATGGGCGTGGGTATCGCCGTGTTCCTGGGTTGGACCTCCTTCTGGCTGGGCTTCATCCTGCCCGCCCTGATCGCATTGGGCCTTGGAGCGTACCTGTTCTACGCCCAGCACAATTTCCCCACGGCCACCTTTGCCGACAAGGATGGGTGGAGCTATGTGAACGCCGCACTTGGCAGCAGCAGCTACATGCGAATGAACCCTGTGATGCACTGGTTCACGGGGAACATCGGCTACCACCACATCCATCACCTCAATGCCCGCATCCCCTTCTACCGCCTGCCGGAGGTATATGATGCCATTCCCGAACTGCAAGCGGCCAAGACCACATCGCTGATGCCCGGCGAGATCGTGCGTTGCCTGCGTTTGAAAGTGTGGGACCCTGATCTGGGCCGTATGATCGGCAGGCGGGAAATGGCCCTTTGAACCGGTCGACCCCTAGGAATAAAGAAGCCCCTTGAGCTGCTCAAGGGGCTTCTTCGTTACGGGAAGTTCCGCTCAGTTCAGCACGATATCGATGGTGCCGACCGGAGGGGCTTCCACCACACGCAGGGCCTTGGAATAGCCCAGGATGAAGCGGATGGAACTGTCGCGAGGACCCGGTTGAAGATCGATGGTCATGGGTTTGCGTTCGCGGCGGATGTTCTTACGAAGGGTAGAGTTGGCCATGTACCGTGGTTTGGTGGTTCTGGTTGAACAACGGCACCCTTTCCCGACCTATTGTGCACCCCCTGAAAAACAACACGGCGGACGCCCTAGGGGTGGACGCCCGCCGTGCTGTCGCAAACCACTCGCTCAAACCTTGTCCAGTGCGATCTCGTTCTGCTTGATCATCTTCCGCATGTTGATCAGCGCATACCGCATCCGGCCCAGGGCCGTGTTGATGCTGACCTCGGTCTGGTCGGCGATCTCCTTGAAGCTCATTCCAAGATAGGTGCGCATCACCACCACCTCGCGCTGCTCATCGGGCAGGTGATCGATCAGCTTGCGGACATCCTCATCAATCTGTAGGTTCACCATGTGTTGCTCCACGTTCTTGCCTGGCTGGGCAATGGTGGCGAACACATCGTGGTCATCGTTGCTGCGCACCATGGGCATCTTCTTGTTCCGCCGGAAATGGTCGATGACCAGGTTGTGGGCGATCCGCATCACCCACGGCAGGAACTTGCCCTCTTCGTTGTACTTACCCCCTTTCAGGGTATGCACCACCTTGATGAAGACCTCCTGGAAGAGGTCCTCGGTGATCTCGCGATCACGGACAAGGAGGTAGATGTGCGACCACACCTTACGCTTGTGGCGGTGTAGCAATTGCTCAAAGGCTTTTTCATTGCCTTCGAGATATAGACGTACGAGGTCCTGATCGTTGAGCACCTTGGATAGCATGGCCTTCCCTATTTGGTCCGTACAGAAGCGGAAATGTCAGGGTAGAGGTCCTTGCTATCGCGTGGGGGTTTGGGTGCGTGGTCCGAATGAACAGACCGGTAGGGGTCAACGTTGGGAAGACGCTTTCGGGGAGTGGAACGTTGCCTGAGGACCGGTTATTGTGATCGACAGAAAAATTCCTTCCGAAGCCTTCCAAAGATAGGCGTCATCCACCGCCTACCGCAAGCCGATGCCTAAATTCGCGCCGCCTTTGCCTGCCCCAAGAACCAACGCTGAACCCGCGACCACGGCCACCGACCGTGCAGAGGCCGTGCGTCGTTCCATGCAGGGGCTCATTCGAGTGCAGGGTGCCCGTGTGCACAACCTGAAGAACATTGATGTGGACATCCCCCGCGGCAAGCTGGTGGTGTTCACCGGCCTGAGCGGAAGCGGCAAGAGCAGCCTGGCCTTCGACACCCTTTACGCCGAGGGCCAGCGCCGGTACGTGGAAAGCCTGAGCAGCTACGCCCGACAGTTCATGGGCAGGCTGGAAAAGCCCGATGTGGACCGGATCCTGGGGATCAGTCCGGCCATCGCCATTGAACAGAAGGTGATGACCAGCAATCCACGCAGCACCGTGGGTACCAGCACCGAGGTCTACGACCACTTGAAGCTGCTGTTCGCCCGGGCGGGACGCACCATTTCCCCGGCGAGCGGCCAGGAAGTGAAGCGGAACACGGTGGACGACGTCATCGCCGGCATCAGCAGCTTTCCCGAGGGAAGCACTGTGCTGATGCTCGCACCCATACACGTTCCAGCAGGCCGCAGCCACAACGAGCATTTCGACATCCTGCACCAGCAGGGTTTTGCGCGGGTGCATGATGGCAAGAACGTGCACCGGATCGAAGACCTGCTGGCGAGCAAAAAGGCCCAGAAAGGGACCTGGTTCCTGGTCGTGGACAGATTGACGGTAACCCCCGGCAACACCGAGAACGAGAGTCGCGCATCGGACAGCGCCGAGACCGCGTATTTTGAGGGCCAGGGCGAGATGATCCTGCTCGGGGAGGACGGACGCCAGCTGGGATTCAGCGACAAGTTCGAGGCCGATGGGATGACCTTCGAGGAGCCCAGCCCGAACCTTTTCAGCTTCAATGACCCCGTGGGCGCCTGCCCGAAGTGCGAAGGATACGGCAGTGTGATCGGCATTGACGCCGACCTGGTGGTCCCGGACAAGAGCCTGAGCGTATACGCGGAATGTGTGGCCCCCTGGCGAGGCGAGAAACTGAGCGAATGGAAGGACCATTTCATTCGCGACTGTGCGAAATTCGACTTCCCCATACACCGCCCCTACCGCGAACTGAGCGCCGAACAACGCGACCTGCTGTGGAAAGGGGCGCGAGGCGTGGCCGGTATCGACCGGTTCTTCCAATACGTGGAAGAGAAGAGCTACAAGATCCAATACCGCGTGCTGGCCAGCCGTTACCGGGGCAAGACCACCTGTCCCGTGTGCGAGGGAACGCGTTTGCGCAAGGAGGCTCGCTACGTGCAGATCGATGGTCGGGACATCACCCAATTGGTGCGGATGCCCATCGCGGACTGCCTGCGCGTGTTCCAAGGCCTGCGCCTGAACGAACAGGACCAGCGCATCGCTTCGCGTCTGCTGAAGGAGATCACCAATCGCCTGCAGTACCTGGTGGATGTTGGTGTGGGCTACCTGGCCCTGGACCGCCGCAGCAACACCCTGAGCGGTGGCGAGACACAGCGCATCGATCTGGCCACATCGCTGGGCAGCAGCCTGGTGGGCAGCATGTACATACTGGACGAGCCGAGCATCGGACTGCACCCACGCGACACCGAACGCCTCATCGGTGTTCTGAAAAAGTTGCGTGATCTGGGCAACACAGTGATCGTGGTGGAACACGACGAGGAAGTGATGCGCGCTGCGGACCACATCATCGACATGGGCCCGTATGCCGGGTCGCACGGCGGGCAGGTGGTGTTCAGCGGAACGCATGCCGACCTGGTGAAGAGCGACAGCCTGACGGCCCGGTACCTGACCGGACGCGAAGCGATCCCCACGCCCACGAGCCGCAAGCCGGTAAAAGACAAACTGATCTTGAGGGGTGCGGCAGAGCACAACCTGAAGAATATCGATGTGGCCTTCCCGCTGCACATGATGACCGTGGTAACGGGTGTGAGCGGTAGTGGCAAGACCACGCTGGTAAAGCGCATCCTCTTCCCCGCGTTGAAGCGCGAGCTCGACGGGTTCAGCGAGCGGCCCGGAGAACACAAGGCGTTGGAAGGCGACCTGAAGCGGATACAGGCCGTGGAAATGGTGGACCAGAACCCCATCGGCAGGAGCAGCCGCAGCAACCCGGTGACCTATGTGAAGGCCTGGGATGAGATCCGGCAGTTGTACAGCGATGTGGACATCGCCAAAGTGCGCGGCTACAAGCCCAGCTACTTCAGCTTCAATGTGGACGGTGGCCGCTGCGAGATGTGCCAGGGCGAAGGGCAGGTACACATCGAGATGCAGTTCATGGCGGACATCAGCCTGACCTGTGAGGCCTGCAAAGGCAAGCGCTTCAAGGAGGAGATACTGGACGTGCGCTTCGGCGGCAAGGACGTGGCCGAGATCCTGGACCTCACGGTGGACGACGCGATCGCGTTCTTCCAGGAACACCGAAGTGGCTCGACCGCCGCAGCACGGATCGTGTCCAAACTGTTGCCCTTGCAGGAGACCGGGCTCGGCTATGTGAAGCTCGGCCAGAGCAGCAGCACCCTTTCAGGCGGCGAGGCCCAGCGCATCAAACTGGCCAGCTTCCTCACCAAGGGGCAGGATGAGAAGCCCACGCTCTTCATCTTCGACGAACCCACCACCGGCCTGCACTTCCATGATATCGCCAAGCTGTTGAAGGCCTTTCGGATGCTGATCGACAACGGTCACAGCCTGATCGTGATCGAGCACAATACCGAGGTGATCAAGTGCGCCGACCATGTCATTGACCTTGGTCCCGAAGGCGGTGAAGGCGGCGGCGACCTGGTCTACGAGGGAACCCCCGAGGGACTGGCCAAATGTGCCGGCTCCCACACCGGGCACTATTTGCGCTCCGCGTTGGCCTGATCAGCGAAGCAGGGTCACGTGGCCCGTGCGCGTGGTCCGGGGGATCCGGGCACAATCATCCTTGAAGGTGAGCACGTAATAGTACGTGCCCTCGGGTACCACCTCACCCGCATTGTCCAGTTTCCCGTTCCATCCTTTCGAAGGACTGGTGGATGCAAAGACCTTCATGCCCCATCGGTTGTAGATCTCCAGCGAGAAGTCCGCAGCATCCACGCCCTCGATCAGGTACATGTTGTTGAACTCGTCGCCATTGGGGGTGAACACGTTCGGGATGATCGGTTCACCGACCGCATCGGCAAGCACGACCACCTGTATCGTGTCGGTCCAGGCGCAGCCATACTGATCGATCGCATCGAACCAATACACTCCCTCCTCCTCGACATTCAGGACCGGGGTTTCGGCTCCTGTGCTCCACGTGATGTCCTGCACGGGTGCACCGGGTGAAAGGGTCGCGGTATCGCCGGGGCAGATGGCCACATCGGGTAACGCCGGATGTTGTGGTTGTTCGACCACCAAGATGGTATCGGCCCCCACGCAGAAACCATCGGTGACCACCACGGAATACGGCCCAGGCTCGGTCACCGTGATCATCATGGACCCATCGCCCGTGGACCACAGGTAGGTGTCGAAACCGCTGCCTGCATTGAGCAACGCACTAGAACCATTGCACAACGCCACCGGCGATGGCAGATCGAGGGGAATCCCCGGGATGGTCACCGGCACGGTAATGGTCTGGAAGGCGGTATCCTGACAGATCAGGTCAATGGCACCCAGCGTGATATCGTACACCCCTGGAGCAGAATAGGCATGCACTGGATTGGTCTGTGTGGAGGTGGTACCATCGCCGAACTGCCAATAGAAGGTGGTGGACCCTGTGCTCGAGTTGAACAGTTCCACGCTGAAGGCATTGCAATCACCGGACGGCACCGCTTCGAACTGTGGTCGCAGATCAGCGGGAGCGACAACGGTCACTGTCGCGAAGGCCGTATCGGTGAGGTTGCACGAGGCGCTATCAATGCCCACGAGCATCACGTCGTACTCGCCTGCCGCAGTGTATTGATGCGCCACCGTCTGGCCCGTTAATGTCGGGGAACCATCACCCACATCCCAGACCCAGGTGTTGGCCGTACCCACCGCATTAAAAACGGCCGGATCATCGAGACAGAGCGTGAGGCTGCCGGTACTGGCCGATATCTGCACTTGCACGGCCTGTTCGAAATCGATCTTGAACACCCCGAGATTACAGTTGGAGCTGTTGTTGGTACTGCTCCACACCCCGGGTGTGGTGGGAAAGCCAAGGCCCTGGCAACCGGCACACACCGCCTGGTACACGATCCCGTTCTTGTCGAAACGACTGGTACCACCGTCCACATGCTCACTGGACGAACCACCGAAGAACGTGGCATAGGCGAGCGAGGTGGCCTCCTGCTCCAGGAGCATCAGGTAGAAATCACTTCCGTTGGTGGTGCTCTGGTAGGCATCGGGAGTTACGGGCAACCCAATGGTGCTGCTGGACAGACCGGCGGAACCGAACGCATTCGTGCTCCCCGCCCAGCCACTGAAATAGATCTGACCGCAAATGCTCACGAGAAAGGCCGATGGCGAGACGTTCTCGTTACCAGCCCCACCGATCCGCGTGCTCCACTGCGAGGTGGACAGATCACCACTGAACTTGTGCAGGAACTGTGTGGCGCCGGGGTTGTTGTAGCGACCGGGGGAAATGGGGTACGGTCCGGTGGTCTGCCCCACCACGAAGACCTCATCGGCGGTGTTCAGCTGCACGAAATAGCTCTGATCGAAGCCAGAGGTGCCGACATAGGTG
>JBEICT010000097.1:0-11323 GCA_040383865.1 Flavobacteriales bacterium | reverse complement strand
GGACGAGCGCAAGGTGAACCCCGGCAAGGGTACGAACCCGGAGCACTACAAGGCTTGGAAGACCGAGGCCAAGAGCAGCAGCACCGTATACCTCTACGCCCTCAACAATTACTGGCACACCAACTTCAAGGCCGACCAGGAAGGGCCTATCACCTTCGACCTCTACCTGAAGATGCACGGGCCGTTCAAGCTGGAGGACGCGCGAAGGTTCGGGTTGGAGATGACGCGGCCGTTGATCACGTGGTGGAAGTAACTCACCGCTACGACGCGACGAACGCAACGAACAGCACATTCACGTTGCGCTCGTTGCGCCGTTGCGGTTAACCTTTGTCCGATGAAGAAACGCCCCACCCTCTCCGACCTCGGTGGCCTGGTGTACAGCACCAACAAGAACCTCGGCACCTCGCGGGAACCCAGCACCCTGCCCCCGCAGCAACAGGACCTGCGCCTTCACCTGGACCGGCTGAAAGGCAACAAGGAGGTGACGCGCATCGTGGGCTTCGTGGGCAAGCCCGGCGACCTGGACGACTTGGGCCGCGCGCTGAAGAGCAAATGTGGCGTGGGCGGCAACACCAAGGACGGCGTGATCCTGCTGCAAGGCGACCACCGCGACCAGGTGCTGGCCTACCTGACGGAGAAGGGATACAAGGCCAAGAAGGCAGGAGGATAGCACGTGCGTTCGATCTCCATGGTCCAACTGTTCAGTCCGGGAACGCCGGGGTATCGCTGGAATATCGGCTCACTGCTGATCGTGGTGGCGTGGATGGTCACCATTGCGCTTATGCTCACAGGCCGCAACGACCTGGACATCTACCTGCAAGCAGCGCACGACCTGCTGCACGGGCAGGACCCATACACCCAACGCTACTACGAGCACTACAACTACTTCTATAGTCCGGTGTTCGCGCTGCTGGTGGCGCCGCTGGGGCTATTGGGGGCCGTCGGAGCCAAGGCGGTCTGGGGCCTGGCCACGTTGCTGGCCGCGTTGCGCAGCCTGCAGCTCCTGCTGCGGTGGGCGGGTCTTCAGGAACTACCGCCGGTCCGCCAAGCGGCCATCACCTTCTTCGCGGGGCTCTTCCTCTTCCAAGCGGTGCGCGACAACATCAACCTGTCGCAGCTAACGGTGCTGTTGCTCTGGGCCTGCGTGGAAGGCCTGCACCGGATCGACCAAGGACGTGTGTGGGTCGGTGCACTGCTCATCGCCTTGGCGCTGGACACCAAGCTGATCCCCTTGGTGCTGCTGCCCTACCTCGCCTTTCGCGGCCACTGGCGCGCGCTGCTGGCCGTGGTGATCGGTGTGTTGGTGTTGCAGATCATCCCGCTGCTGGTCTTCGGTTGGGACGAAGGTCTTGCACTGTTCCGCTCGCGCTGGGCCTTGCTGGACCCTGCTTCGCCCCGCCACATCCTCGATGAGGAGGAGCCCTCGATGATCTCGTGGGGTTCGCTGTTGTCTGCCTACCTGAGCACCGAGGGCGGCAACGTGAACACGCTGGATGCGCCACGGAATCTCGCACAACTGTCGCTCCAGAGCATCACCGTGCTGGTGTGGACGGGCAGGCTCCTGTTGGCATTGATCACGCTCTACTTCGTGCGCTGGCCGCCGTTCCGCGCCGCCGCCACGTCATTGCATCGCTTCCGCGAGCTGGGCTACCTGTTCGCCTGCACCATCCTGCTCTTCCCGCACCAACGGCCGTACTCACTGTTCCTTGCGGCGCCCGCGGTGGTGTGGCTTTGCCGCCATGCGGTGGTGATGAGCGCTGGCCAAGGCGCACGGTCCTACGCGGTGCTGGGCGGAGCGACCTTCATCTACCTGGGCATGAACGCGAACCTGATCGCCGGGGAGTGGGCGCATTACTACGACCACTACAAGCTGCTCTCGTTCGTGGTGGTGCTGCTGTTGGTCCTGCTGGCCCGCTTAACGCCGGAACGCATGGTGGCCCTTGACCATCGCACGGACTGAATGGAACTTTGGCCATGCCTCCGCGCACGAAGAACACCATTCGCTACACCACACCGCTGGAACGTTTCGACGGTCGCTTTGCGTGGTGGTACGTGGAGTTCCCGCATGACACGGAGCAGGTCTTCGGCAAGCGGGGCACTGTTCGGGTGAAGTGCCTGATCAACGGTGTGGCGACCGACCGTGCATTGATGCCGCGCAAAAGCGGATGCCATATCATCATCCTCGGTGGCGATATTCGCCGCAAGGCCGGCCTGAAGAAAGTGGGGCAGCCCGTGGACGTTGAGCTTTGGCTGGACCCCGATCCGGACGAACTGGACATACCCGAAGCGCTGGCCGACACGCTGGACTTTCTGCCTGAAATGAAGGCTGCGTGGAAAAAGCTGACGCCGGGCATGCAACGCAGCATGTGCTACTGGGTGGGCAGTGCAAAGACCGAGGCCACACAGGCCAAACGCGTGGCGGAACTGCTGCGCCGCTTTGAGAGCGGGGACTTCCAGGTGGGGCGCCCGACGAAGAAATAGCTCAGGCCTCGAAGACCAGGCTTTCCGGGCTGGCACCGAGTTCCACCAGCATCCGTTGCAGGTCGCCCACGAACTCCGGTGGCCCGCACAGGTAAAAGTGCTGGTCGAAGTCCTGCACCAGGGTGATCAAGGTGTCCTTGTCGATACGCCGGTCGCGGAACCCGATCACGCCCTGCCGCGTGAAGGTCTTCAGGTAGCTGCGCCCGAGCATCGCGGTCAACTCCTCATCCATGATCACATCGCTCGCGGCCTTGTTCGAGTACACCAGCGTACTGCCCTTCAACCGTCCCTCTTTGTACAACTGGCGGAAAATGGCCAGGAACGGCGTGATGCCAGCACCGCCTGCGAAGAAGAACCCGGGGCCTTTGTAGGTGATGGTGCCGAAGACCTCGTGCAGGAGCAGCGCATCACCTTTACGCATCAGCGACATCTGCTGGGTGACACCCTTGTGACCGGGATAGATCTTGACGATCAGCTCCAGTGTGCGCGCCGATGGCAGGTTGGTGAAGGTGAAGGCCCGCTTCTCTTCGCGGAGGCCTTCCATGTCGATGGAGACCATGCACCCCTGGCCCGAAATGAACCGGAAGCCCTTCGGCTTGGTCAGCACAAACCGTTTGACGTCCAGCGTGACGTACTCGGTCTTGAGGATGGTGACGCGCTGTGGCTCCATGAGAGCGGGAAGGGTTCCCTGTTCCAGATCGCTCAGGGCAACCCGCACCAGTAGTCGGCCTTCTCCGGTTCGCACAACGCGAACAAAGGCAGCTCCATTCCGGGACGGATCAACAACAATTCCCACGGATCGGCAATGAACAGGTACCGCTCGCCTTCTTTGGAAAGCTCCAAGTGCAGGGCACGGTCGTGGGTCCGCTCCATCTGGGGCTTGCACAGGCCGGTGCGCAACAATGCACCTTCCCCCGTACCGGTCCGCTTCGTGAAGGTGCGAACGTCCATGTACCCCATCAGCAGGTATTTCTCCAGTTGTTCGGCACGTTGCATACGCCACACATCGCGGCCTGCATTGCGGCGCAATTCGCGCACAGCCTCATACTGCGGGTCTGTGGGCTCTGCATAGGTCTCTTTGAACGGAGCCTTGGGCGCGGGATCGGACTGCAGTTCGAGATAGAGCGATGCGCTCTTCTCCGGGCGCACGAGGATGAGCTCCTTATCGGGGATGTACAGCAGGAACTCCTCTCCCTTGGCCGTGGGCAGGTAACCGTGGTAACGTTGGTACTCCGAATTCTCCTCACGCCGCCTGAGCAGGCCGGTCCGGACCAAGGGCCCCAGACTGGCGTACCTGCCCAGGAAATCGGACAATTCCTCATAGCCCTGCTCCCTGGAGCGCAGGATCCTGTTCCATCTGGCTTCGAACACCGCCGCTGTCATGGTGCCAAGGTCCGGCGACCATGGGCAGTGATCCAAGGCCATCCACGGCTCTTTACCAAACAGCCCTTGTTGATGGCGGGCAGTGGGAACACCAACGAACGGGACTGATCCTGCTGATCCTCAGGAAGATCACCTGCCGACCCCCAGGTCATCCACAACGAATGGTTGATGAAATGACCTGCGGCCCACGATGGACGCGGACGTTGCCGAACGCTCAGGGCAACACCACCCGGCGCGTTTGCTGCGAGGTGGCGGTGGAAGCCCGCACCAACAGCAATTGGCCGCGCAGATGCGCAGCGGGCAGGGACCACATGGCCTTGGTATCGCCCTGCACGGTGCGGCTGGCCAACAAGGCGCCGTCCCTGCCGAAGATCTCGAAGGTCACAGGACCATCGGCCGCGGTGCCGTAGCTCAGCAGCAACCGTTCGCCGCTGGGGTCGGGCATCACGATCAGCGGAGCGACGTTCACGATCTCTGTAACGCTCGAAGGCACGCTGCAGAGGTCATCATCCACCAGGTTAGTGATGCCGGGCGTGTTGCATCCCAGGCGGAAGTCGGCATTGTTATCATTGGTATCCGTGCCATCGGGCCAGCGGTTCAGGCTTCGGTCGTCCACAACGTTCACATCCACGGCCGTGGTGCCCATCCCCTCGGTGTAGCCCGTTACATCACCACCGTAGCTGAGCAGGTCCAGCACTTCATCCGTCTGGGTGTTCACCAGGGCGATGGCATCGGGCACACCGTTCTGGATGAGGTTGGTGGCCGGTGTGGCCACATGTCCGCAGTTGGCGGTGGCCGCATTCGCGCAGACCACGAAATAGCCGCCCGGCTCCAGTGCAGGCCAAGAGGGCGACGAAATGGTGAGGTAGGTGGCCGGGGCTCCGGCTGCTCCGTTCACGAAAACCACGGCCAGGTATTGCAGTGGAAAGGCCGTGCTTCCGATGTTCTTGACCTCAATGAACTCCGCCGCATCGGTTCCGGGCTGGTCGTAATCCACCTCGTTGATCACCAGTTGGGCGTTCAGCAGGCATGGGAGAAGGAACGGGGCAAGAACGGCAATGTGTTTCATGGCATTCGGGTGGAACGCCAAGATAATAACCCTCCCTCTGCACCCTTACAGCCCGAACAGGAGCAATGCAAAGGCAGCAGCCGTCATTACCACCAGGGTGATCCCGGCAACGATGTTCTGTTTGCGGCCATTCGTGTATTCGCCCATGATCCGGCCCTCGTTGCAGATCCGCAGGATCAACGCGATGAGGACCGGAGCGGTCACACCATAGAGCACGGCGGTCCACAACAAAGCTTGGAACGGCGTGATGCCGCTGAACAGGATGAACAACCCGATGAGCAGCGCAAGGATCAGGGTGATGTAGAACCCGGGTGCCTCGTGGAACTTCTTGTCCAGGCCTTCCGGCCAGTCGAACACTTCGGCCATCATGTAGCTGAGGGCTCCTCCAAGCACCGGAATGGCCAGGAATCCCGTCCCTATGACCCCTGCTGCGAAAAGCACATGGGCCATACTGCCTACCAGGGGACGAAGCGCTTCCGCTGCCTGCTCCACGGTCGCGATGGAGGTGATGCCCGCGCCATGCAACACCGTTCCGCAGGTGAGCACAATGAAGTAGAACACCACGTTGGACAAGAGCATGCCACTGCGTACGTCGGTCTCCATCTCGCCAATGACCTTGCGATCGACCACCAGGCCACGTTGCAGGCGCTCCTCCACTTCCATGGAGGCCTGCCAAAAGAACAGGTAAGGCGATATGGTGGTGCCGAGAATGCCGACCAAGGCCATGAGGAAGGCCTTGTCTGCCCTTAAGGTCGGGATGATGGTGTTACTTAATGCGACCCACCAGTCCGTATCGATCATCAAGGGAATGAGCACATAACAGAACAGGGTAATGCAAAGCCATTTCATCACCTTGGCGATGCGCCGATAGGACCACACCACCGTGGCATACAACAGTAAGGCCGTAAATACGATCGAGAACAGGAAGGGTGGCACGGAGGGAATGAGCATGGTACCCACTGCCCCCATGCCGGCGATGTTCGCCCCGATGTTCAGCAGGATGGAGGGCAGGCTGACCAACAGCACCAACCGCACCACCCAGGGTGAGTAGTGCTTCTTTATGACCCCCATGAGCCCCTGCCCGGTGACCATGCCGATTCGCGCGCACATCTCCTGCACCGCGACCATCATGGGGTAGGTCAACAGCGGCGTCCACAGCAATTGGGTCCCGAACGCGGCTCCCGCCTGTGAATAGGTCGCAATGCCCGATGGATCATCATCGCTGGCACCGGTCACCAAGCCCGGTCCCAATTTCCGCCAGAGGCGGGCAATGGGGTTGCTTTGCTTGGAGCGCATGGGGGAAGTGGTGCCGCAATGTAGTTCGGAGGTAGGTCCCGGTCCTGCTTTGGTCCGAGATGTTATTCACGATTCGGGACGACCATCACATCCGGGGCGTTCCCCGTGTTTGAACCTTGCGCTTTCGAAAATGAAACCACTCAGAAAAGGTCACGCCTGATCATACCCATTGTCCTGATCACCGTGCTCGCGTCATGCGGCGGAGCGCATGAAAAGCCCGGAAGTCTGCCCCCGGGTACCAACGGTAACACAGGCGACCGGGAACTCCTGAAGCGCGCACAGGGCATGTTCGCCGCACTGCCAGAGGTGGCCGAAAGCGCGGAGAACCCCATCACCCCCGAAAAAGTGGCGCTCGGTAAGCTGCTCTTCCACGATACGCGCCTGAGCATGAACGGTACCATCAGATGCAACAGCTGCCACAAGCTGGACAACTTCGGTGTGGATGACGAGAAGACCTCACTCGGCGACACCAAGGAGCGCGGGGCACGCAACTCCCCCACTATGTACAACGCAGCACTGCACAGCATGCAGTTCTGGGACGGCCGCGCCAAGGACGTGGAGGAACAGGCCGGCATGCCCGTGCTGAACCCGGTGGAACATGCCATGCCCAACAAGGCCTTCGTGGAGAAGCGCCTGCGCGATTCGAAGAAATACACGGCCCTGTTCGCAGCAGCCTTCCCCGACGAAAAGCAACCGGTGACCTACCGTGGAATGGAGCTGGCCATCGGGGCATTTGAACGCACACTGATGACACCCTCGCCGTTCGACGTGTACCTGAAAGGTGATGTGAACGCCATGACGACCGACGCCAGGGAAGGACTTGCCCTCTTCATGGACATCGGCTGCACCACCTGCCACATGGGTGTTCCGCTGGGTGGTACCATGTTCCAGAAGTTCGGGCTGCACCAGGATTTCCGACCACTGACCGGCAGCACCGATGCGGACCATGGCCTGATGGACCTGACCAAGAAGGAGACCGACAAGGACATCTTCAAGGTACCCGGCCTGCGCAATGTGGCGAAGACCGGTCCCTACTTCCACGACGGCAGCGTGGCCGACCTGGGCAAGGCCGTGGATGTGATGGCCCGCATCTCGTTGAAGAAGGAACTCACACCGGACCAGATCACGAAGCTGTTGGCCTTCCTGGAGAGCCTCACCGGAACTCCACCTCCCGCAGCGCTGGAGGTCCCGAAAGCGATCGCCATGAACTGAGCGATATCCTGTAAGACCATAGCAACGCCCGATGTGCCAGCATCGGGCGTTGTGCGTTCCAAGCATTCGTCATGGAACGGGAGGTCCGTGCTGCGTAGATTGCCGACGTGACCCACCTTCTCTTACATGGATGAACTGACCGACGTTTGGTCCAACAAGGACGTACACCTGCTGGTACGACTTGCCGTGGCTGCGGGGATCGGTTTCCTGATCGGCCTGGAACGCGAG
This sequence comes from Flavobacteriales bacterium, assembly GCA_040383865.1. GTDB lineage: Bacteria > Bacteroidota > Bacteroidia > Flavobacteriales_F > PHOS-HE28 > PHOS-HE28. The sequence continues at coordinate 3,654 of JBEICT010000097.1, read as the reverse complement.
TTCGCCAAACAGGTGCGCGACCGTACCCCGGATGCCGCCACGGCCGAGAAGAAGTTCGCCGGGCTGCGCACCTTCACCCTCATCGCCTTGCTGGGCTTCCTAAGCGCGCTCTTCGCCTCAAGTGTTGGTGGTTGGTTCTTCGGGCTCACGCTGGCAGGCTTCATCGCCTTGTTGGTCACTTCCTATAGGGCCAGTATCCAACGAGGTGATGTGGGCGCCACTTCCGAGGTCACCGCGTTGATCACTTTCCTGCTGGGCGGACTGGCCTATGAGGGGCATCTTCTCTTCATCATCATCGTGGCCGTCCTGGTGCTGCTCCTGCTTTCCTTCAAGCTGCCGCTGCACCAGTTCGTCAAGACATTGAACGAACAGGAGGTGCGCGCCATCATCGAGTTCGTGGTGCTCACCGTGCTTGTGCTGCCCTTTCTGCCGAATGAAGGCTACGGCCCGCACGGCACATGGAACCCCAAGGAGATCTGGACCATGGTGGTGCTGGTGTCGGGCATCAGCCTGGTCGGTTACCTGTTGGCCAAGGTGCTGGGTAATGGCAAAGGGACGCTGCTCGCAGGCATTCTCGGGGGACTGGTTTCCAGCACGGCCGTGGCATTGAGCTTTGCCCGGCGTGCCGCGGATGGTGCAACACGCGTGCAACCCTTGGCATTGGGCATCGTGGCGGCATCAGCCATCATGTTCCTTCGCGTACTGCTTGAACTGTTCGTGGTGAACAGGCCGATGGCATTGATCATGCTCGCGCCCTTGGTGCTGATCGCCGGGGTCGGTCTGTTCACGGCGTGGTCCATGAACGGCCATCGGACCGACGGCGATGAGACACGTCCCCTGCTGACCAATCCGCTGAATTTCCGGGTTGCCCTGCAGTTCGCGCTGCTGTACGCCTTGGTACGCTGGGTGGTGGTGTGGGCCGATGAGCGGTTCGGACAAGCAGGCACCTATGTGGCCGGTGCGCTTGCGGGTGTCACCGATGTGGATGCCATTACGCTGAGCATGGCGCGCATGGGCCAGCTACCCGGCTGGGAGACACAGGCCTTGATCACCATCCTCATTGCCGCCACGGTGAACACCCTGGTGAAGCTCTCCATCGTCCTGGTGGTGGGCGGTCAGGCCTTGCGGAAACAGGTATTGCCCGGCTTCGTGGGCATGGCGGCCGCAGCAGCATTGAGCATCGTGTGGGTGGCCCTTCGCTGACCCCTTCCCGGTCTTGTGCGGGCGCCAAGTGGCTTTGTCGTCCCCTCGTTACATTTCCGGCATGTTCAAGCAGGCCACTCGCTTCCTGCTGCGCACGCTCCTTGCGCTGTTCGCTGCCATTGCGTGCTACGCTGCCGTTGCGTTCGTGCTCTCACGCATCAGCGTGCCTGGCGAGAACGTGAGCCACGTCGAGGTCACCGCGTACATCCTGAGCAACGGCGTGCACACGGACATCGTGTTGCCCATACGCAATGTGGAGCGGGATTGGTCGAAAGTGCTGCCCTTCACCCACACCACGGGCCGCGACAGCACCGCGGAATGGGTCGCTTTCGGCTGGGGCGACAAGGGGTTCTACCTGGAAACCCCCACTTGGGGCGACCTCACCGCACGCGTGGCCTTCAAGGCCATGTTCGCGCTGGGCAGTTCGGCCATGCACGTCACCTACCATAAAGGCTTGAGGGAAGGTCCGCTGTGCAAGCGGCTGCATTTGAGCCGTGGCCAATACGAGCGTTTGGCCCGGTACATCGAAGGCAGCTTTGCCAAGGATGCGGCAGGCCGAATACAGGTGATCGACACCCAGGCCAACTATGGCCCGAACGATGCCTTCTACGAGGGCGTGGGCAGCTACCACCTGTTCCATACGTGCAATACCTGGACGAACAACGCGCTGAAGGCCTGCGGGCAGCGGGCGTGTGTGTGGACACCGATGGACAGTGGGATTTTGGGGTTGTATGAGTAGTGCGAAGGGACGTACTAACTTCCCAACCCATGACCTTTCACGGTAGACGTCCGGCGCTGATCCTGCTCTATGGTCTCTTGGCGCTCAGCGGCTTTTTGGCACAGCCCTCAGGATTCGTTGCGCTCATTGCACTGCCGATCGAATTGCTGTTCCTGATCCTCCTTTATTCCTTGCGTCCGGAACGACTACACCGTTCTCCCTATCCCAGTGCCAGTGCCGTGCTGGTGGGTAGCGTACCCCTGTTCCTGTTCTACTGGTTCATCGCTGCCGCAGTGGGGAGCGCCATGGACAATGTTGATCCGGAACCCGACCACGACTTCCTGCTTTCCCCATTCGTTATGAACGCCCATGCAATTGCGGGGGTGATCATTGGCTACATCATCGTATTTGGAATGGAATTCCGCGCCTTAAGGAAACACCCTGAAGCATGGCCGCATTTCCCGCAACGATTGGTCACTAAGGGATTATCGATCTGGATCCTGACATACGTCGGTATCGCCTCGGTAATGATCACGGGCGAAGAGCATCAGGAATGGGCCATTGCATGCCTGATGATGGGGCGCATCGCCGTGGAGTTCGCACTTCGACCATTGGACCAGGAAGGATCCGATGTATGGAGAAAATGACGGCCCTTGGGAACAACGGAACTGTTGGATCTGGATCTCAGGAGGGACGACGCTGCCGGTGCGTTGACCAAATGACAGCGTATTACCGACCACCGATCAATACCCCACCAACCGTTCCACCGCCGCCCTCAACCGCCCCTTCGGTAGGAAACCCTGTTCCAGCGGAATGGCAAAGGGCACCGGCGTATCCCAGCTGGCCACGCGAACGATCGGCGCATCCAGGTATTCGAAGGCGTGCTCGGCGATGATCGCGGCCAGCTCGCCACCGAAGCCGGCGGTCAGCGTGTCTTCGTGCAGCAGCAACACCTTGCCGGTCTTCTTCACGCTGGTGAGGATGGTCTCCACGTCCAACGGAACCAGGGTGCGCAGGTCAACGATATCGATGTCAATGCCGGTCTCCTTCTGCACATCCACCGCCCAATGCACACCCATGCCATAGGTGATGATGCTCATCGCCGATCCCTCGCGCACCACACGGGCCTTGCCGAAGGGGATGCTGTAGGGTTGCTCGGGTACATGTCCGCTAACGCTCCGGTACATGGCCTTGTGCTCGAAGAACATCACCGGGTTCGGGTCGTCGAAGGCGGTCATCAATAGGCCCTTGGCATCGTATGGGTTGCTGGGGTACACCACCTTCAGGCCGGGCGTCTTCACGAACCACATCTCGTTGCTCTGACTGTGGAAAGGCCCAGCACCTACGCCAGCACCGGTGGGCATGCGCACCACCACATCGGCGTTCTGCCCCCAGCGGTAGTGCATCTTCGCCAGGTTATTGCAGATCTGGGTGATGCCCTCGCTCACGAAATCGGCGAACTGCATCTCCATCATGGCCTTCATGCCCTTGATGCTGAGGCCCAGCGAGGCCCCGAGGATGGCGCTTTCGCACAGCGGCGTGTTGCGCACGCGGTCCTTGCCGAACTGCTCCACGAACCCATCGGTGATCTTGAAGGCACCACCATACTCGGCGATGTCCTGGCCCATCAACACCAGCTCCGGGTGGCGCTCCATGCTCTGGCGCAGGCCTTCCTGGATGGCGTCGATCATGCGTTTTTCGGGGAATACGCCACTGGCCTCTGGCCGCTGGCT
>JBEICT010000096.1:0-11490 GCA_040383865.1 Flavobacteriales bacterium | reverse complement strand
ATGATCCAGTCCTTCTCTGATGCGCCGGGCAATGTGAGCTACGATGACAATGGCAACATCATTGTCGAGGACGGCAGCCGAATGCGGGAGGAATTTAGCGAGATCAACATCGGGGGCGGCTTGGAGTACTGGTATGCCGAGCAGTTCGCCTTCCGTACGGGGTATTTCTGGGAGCACTACACCAAGGGCAATCGCAAGTACGTGACCCTTGGCGCCGGCGTTCGCTACAATGTGTTCTCCCTCGACCTGAGCTTCCTGATCGCGAACACGGCCCGCAGCCCGCTGGCCAACACGTTGCGCTTCACGCTCGGTTTCCGTTTCGACAAGGGCAAGAAGAAGCCCACGGCCGAATAATGGTGCGTGTAGGCTTCGGCTACGACGTGCACCGCCTTACCGAGGGCCGCGAGCTCTGGTTGGGCGGTGTGCTCATACCGCATACCGTTGGGGCCTTGGGGCATTCCGATGCCGACGTGCTCTTGCATGCCGTGTGCGATGCGCTTCTGGGCGCCGTGGCCTTGGGTGATATCGGGTTCCATTTCCCCGACACCGATCAGCGCTGGAAGGGCGCCGACAGCAAGGTGCTGTTGAAGGCCGTGGTGGACCTGTTGCACGAACGCGGCTGGGAGGTGGGCAATGTGGACGCCACCTTGGTGCTGGAGCGCCCCAAGATCATGCCCCATGTACCCGCGATGCGTGCCACCATGGCCCCGCTGTTGGGCGTGGGCGAGGATGCCGTGAGCATCAAGGCCACCACCAACGAAAAGATGGGTTTCGTGGGCCGCGAGGAAGGCGTTTGTGCCTACGCCGTGGCCTTGGTGCAGCGCCGCGCCTGAGCCGTCGCGTCAATCATCACCATTGTCAGGCGCCAGCTCAGTGAACGAGCCGTGGCCCTGTTCATCCTCGAAGTAGAACACCCGCAGCTGCGCCGTGTCCTTCAGCAGGTCGATCTTGCCGATCTCCACCCGGCTCACCTTAACGCCCAGTCGGTCGTGCAGGTCGGCATAGAGCTGCACCCGGTTGGCCGGTTTGATCAGCTCGATGCGCTCGTAAATGATCTGCTTCATGGCCTCGTGGCGCGTCAGCCACAGGTGCTCGAGCGCATAGGTCATCAACAGGATCATGCCATCGGTGAACACCAGTTCGGCCACGCTCACCTTCTTGCTCGCCAGCGAATTGATCACCGCAATGGTGATCACCGCGAAGAGGTAGGTCATGTCCTTGATGCTGATCTGCTCGGTGCGGTAGCGCAGCACACCGAAGATGGCGAACAGTCCGAACGCGAAGCCGATGCTGAGCTTCACACTGTTCAGAAGCACGCACAGGAAGAAGATCAGCACATTGAACAGGAAGTAGGTGAAGAGGTAGTCCTTCTTCCGGTGGATGGGGTAGTAGATGACCCGGATCAGGATGAACAACACCAGTGCGTTCAGCCCGAACTTGAACAGGAGCTCCCACATATCACTGTGGAACACGGGCATACCGAAGATCTTCATCGTGGTTCGTTCTGGCTTTGGGTTCAGGCCGCCTGGCGCAGCCGTTGCAATCGGAGGAGCACTTCCTTGAAGGCGTTATGTTTCACCGGTCGCTCGAGCAGGAGCATGCCCACGCAATACTTGCTCATTCCGGCCGGGCGGATGCCCCGTTCACGCATCCGTTTCACGAACGGTGAGCTTCTATCGGCACGTTCCTGCTTCAGTTCGGCCACCACGATCGGCCCGAGCGGACGTTGCCCTTTCGGGTCGCTGAAGCTCAGGCCAATGTCCATGGTGAGGCGCTCGGGCGTGTGCCGGTTCACGAAGGTGTAGCGCGTGAAATGGTTCCAGAGGGAAGGCACCAGCACCTCCGCCTTTCCTGTTGCCTTTTGTACAAAGGCCAGTTGTTCGGCCGAGAGCTGCTCGGGAATGGCCTCCACCCGGATGCGTGCCTTGTCCGTGCGTCCACCACCGGTCTTCCGTTTCACTTCCAGGAACACCAGGTCGCTGCCGATGTATTCGCGGAACCGCACCTTGCTGCGGAACGTGCGCCGGTTATGATGGTCGCGGAAGTGCTGCAGGTCGGGCGTATCGAAGTAGAGACTGCGGTAGGCACTGCCCGAGGAGCCGTTCACATGCAGCAGCCGGTAATCGGGCGCCATGGCCTCCAACAGGCCGGGCAGGGTGCCTGTAGCGAACACGTACTTGGTGTCCACACGGTTCTGCAGCTTCACACTGTCCATTTCGGTCAGCGTGATGGGCTCGAAGCGTTGAAGGATGCTGTTGAGGTCGGTCACGGGAGGGAGCAAGGCTGCCAAAACTACGGTTCGTGCGGGGTTGGGACGTTGAAGGGTACGCCGGGTTCAATACGGCAGGGTGTAATTTCGACGCCCTTTGTCCGGATCCCCATGAAACACGGTACGGTGACGATCACCTTCACGGAGCACGCCAGCTCAGACGCCCTCTCCGCCGCTGACCAGCAGTTGGTGTGGGATGCCCATGACGCCGCGCTGCGGGCCTACGCGCCTTATTCGCGGTTCAAGGTGGGGGCTGCGTTGCGTATGGGCGATGGCCGCACGGTGACCGGCAACAACCAGGAGAACGCTTCCTTTCCGGCGGGTATCTGTGCCGAGCGGACCGCCCTGCACGCCGCCATGTCCGCCCAGATCGATGGCCGGGTGGAGGTGATGGCGATCATCGTTCCCTCGGCCAAGGGAGAACGTCCGGTGGCGCCCTGTGGCATCTGTCGGCAGGCCCTGTTGGAGCAGGAGTTCCGGCAGGGAGGCCCCATGCGCCTGCTGATGGCCGTGCCGGGCGGTGCCGTGGTGGAACTGGCCAGCGCGAAGGACCTGTTGCCTTTCTCTTTCGACGCCACCTTCCTGAACCCTTGAAAGGGCGCAAGGCTGGCGGGCCACGGTCTATATTTGCGCCCTCACGAACGCGTCCTGCATGACCACCAAGACCGCTTCCCCCAAGAAGCCGAAGAAGACCGCTGAAGGGCCTGCCCAAGGCACCTTCGACAAGGCCACCTACCTGCATTGGTTCAAGGAGATGATGCTGATGCGTCGCTTCGAGGAGAAATGCGGCCAGCTCTACACCATGCAGAAGTTCGGTGGGTTCTGCCACCTCTACATCGGTCAGGAGGCCATCCTGGCGGGCATGAGCACCTCCATCCGGAAAACGGACCGCATCATCACCGGCTACCGGGACCATGCCCACCCGCTCATGCTCGGCGTGCCCGCGAAGAACGTGATGGCCGAGCTCTACGGCAAGCTCACCGGCACCAGCAAGGGCAAGGGCGGAAGCATGCACTACTTCGACAAGGAGCGCAACCTCTTCGGGGGGCACGGCATCGTGGGCGGGCAGATCGGCCTGGGGGCCGGCATCGCCTTCGCCGACAAGTACCGCGGCGAGGACCATGTGACCCTGTGCATGATGGGCGATGGCGCCGTTCGCCAGGGTATCCTGCACGAGACCTTCAACATGGCCATGACGTGGAAGCTCCCGGTGATCTTCATCGTGGAGAACAACAACTACGCGATGGGCACCAGCGTGGAGCGCACGAGCAATGTACACGACCTCAGCCGCCTCGGCGAGAGCTACGACATGCCCGGCCTGGGCGTGAACGGCATGCGCTGCGAGGATGTGCATGACGCCATCGCCATGGCCTGTGAACACGTGCGCGCCGGCAACGGTCCGTACCTGCTCGACATCAAGACCTATCGCTACAAGGGGCACAGCATGAGCGACCCCCAGAAGTACCGTTCCAAGGAAGAGGTGGAGGAGTACAAGAAGCAGGACCCCATCGAGACCGTGCGCGAGACCATCCTGAAGAACAAGTGGGCCAAGGAGTCCGAGCTCGAGGCGATCGATGAGGCCATCAAGCGGGAAGTGGAGGAGGCCGTGAAGTTCGCCGAGGACAGCCCCATGGCCACCGAGGAGGAGCTCTACAACGACGTGTATTTCGAGAAGGATTATCCATTCGAGAAGGACTGACCAACACCTGCGCCGGGCTACGGCGTTTTAGACATGGCCGAGATCGTACGCATGCCCAAATTGAGCGACACCATGACCGAAGGGGTGGTGAGCGCATGGCACAAGAAGGTGGGGGACAAGGTGAAGAGCGGCGAGGTGCTTGCCGAGATCGAGACCGATAAGGCCACCATGGAGTTCGAGAGCTTCACGGACGGTGTGCTGTTGCACATCGGTGTGGAGAAAGGCAGGACCGCTCCTGTTGACAGTGTACTGGCCGTGCTGGGCAAAGAGGGGGAGGACATCACCGCCCTGCTCGCTGATGCCGCGAAGAGCGCACCCGCTGCTGCGCCGGCCGCGGCCCCTGCTGCTCCTGCGGCGGCTCCTGCGCCGGTCGCTGCTCCGTTAGCTGCTGCCCCGGCGCCCGCTCCCGTTGCTGCTCCCCGCCCAGCTCCTGTTGCCGCGCCAGCGCCCGCTGCGGCATCCAATGGCCGGGTGCATGCCAGTCCGCTCGCTCGTCGGCTTGCGGAAGAAAAAGGCATCGAGATCGCCCGCGTGAAAGGCAGTGGCCCCGAAGGGCGCATCACCAAGCGCGATGTGGAAGGCTACACCGGTGGCGGCATGGCCTACGCTGGGCCCCAAGTGGAGAGCTTCGAGGAGGTGGCCGTGAGCCAGATGCGCAAGACCATTGCCCGTCGCCTGGCCGAGAGCAAATTCACCGCGCCGCATTTCTACCTCACGTTGGAGATCGACATGGCCCGCGCCATGGAGGCCCGCGAGGCCATCAACAAGCACATTGCACCGGACAAGATCAGTTTCAACGATCTGGTGATCAAGGCCGCTGCCGTGGCCCTGAAGCAGCACCCCAAGGTGAACAGCAGCTGGCTCGGCGACCGTATCCGCACCAACCACCACGTGCACATCGGCGTGGCCGTGGCCGTGGAGGAAGGGTTGTTGGTCCCCGTGGTGCGCTTCGCCGATGGCAAGCCCCTGCGCACCATTGGTGCCGAGGTGCGCGACTACGCGAAGAAGGCGAAGGAGAAAAAGCTGCAGCCACAGGATTGGGAAGGCAACACCTTCACCATCTCCAACCTGGGCATGTTCGGCATCGAGGAGTTCACCGCGATCATCAACCCGCCCGATGCGTGCATCCTGGCGGTGGGCGGCATCGTGGAGAAACCCGTGGTGCGCAACGGTGCCATTGTGCCCGGCCACACCATGAAAGTGACCCTGAGCTGCGACCACCGCGTAGTGGACGGTGCCACGGGTGCGGCCTTCCTGAACACCTTCAAGCAGTTGCTGGAGGAACCGGCCTTGTTGCTGGGGTTGGGGGCGATCTGAGGCCTTCCGGTGGTGCAATGGGCTCCCTATCTTGAGCGACCATGGCCGCCGACCGCCCCACCATCCGCTATTCCACCGCCGGCCTCTCGCGGCCCGAAGTGATCGTCCTGTTATTCCAAGCGTTCCGCGCATTGAACTGGGGCGTGGAGCACCTGCATCCCATGCGCGTGGTGGCCAAGACACCGGCCACTGGCTTCGCCAAAGGGGAGGATGTGGTGATCGAATTCGATGAACAGGGCTTCACGGCCTTGAGCAAACCATCGGAGTGGAGCCCCTTTGCCAAGAAGAAGCGTCATCAGGTCAACCTTGACAAACTGATCGAGGCCTTCGCCCTGGCACGCGTTTCCACCACGCCCGAAGTGATGGCCGCCGAACTGAAGGAGCTCGAGGAGAGCGGTGTGATGCAGTTGGATGCCAGCACGTCCCACGCCAACGAGTTCCATTGGAAGGACATCGGTTCCGTCCTCATTCCGCGCCGCGACTTCTATGCCACGCCATTGTTGCTGGACATCAGTGTGCTCGTGTACATCGGGATGGTGGCCACGGGCGTTCACTTCATGTCGCCCACCGGCGAGGACCTGCTCACCTGGGGTGGCAACTACCGTGCGGTCACCCTGTCCGGCGAGTGGTGGCGCCTGCTCACCTGCTGCTTCGTTCACATCGGCGTGATCCACCTGCTCTTCAACATGTACGCCCTGCTGATGGTGGGCCTGCAATTGGAGCCGCTGCTAGGCAGCAAACGCGTGCTGATGCTGTATGTGATCACGGGTGTTTTCGCCAGCCTGGCCAGCCTGTGGTGGCACGACAATACGGTGAGCGCCGGCGCTTCGGGTGCCATCTTCGGGCTGTATGGTGTGTTCCTGGCGCTGCTCACCACGGACCTGTTGCACAAGGAGACCCGCCAGCAATTGCTCTCCAGCATTGGTGTGTTCGTGGTGTACAACCTCATCTACGGAATGAAAGGCGGCGTGGACAATGCCGCGCACATCGGTGGCCTGCTCAGCGGAGTGGTGATGGGCTTTGCGCTCTATCCCGCGCTGCGCAAGCCGGAAGCGGCCGGCCTGCAGTGGGCGTCCATGGCCGCTCCAACGGTGCTGCTAGCCCTGGCCGGAGGTTGGGCCGTGAGCACCCTGCCCTCGGACGACCATGTGTTCGAGACCCGCATGGCCGATTTCACGCGCATGGAGGAGGAAGGCCTGGCGATGTTCCAGCTTGGCGACGAGGGCACTGCCGAACAGCAGCTCGTGCTGTTGGACGAGCGCAGTGCACCGGCCTGGGATAGCGCGGTGGCCTTGTTGGAAGGTACGCTCACGCTGGAGCTTTCATCCGAAGTGGCCTACCGCCGCGACCGCCTGCTGGACTATGCTCGTGAACGCTCATTGAGCACCGGGCTCATCCGCCGTTCGCTCACCACACCGAGCGTCGAGTTGGACAGTGCGGTGCAGCAGAGCTTCGCACGCATCGATTCCATGTTCACCGAGATGCAGTAGCGCTCGTTCACACGAACGATCGCAGCTCTTGCGTTCACTGCACACTCAACACCTTCAGTTTCCATGCGCCTTGCACCGTTCTGCCTGTTCGTGATCGCTCTTGTCGCCACTTCCTGCGGAGGAAGCCAGCACGCGAGCAGTACGGCCTATTCCAATGCGCGCTACCTCGCCGATGGTAAGACGCAGCATGCGCCCGGTGAGCGTGTGGTGCAATACGCGGCCACGCTGGAACTGAAGGTGAAGGAGGCCGATAGCACCAACGTACGGCTTCGGGCCATCGCCGAGAAGCATCAAGGCTACGTGGTGTCGTTGGCCGATGGCCGTTCGGTGATCCGTGTGAAGCAGCCGGAGCTGGCCGCAGCCGTGGATGAGGTGGCCGCACTGGGCAAGTTGCGCTCCAAGGCCTTCAAGGGCGAGGATGTCACGGAGCAATACGTGGACCTCAATGCCCGGCTTGAGAATGCACGCCGTGCCCGTGAACGCTACCTGCAACTGCTGCAACAGGCCGAGAACGTGCAGGCCGCACTGGCCGTGGAGAAGGAGCTGGAACGCGTGAACGGCGACATCGAATCGTTCGAGGGCAAGTTGAACAAGCTCACCCACCTCGCCGACATGGCCACCATCACCGTGCAGTTGCAGGAGAAGGACAAGTTGGGTCCGCTCGGCTACGTTTTCGTGGGCCTGTGGAAGGGCGTGCGCTGGTTGTTCGTGCGGGGCGAATGACCTTGCCCGCCAAGCAGCACATGCAGGCGTTCCACCGCTTCGGTCTGTCGGTCGTGCAGCCGTTGGTCCACGGCCGCAAGTAGTTCGTTCCGCTGTTCGGGTTGTTTCCGCAGCTTTTGCAAGGTGTTGCGCAACACCACCTCATCGTGCCACGCACCCAGCCGTCCCAACACCTTCCCCAGCCCGGCGGGTTCCGGCATGCCGGGGTCCAGCAGCTCATACAGATGGCGGACATGCTTCAGGTGCTTGCGGACCTCATGCAGGTGCAGGTGGGCATCGGCCGCGCGTGTCAGTCGGGTGGCATGCCCCAGTTCGGACCGCACGTAGTTCCGGGCGGCGGCTCGTATGCCGCTTTTATTCCGGCCTTGTAGCACACGCAGGGTGTGCAGCTCCAACCGTTGGAGGTCCACCGGATGGATACGCGTCAGGGCTTTTTGGAGCCGTTGGGCCAGACGTTCCTCCTTCCGGCGCAAATGCGCGAGCCCGATGTTGCGTGATGCGGCCGGAACACCATGCAGCTCCTGAAGCCGCGCGCAATTCACCTGTATCTCACGCAACGCACCAGCGGCCTTGAACAGGACATTGGTCCGGCGAACGGCGCCTTTCCGCGGTTCGGACTCGCTGTCCAAGTGCTCCAGGAAGCGCAGGAGCGACCGCATCTTCTTCATGCGCACACGCAGCCGGTGCAGCCCCTCGCGGTCGGTCCGCAGTCGTGCCTCATCCAGCGCCTTTCGATAGCGTTGCACCGTGCGTATGGCCGTGTTGCGCAGTTCCATCCCGTTGTCCAAGCTACGACCGCAGCGCCCTGTGGTGCATGATATCCCGCTATACGCCGCGCCCGGCCGTATTTTCGGCCGGTGCCGAGCGTGCTGGATACCCCCATCGAGTTCCTCAAGGGCGTGGGCCCTCAACGGGGCGAGCTCCTGCGCAAGGACCTGAACATCGGCACCTACGGCGATCTGCTCCAGCACTTCCCCTTCCGCTTCGTGGACCGCAGTGTGTTCCACCGGGTGCGCGAGATCAACGAGGAACTGAACCAGGTGCAGCTGCGTGGGAAGCTGGGGCCCATCAAGCTCATCGGCGAGAAACAGGGTCGGCGCCTCACCTCGTCGCTCACCGACGCTACGGGCACCATCGAACTGGTGTGGTTCAAGGGCATCCGCTGGCTGCAGACCTCATTGAAGCCCGGGCAGGAATACGTGGTCTTCGGGAAACCCACGGTGTTCAATGGCCGCTTCAACCTGGCACACCCCGAGCTGGAGCTGGCCGCCACTTGGGACCAGGGACTTGATGCCGCCTTGCAGCCCGTGTACAGCACCACCGAGAAGCTCTCGGCGCGCGGGCTTACGAGCCGTGCCATCTGGAAATTGCAGAAAGCACTGTTGCCAACAGTGATGGGCCAGTTGCCCGAAACGCTCAGCCGCGAACTGCTCGACCTCGTGGGCGGTATGGGGCGCGAAGAGGCCTTCCGGCAGGTGCACGCGCCGCAGGACCGCGCCAAGCTCGATGTGGCCGTGCGTCGCCTCAAGTTCGAGGAGCTGTTCTTCATCCAGCTGCAACTGCTCAAGCAGAAACTGCTGCTGCAACAAAGCCTGCGCGGCAACGTGTTCACGCAGGTGGGCGAGCACTTCAACCGGTTCTACCACCACCACCTTCCCTTTGCGCTCACCGGTGCACAGAAACGCGTTGTGAAGGAGATCCGCAAGGATATGGGGACCGGCCGCCAGATGAACCGCCTGGTGCAGGGCGATGTGGGCAGTGGCAAGACCGTGGTGTCGCTGCTCAGCATGCTGATCGCTCTGGACAATGGATTCCAGGCCGCGCTGATGGCGCCCACCGAGATCCTCGCGCAGCAGCACTTTCATTCCATCAGCCGCATGCTGGAGGGCATGCCCGTGGTGGTGCGTTTGCTCACGGGCAGCACGCGCACGGCCGAGCGCCGCAGCATCCTCACCGCGCTGCAAGCTGGCGAAGTACACATCGTGGTGGGCACGCATGCCCTGTTGGAGGACCGCGTGCAGTTCCGGCAGTTGGGCCTCGTGGTCATCGACGAGCAGCACCGCTTCGGTGTGGCACAGCGCGCACGCCTTTGGGCCAAGAGCGACGTGCCGCCGCATGTGCTGGTGATGACCGCCACGCCCATTCCTCGCACACTGGCCATGACGTTGTACGGCGACCTCGACAACAGCGTGATCGATGAGCTGCCACCGGGCCGCAAGCCCATCCGCACGGTACACCGTTTCGATTCGGCACGCAATGCCGTGTTCGGGTTCATGGAAGAAGAGATGGCCAAGGGCCGTCAGGTCTACGTGGTGTATCCGCTCATCGAGGAGAGCGAGAAGAGCGACCTCAAGGACCTGAACGATGGCTTCGAGAGCATGGTGCGCCGCTTCCCGCTTCCCCAGTACGCCGTCAGCATCGTGCACGGCCGCATGGACCAGGCCACCAAGGACTACGAGATGGCGCGCTTCAAGAAGGGCGAGACCAACATCCTGGTGGCCACCACGGTGATCGAGGTGGGGGTGGACGTGCCGAACGCCAGTGTGATGGTGATCGAGAACGCCGAGCGCTTCGGTCTATCGCAGCTGCACCAGTTGCGCGGACGCGTGGGCCGGGGTGCCGAGCAGAGCTTCTGCATCCTGATGACGGGCGACAAGCTCGGCAACGATGCCCGTGCCCGCATCGAGACCATGGTGCGCACCAACGATGGCTTCGAGATCGCCGAGACGGACCTTCGTTTGCGCGGCCCCGGCGACCTCATGGGCACCCAGCAGAGCGGATTGCCGCAGCTGCATATCGCCGATCTGGTGGAGGACAGCGCCCTGCTGCAACAGGCACGTCAAGCGGCCATGCGCCTGCTCGATACGGACCCCGGACTGGCCGAACCGCGCCACGCGCCCATCGCACGGGCCTTGCACGAGCAGTTGAAAGGGCAGGCCGTGTGGGGCCGGATCAGCTGATCAGGTGGTCAGCGCAGCGCGCCTGCGGATCTCCTCGGGGTCCAGCACATGGGTCAGGCAGCCACCCGCGATCAGCACTTGCGCGAGGCCGTAGGTGAGCATCACCATCCATTCAGCACCGTCCAGTGGGCGCACGAAACGGTTGAAGGCCAGCAGGCTGTCGCTCGCAATGAACAGGAAGGCACCTGCCAGCACGGCGTAGAAGCTGCGCGGAAAGGTGCGCCCGAAGCGGAACGCGGCCGCAATGCCCATGAGGCTGATGGCGATGGCGTACACGACGATGGGGATCACGATGCCGTCATCCACCGATGGCAGGATGCGTCCTGCGAAGAAGTAACCATAGGCCGCGATCACAACAGAGAGCACAATGGACGGCCAGGGGAAGGGCCCACCTGGCACATCGGCCACGTTGTGAGCGAATGCCATGGTGTAGCACAGTTGTGCGATCAGGAAGGCCGCCAGCCCGATCAGGAAGTTGAACTGGTCCACGTGCTGGAACATCAGCGCAATGTCGCCGATCCAAGAGAAGAACAGGCCCGCCTGCACCAGCAGCGTGAAGCGGTCGCCCACGCGACGGCTGTGGAAGTAGAACCAACTGCTCAGCACCAGCATCAGCAGGGGTTTGCACAGGTACACGAGCCACTGCATGCCGAGCGTGCCGCCCATGATGGTGCCGAGCAGGGCCAGCCCGTACACCACGCCGTTCAAGGGTGTGTTCTTCCGAATGTCCATCAGGGTTGGCGCGACGAATGTTCGCTGCACCGGAGCGCGGGCAAGTTAATCACCCCGTGTTACCGCGCCGTTCGCGGTTGGTGATGCCAGTGTTCTGTGCACGTTCCACAGCAGGGCCAGCGAGCCAAGCGTCACGCAAGCGTTCACCACAGTGGTCGCTGCGCCGGGCAGCAGGTCGGTGCTCAGCCACAGCAATAGCGAGAGGGCCGCCATACGCAGCACTTCGGGGCCCATGGCCCAGCGCCGGCCCTCCATCAGCAGGCCCATGTTCATCACCCACACCACGATCAGCGCGGCGGT
>JBEICT010000095.1:0-11552 GCA_040383865.1 Flavobacteriales bacterium | reverse complement strand
GCGGCTTCAACAGCACCAGCCCGGTGCGCTCCCTGCAACTGATCGATGGGGTGGACAACCAGAGCCCCGGGCTCAATTTCTCGTTAGGGAACTTCCTTGGTGCCAGTGATCTGGACGTGATGAAAGTGGAGGTGATCGCCGGGGCCAGCACAGCCTACTTCGGCCCGGGCGCCTTCAACGGAGTGATCAACATGACCACCAAAAGCCCTTGGATGTTCCCCGGGCTCAGCATCAGTGCCAAGGCCGGCGAACGCAGCCTGTTGGAAGGCGCCGTGCGCTGGGCAGAGGTTTTCAAGGATAAGAACGGAAAGAACCGATTTGCCTACAAGCTCAACCTGTTCGCCATGCAGGCCGAGGACTGGTATGCCGAGGACTACCGGGCCACCGTCAACTCGCCAACACCAGTTGGAAATCCCGGCCGTTACGACGCGGTGAACATCTACGGCGATGAGAACACAACAGTGAACAACAATTACAGCCGAACGGCTGCCGAACGGCGCGACTACCATGGTCTGGGCATCTTCCTACGCCCCGGCTACAAGGAGACCGACCTGGTGGATTATGGCACCAACAACCTGAAGGCCGGCCTTAGCCTGCATTACATGGTCCGGGATAGTGTGGAAGCGATACTGGCCTCCAACTACAGCACCGGCAGTACCGTCTATCAGGGCGAGAACCGTTACCGATTGCAAAACGTGCAATTCTTCCAGCACCGTTTGGAGTTCCGCAAGGAGGGTACCTGGTTCGTACGCGGTTATGTCACGCACGAGGATGCCGGTCAGACCTACGACATCTTCACCACTGGCGTGCGCCTCCAGGAAGCAAGCGGTACAACGAAGGATTGGAACACGGCCTATTTCAATCTTTGGGACAGCTGGATCGGTTCGGCGTTGAACCCCGGACTGTTGAACGAGACGGTGCCTGGGTATTACACCCCATCCGAAGCACCCGCACAGGGGATCACTTCGGCAGAAGCCTATGATACCTACATTACCCAGTTCGTGGCGGACAATCAGGACCTGTACACCATGTATCACCAGATGGTGGCCGACTCGGTGAACCGCCTGAACAGCGCCCAGGTCCGCCTCACACCGGCCTATCTCGTGGGCACACAGCGTTTCGACGATAAACTGGCCGAGATCACTGGCAAGCGTTTCACGGAGGGAGGCTCCCTGTTCTACGATCGAAGCATGCTGGCCCATGGCATGGGCGAATACCGCTTCAAGCCGGCCTTCGGCGAGGTGATCCTCGGTGGAAGTTACCGCCAATACCTGCCCAACAGCGCTGGCACCATTTTCCGCGATACGGGCAATGTGGTGATCCGCAACAGCGAGTTCGGCGTGTATTCCGGTCTGGAGAAGAAATTCATGGAGAACAAGTTGAAGACCACGGTCACGATCCGGATGGACAAGAACCAGAACTTCAACGCCCTCTTCTCCCCTGCTGCCACGCTGGTATATACACCGAAGGAGGACCGCGTGTTCCGCGTTTCGTTCAGCAGTGCCATCCGCAATCCCACCCTGGCCGACCAGTACCTGTACTACAACGTGGGCCGGGCGATCCTGTTGGGTAACGTGGATGGCCAGTTCGAGGCCGGAAAGGACAGCCTGATCACCTTGGAAAGCTTCAATGAATATCGCTCCACACCCTCCCTGCTGGAAGGCTTGTCCAAATTGGACTATTTCAATGTGGACCGCATCCGTCCCGAACAGGTAAGGACCATTGAGGCCGGCTACCGCGGAACGCATTGGGAGAAGTTCTACATCGACGCCAGCGCCTACAGCAGTTGGTATACCGACTTCATTGGTTTCATTTTCGGGGTGAGCGCGCGGTTCGATGATCCGTTGGCCCCTGGATTCCCTTCCGGCGGGATCCAAGCCTACCGCCTTTCGGCCAACGCCTCCAGTATGGTCCGCACCCAAGGGGCGAACCTCGGCGTGAGCTACTACCGCAAGAAAATGACCTACGGCGTGAACTACAGCTACAACAAGCTGGTGACCGGTGAGGACGACCCCATCATCCCTGCCTTCAATACGCCTGAGAACAAGTTCAACCTGAGCTTCACGGGACATGACCTGAAAGTGCCGTTCACGGGCAAGCCCAACCTTGGGTTCGGTATCAATTGGAAATTCGTTCAGGGCTTCACGTTCACGGGTTCGCCCCAGTTCACGGGCCCCATTCCCAGCTACGACATGGTGGATGCCCAGGTGAACGTGAAGTTCCCGGCGCAGCACCTCACGGTGAAACTGGGGGCCAGCAACCTCTTGGGCCTGGTGCCTCTGTTCGACCCTGAAGTGCCCGGGGATGAGCGATTGGACCGCATGGTGGACAACCGTGTACTGATGGTGTTCGGCGGACCCTTTGTGGGCCGCCTCGCCTACCTCCAACTGGTGTATGAACTGGACAAGCGCTGATACGCCGATCCGCACCTACCTTTAGCCACACAAACAATCGACCACATGAACCGAACGCTACCCCTTGCCCTTGTAACCGCGGCACTCGGCATGGCCACTGCGGCCAGCGCCCAGCAGCGCTACATCAACGAGGTGTTCACCAACGCCCAGATCACCATCACCAACGATGTGACTTACGGCACCAACGTGAACTTCCTGACCTCGAACCTTTCCTCGCCCCTGGTGCCCACCGATCTGGTGGCGCTGCAGACCGCAGTGTCCTTGGGCCAGCCCATCCCCGCTGCCTACTTCAACCCAGCGGACCCCAGCACGGCAGTGAAGGTGCTGGACATCAAGATGGACATTTACCAGCCCGACCAGGCCCTCGATGCCGTAACGGAACGTCCGCTGGTGATCTACGTGCACACCGGCAACGCCCTGCCCCCGCCCATCAACGGCAGCCCGAACGGGACCCGCAAGGACAGCAGTGCCGTGGAGATGTGCAAGCGCATGGCCCGCCGTGGCTATGTGGCCGTGAGCATGAGCTACCGCGGCGGCTGGAACCCTTTGGCAGCCACCGAACAGGAGCGTCGCGGGCAGTTGCTCAATGCCATCTACCGTGCCGTTCACGATGTACGCCAATGCACCCGCACCCTGAAAGCCGATGCGAACACCTACCGGATCGACCCGGACAAGGTGATCGTGATCGGTGAGGGCACCGGCGGCTACATTTCACTGGCCAACGCTACGTTGGACGAGGGCGCCGAGCTTTTCATCGAGAAGTTCCGGCCTGATCCGTTCAACCCCAATGTGAGCTATGTGGATACCAATCTGGTGGGCAACCTGAACGGATTCAACGGCCAACTGACCTTGTACCGCCCAAATGGCCAGAACCACGACGCCCAGTTCTGTGTGAACATGGGTGGCGCCTTGGCCGATACCAGCTGGCTCGCTCCTGGCGATGCGCCGATGGTGGCCTTCCACACCGTGTTCGACCCCTTCGCTCCCTTCACGGAAGGTATTGTGATCGTGCCCACCACCGGTGGTCCTGTTGTGCCTGTACAAGGGTCCAACCTCTTTATGGAACTGGTGAACCAGTATGGCAACAACAGCAGCTTCGAGAACCTGCCCAGCAACAACCCCTTCACCAACCGCGCACGTGCCCTGTATGGCACCACGCAGACCCACGGTGCGAACAGCGTGCAGATCCGCAATAACGTGGAAGGGCTCTTCCCGCTTGTGCGTCCGCAATGGCCAGCTCCCGCTCAGGAAGAGGCCAGCCCCTGGCAGTGGTGGGACCCCAATAGCGCCATCGCCCAGACCGAAGTGGCACCCGGCATCACCGCCCACGTGGCCAGCTTGTCCAGCAACCCGGACATGAGCCCCACCAAGGGCCGCACCTACATCGACACCGTCATGGGCTACATGACCCCTCGTATCGTGTGCGCCCTGCAGCTCGGCCCTTGCTCGTTGGTGGGTATCGATGAGGCCAGCGCCATCGCCCAAGGTGTGGAGCTGTACCCCAACCCGGCCAGCGATCGCTTCACGGTGACCAGCGCCGAGGCCATCATCCAGCGTTACGAGATCTACGACATCAACGGTCGCTTGGTGCGTACCGCCAACGTGAACGGTCGCCAGGTCACCATCGAGCGCCAGGGCCTCATAGCCGGTGCCTACCATGTGAGCTTGCGCTTCGCAGAGGGTGCCGTTACCCGCAAGCTGATGCTTGACTAAGGTCATCCTGAACTACCTGGAGAAAGGGCTGCCTCCGGGCGGCCCTTTCCTTTTCCAGTGAACGATCTTTGCACCACCATGGAACGTCTCACCGAAAGCACCTCGCGTTATAACGATCTGGAGCACATGTCCACCGGCGACCTGCTCCGCCACATGAACACCGAGGACCGCAGTGTGCCCCTGGCCGTGGAAAAGGCATTGCCGACCATTGAGGCATTGGTGGACGCGATCGTGGAACGGATGCGGCGTGGTGGACGGCTGTTCTACATCGGCGCCGGCACCAGTGGCCGCTTGGGCATTGTGGACGCCAGTGAATGCCCACCCACGTTCGGTGTACCTCACGGCCTGGTCATTGGAATAATTGCCGGGGGCGACACCGCCATCCGCAAGGCCGTGGAGTTTGCCGAGGATGACACCCAACAAGCGTACATCGACCTTCAGGAGCACCACATCGGCCCGGACGATACGGTGATCGGCATTGCGGCCAGCGGAACCACTCCTTACGTGATCGGAGGGCTTGAGGAGTGCAATGAGCACGGAGTCCTTACCGGCTGCATCACGTGCAACCCGGGCAGTCCGGTGGCCGCCATCGCGAAGCTGCCCATCGTGGTGGCCGTGGGCCCGGAGTTCGTGACCGGAAGTACCCGCATGAAGAGCGGCACCGCCCAGAAGCTGGTGCTGAACATGATCAGTACCAGCGTGATGATCAAGCTTGGGCGGGTGAAAGACAACCGCATGGTGGACATGCAGCTCAGCAACAACAAGCTCATTGACCGGGGTACTCGGATGGTGATGGACAGCCTGCAGGTGGACTACATCAAGGCCAACGAAATGCTGCGCCACTACGGGAGTGTGCGTCGTGCCATTGAGGCTGGACATAACCTCTAGGCTATCCTCAGGGAACAGGCATCACCCTTTCACTCCCGGTCATGCACGACATCGAGCCATTCTGGAACTGGCGGCACAAGTACACCGCTGAGGAGGATGACCGCTCCCCCTTCTTCGGAGAGGAGCACAGCGAGTTCGAATTCACGAATGCCGTTTACGACCATGTGATCCATCCGCAGTGGGAGAGCATCGGCAGCGCCACGCTCTACCTGAAGCAGCTCTACACCGACTACGACGAAGGCTATGTGATCCTGGAGCTCATTGGCGAGTGGAACGACCTGCTGCATAACGACATCATGATCCTGAAGCGCAACATCGTGGAACACCTGATGGCGCAAGGGATCGGCAAGTTCATCCTGATCGGCGAGAACGTGCTCAACTTCCATGCGAGCGACGAGGAGTACTATAGCGAATGGTTCGATGAAGTGAACGACGCGGATGGCTGGATCGCGCTGCTCAATTTCAGGCCGCATGTGCAGGAGGACCTGCAACGCGCCAACATCGATCAGTACTTCCTCCTGGGTGGAAAGCTCAATGCCCTGCAGTGGCGTACGCTGGAACCCGACTCGTTGTTCGAGCGCGTCGAATCGTTCGTGATGCGCAGGCTTGGAGCCTGACGCCAGCCCAGTGCGCAGTACAAAGTGCCGATCAGAACACGCCGAACTTGAGCGTCATTCTACCCATGGCCGTTCGGAGCACATCCGCCGAGGTGGCGGGCAGGTCCAGGTCGCTGGTGTACAGGAACGATCCACCCAAGCCGAGCCGCAGGGCGCTCACGATGCTCAGTTCCAGCTCGAGGCCCGGTTCCAAGGCGAAGAAGGCCTGGCCGTCCGTACGGTTCCTCTGATAGCTGTTGCTGTTCGGCGGTGGATAGCTGTACGAAACACCGCCAACACCCACTATGACAGGCACCGTAAGGTGTACCGCCGAACGGTGGAATAGGATGGGCTCGATAAGGAATCCTCCGTAGCCATAGCGTAGCTCAAGGCCCGAGAGCTCGATGTTCGGTTCGCGTTCGCGCAGCACCTGCTCATAGGCCGGGTTCTTCAGCACGCTTGTGCTCCAACAGCCGGCCAGACCGATGTTGATCCGATGACCAATGACAACACCACCGCTGAATCCCAGCAATACGGCATCATTGGACAGCACATTGGTGTAACGCGCGGTCATACCGAAATAGCCGCCGGTCAGGTCCAGGCTGTCGCCGAACAGGGTGCGAGGTTGACCGGCAGGCTGCGCGATCAAGGGGAACACTGCAAGGAGCAGGAAGAGGACAACGATGTATCTCATGAGCAATGTCGATCGGTGGACGTTTACCAAAGTTAGTCGCTCGATCAACCCTCTGCATTAGCCTCCCACCAGCATCCGCCACACGACCCGATCGATGGGCAGGCTGAGCAGCTCCTCCTTGTCCTGCAGGAGGGGAACCCACCGGAACACCTCCGGACCACCTGGCGTTACCAACCCTTGGAAGGGCTCGTCGACCACCGGGATCGAGGACGGATCATGCACACGGAACAGGTAGTACACACTGATCACCTGAAGGGGATCACGGTGGAACGCGCTCTGCTGGAAGAAGTCGGTGGTGTAGAAATGCCGGACATCCAAGGCCTCGACCCCGATCTCCTCCCGCACCTCGCGCACCAGGCAGTCCTTCAGTCCCTCACCATATTCCAATCCTCCTCCCGGGAACTTGGTGATGCGTTGCCCCTTGATCAGCTCATCAGAGACCAGCACACGCCCGCTCTCGATCAACAGGCCATAGACGCGAATGGTGAACATGGTCAGGGTTAACGTAGGTATTGCTACAACAACTGGACCGGTCGTTCCAGTTCACATAGGTCGCTTGGTGGCACGGAGCATTTCGCGTTTACCGGGCGGTCCCTGCAAGCGCTCCACGTGGAATCCGGCGGCCTGCATGGTGCGGCGCACATCGCCTTTCGCGCAATAGGTCACCAGCACTCCCCCCGCACGCAACGCACGATACATCCGGTCGAAGACCTCCTTCGTCCACATCCCGGGTTGTGTGTCGGGACTAAATGCATCAAAGAAGACCACGTCATAGGCATCCTCCTCTTCCAGTTCCTGCACGGGCGTTGCCATCCTCCGGAAGGCGAGACCACCCATGGGCTCCTGCCATACACCCGATCGGGCCGTCATGTTCCTGATGAAGGGCTCATGCAGTCCGGGCCATGCCAATTCCTCACAATGACCCAGTTCATCCAGTCGATCCTGCGATAACGGAAATGGCTCCAAGGCGGAGTATCGAACGGTCCATTTCCCTTCGAGGCATCGTATCCAGGTCAGCAGCAGGTTCAAACCGGTACCCAGGCCCACTTCCAGCACGTCCAGTTCGCGCTTTTGGACATGCTCGGCCCCGGCCTTGATGAAGACGTGTGTGCTTTCCTGAACGGCACCATGCATGCTGTGGTACTGCTCACCCCATTGCGCACTGCGCAACGTGAGCGAACCGTCGGCCGTTCGTAACGGGACGGGATCCCCTGGCGGAGTGGTGATGTCCATGCGCAGCCGCGCCTCTTGGGCGCAGCGCCAAAGTTACCGGGTGGCGGCGGGCACCACGCTCGCCACTTTGTCCATGATCACATGGTACAGGTCGTCGTCGCCCATGCCTTCGGACCGTATGGAACTGAAGTAACCGGAATGCCCATCGGGCGACAGTACGAAGTACAGATCATCGTCCGGCGAGTTGATCGGCCACCCCAGGTTCTCCGCCTTGGTCCAGCGACCATCCACCAATCGCGTCCGAAAAATGTCGTAGCCGCCCATGGAGGTATGGCCCCGGCTGCTGAAGTACAAGGTCTGCCCATCGGGATGCAGGAACACGCCCTCCTCATCGTGAATGGTGTTCACATCGGGGCCCAGGTTCTCTGCTGGTCCCCACGCGTTCAAGGTGGCGTCCCAGCGGCTGCGGTAGATGTCCTGGCCGCCCACATTGTCGTCCGGGCGGTCGCTTACGAAGTAGATCCACTGCCTGTCCGCGCTGAGCCAGGCACTGCTTTCGTGTGCAGCTGAATTAATGGCGGGGCCGAACGGCACCGGTGCGGACCATTGGCCATTCAGTTGATGGCACTCGAAAAGATCACCTTTCCCCTTCATATCCCGGTACAGGATCATGGTGCCATCGCTGGCGAGCAGACCCACGCTGGCATCATTCCCAGGAGTGTTCAAAGGGGCAGGCTCGGGCACGGGCGCCGTCCACTGACCGTTCACCAGGCGGCTCACCAGGATCTCCTCGAAATGGTCACCGGTGGCCTTGTTCACTTTGGCATCGTCGCTCAGCTTCCTGCGGGAGGTGAACCAGAGCGTGTTCCCATCGGCGGACAAAAGGGCCCCATAATCCGAACGATCGGAATTCAGGTCCGTGCCAAGGCCGCGCACTTCGGCCTGCACAGGACCGCCCATGAAGGTGCGGCCGTTACGGCATTCGGCCAGGTGCTTGTCGGCCATGTTATAGCGTGGATCGGCATCGGGCATCACATTGGCGCGCTTATGCCGCTCGAAACACGCAATGGCGTTGTCCCACTGGGCATTGAGCTGGTAGGCATAACCAGTGAGAAAATGGATACGGGGCTGGTCCGGTGCAAGCTCCTGTGCCTTGATGAAATAGGCAAGCGCCTTGTGGCGATGCGGTCCGTTCAACTGACAAAGGCCCATGCGGGTGTTCAGTTCCGCGTTGTCGGGGTCCAATTTCAGGGCCTCCTCAAAGAGTGTTTCGGCATGGACGAACTGAGCGGAACCGGCCTGCGCGGCTCGGTCGGCCTGCTTCATGAGCTCGGCGGCACGCTTGCTGTCCCCGGGATCCACCTGACCCGTGCCTTGGGCGTGGATCGGGAGCATGGCGGGTACCATGAGCGCTACGAACAGGGAACGATACAGGGCGTTATGCATGGTGAACGCATGTTAATACGGCGCTGTTCATACGTGAACGGCACTGTAAGGTTGCCGGCCGATGCACCGGATAGCTTTGCCGGGCATCCGATAAGTCACCGCTCATTGACCCGAACGCACCATTCCACCATGGCCAAGAAGACCACCACCAAGAGCATACTCGACCAGAAAGCGCTTGATTTCCTGGAACGTTACCTGAACAACCCCTCGCCCACCGGCTTTGAGAGCGAAGGCCAGAAGCTGTGGTTGAACTACGTGAAGCCCTACGTGGACGACCACATCGTGGACCCCTATGGCACCGTGGTGGGAGTGATCAACCCGGAGGCGAAGTACAAGGTGGTGATCGAGGCCCATGCCGACGAGATCAGTTGGTTCGTCCACTACATCACCAAGGAGGGCTTCATCTATGTGCGACGGAACGGGGGAAGCGACCACATGATCGCCCCCAGCATGCGGGTGAACATCCACACCGACAAGGGTATCGTGAAGGCCGTTTTCGGCTGGCCCGCCATCCATGTGCGCAATGGCAAGACGGAGATCGTACCCACCACGGAGAACATCTTCCTGGACTGCGGTTGCGACAGCAAGGAGGAAGTGGAGAAACTTGGTGTGCACGTGGGCTGTGTGGTCACCTTCGTGGACGAGTTCATGGTGCTGAACGGCCGCAACTTCACCGGGCGTGCGCTGGACAATCGCATGGGCGGATTCATGATCGCGCAGGTGGCCCGCATGCTGAAGGAGAGCCGGACCAAGCTCCCGTTCGGCCTGTACGTAACGAACAGCGTGCAGGAGGAAGTCGGCCTCCGTGGCGCTGAAATGATCGTGGAACGCATCAAGCCCGACCTCGCGATAGTGACCGATGTAACGCACGACACGCAAACCCCGATGATGAACAAGGTGCAAAGCGGGGACATCGCCTGCGGACAGGGCCCCGTGCTGAGCTATGCACCGGCCGTGCATAACAAGGTGCTCAAGCACATCGTGAAAGTGGCTGAGAAGGAGAAGATCCCGTTCCAACGCCTGGCGGCCAGCCGTGCCACAGGCACGGATACCGATGCTTTCGCCTATGGCGGTGCGGGTGTGCCCAGTGCCCTGATCAGCCTGCCCTTGCGTTACATGCACACCACCGTGGAGACCGTCCACCGCTCCGATGTGGAGAACGTGATCCGCCTGATCCTGGCAGCGGTGAAGGGCTTGAAGCCGGGCGACGATATGCGCTATTTCAAATAACATGAAGGCCGAAGGGTCGGACAACGCGCGGGAAGCCTTCCAGTTCCTGGCGCTCGCATTGGGCCTCGTTCTGGCCTTGCGATTGGTGTATTGGGGACTGGAGCACTGGATGAGCCCGGCATCGGATGATGCCCTCGGCAACGCGTTCGCACCGTTCCGCGCCGGTTACTTGATCGATCCCCAAACGCTTGTGCTTTCCGCCCGCCCCCTTCTGGAAAGGCTCGGCATTGCCGTGCTTCTCGCGATCGGTTCTGCGGCAGGGTTCGCCGTATTGGCAGCCGGCCTCGCGCGCCCCTCGGGCGGTGATCAAGTGAAATGGTCGGCCAGGTCCGCGCGCTGGGCGCTGATCATCGCCCTCCCCCTCCTGATAGTAGGCGCCTTGGCCCTACCCGAACGTTCCGTTCATGTTGACGGAGAAGGGTTCCGGTTGGTCGAACGGACATGGTACAGCGCCGACCTCATGGATCATTCAACCCTCTGGCCCTGGCATGCCCTGCAAGGGTTCACTGCAGCGCAGCACTTGCCGGACGGTGACGGTGCCGGTCTGCTGATAAAGGTCTCGGACGGCAGCACGATCACGCTGAACCTGGGGGAACAGGCCCACATGAGCGACCTGGACCATTTGGTCGCTGCGCTGGAAGGCGAGCTGCGATCGCGTCGGACCGGACAACACTGAGCCATGCATGTCGTGCGCATCACCGCCGAGGAAACGCAACCGTTGCGTTTGTTGGTGCTGCGACCTGGCGGCACCTTGGACGATTGCCGGTGGCCCATCGATCAAGCCACTGATGCGTTCCACCTTGCCGTGGAAAAGGACGGCGAACGCATCTGCATCGCCTCCTTTCAGCCCGCGTTGCACCCTGCACTCCCTGGCGAACGTGCCTGGCAACTGCGCGGTATGGCCACGCATCCCGATCACCGGGGTTTTGGGGCCGGTCGGCTTCTTGTGGAACAGGCCCTCAAAGAACTTCGTGGCCTTCACGCCGACATCCTTTGGTGCAATGCCAGGCTGCTAGCGCTACCGTTCTACGAGCGGCTCGGCTTCAGCACCATCGGCCCCTCGTTCGAGATACCCGGTATCGGAACGCATTATGTGATGTGGCGCACAGCGTAGGCCACCTGGTTAGCTTCGCGCGGATGTCGGCCATTACCCGAACGGAACGCCTGTTCCTACTTGTGTTCGTGCTGCTCAACCTGGCGCTCAAACTGGCGTGGCTCGGCGTGAACGAACTGGCACACGATGAGCCCTTCACGGTGTTCTGGTCGCAAGCAACATGGGAGAGGCTTGGGACCATGCTCCGCACAGAGAACAACCCGCCACTCCATTTCCTGCTGATCAAGGCTTGGAGCGCGCTGGTACCGTTCGAAGCGGCCTGGCTTCGTGTTCCGTCAGCCGTG
>JBEICT010000094.1:0-11582 GCA_040383865.1 Flavobacteriales bacterium | reverse complement strand
GGACCCTTTGTGGGCAACATCACTGAGGTGGTGTATGCCGGGTATGGCGATGTGAACAATAACGCTTGCGGCCCCAACATCCCCGCGGTCTCCATTATTGGTGTGCCTCCGAACATCGTCAGCAACTACAGCATCTCCGCCGGCAATGTGCCTATTGCCACGCACCTGGGGCAGGTCATCGGAGGCGTTTCGCTGGTGAACTGCATCGTTTCGGGTGATGCCTGTAACCAGTTGAACACCGGTGGCGGCAACAGCAGCCCGCAGATCGTGGCTTTTTACCTGGACATTTTCGGGCCAGGCAGTTCGCTGTATGCCCATTGGACCGATTACAACTGCTTTCCAGGTACCCTCAATGTGAGCGATGGAGGCACCTGTTGCCTTCAAACGCCCTCGGGGACGACCAATCCCATTTACGTGGACCGCGACCAGTATTCCTTTTTTCCGATCGATACAGTGCTCTGCACGCCCAGCATCACGCTGAACCCAGGCGCCATATATCCGTTGCTTGTGCAACCGCCGGCCTATACCGGATATCTCTGGAGCACCGGCGCCACGGGCCCAACGCTCACGGTGACACAGCCGGGCACCTACTGGTTCACAGCCACCGACTATTGCCACACCAACATCAACACCAACTACCTCAGTGATACCATCGTGGTGCTGCCTTGCTGCGGGCTCGATGCGGACGTTGCTGTAACGGCCATCACCTGTGCCGGAGCGAACAATGGCAGCCTCACCGCTTCGGCCACCGGCCCCGGACCGTTCACCTACACCTGGAACACCGTACCTCCGCAGATAAACGCCACCATTACCGATCTGGGGCCAGGCACGTACACAGTGACCGTGGCCAATGATGTGTGCGATACCACCATCACGCGGGTGCTCACCGATCCGGACCCCATGAACGTGCAGGTATTCGCACCAGGTGTTGTCTGTGCGGGCAGTCCGGCATTGCTTGAAGCGGATGTTGAGGGAGGCACGGAGCCCTACCAGTATGCGTGGAGCTCTGGTGGTACGGGTGAGACCGAGACGGTGGCTCCGTTGAACGACACGCAATACACGCTCACGGTGACGGATGCAACAGGTTGCTCCGTGACGGCCAATGTGCTGGTGGACACGGAGCCTGCGCCGATCGCCACCATCGCGGTGGCCGATACGGCGTGCGCCGGTCTTGGCATCGTATTACAGGCCTTCGTGCAGGGAGCCGATTCGTTGGTGTGGACCTGGGGTGATGATGGGTTCAGCAACGATGCGGTGCCGCTTGCCGTTTTCCAGACACCCGGATGGAACGAGGTCACGTTCCAAGCGTTCCAAGAGGTAGGGTGTCCGAGCCCGCTCATTATGGATAGTGTGTTCGTGCGGGAGTCGGCGCTCGCCTCCTTGCGCATCAATCCCGTGACGTGTTCGAACGAAGTACGGTTCCTGCTCGATGCGCAACGGTCCGACAGTTGTGCGCTCTTCTTGAACGATGAACTGGTGAACACCGCATGCGACGGGTTCGTGAGCGTGGTATTGCCCAATGAGGGCGACTTCGACCTGGTCTATTTCGCCTACCGCCTGGATGGTTGCAACGACACGTTGATGCAGCAAGTGTCGGTCGCCGAGGAACCGCTGCTCTACCTGCCGAACGCCTTCTCGCCCAACAATGATGGGATCAACGATGTGTTCCCTGCCGTGGTCTACGACGATCCATCCAACTACACCATGCGCATCTTCGATCGTTGGGGTGCGGAGGTATGGACCACCACCGACCCCTTGGTGCAGTGGGATGGTAGTCTTTCCGGCGAACAGGCGCAGGTGGGCGTGTATGCCGTGCTGGTGGAGCGCAAGAACCCCTGCACACAGGAGCTCGAACGCCAGTTGGGGCATGTAACACTGGTGCGCTAAGGGGTCTCTTCCTTGTGAGCCGGGGTCGGCACCCTGGTAAGCGCGGTGTTCAACGCTCAGCTCCGGAATCCGAGCGCGCTTCGAAGTTCAGATGGTATCGCGGGCAATTTGCGCCGCTCGAACAGGAAGCTGCTCAGGTCGGCCACTTCGCTGAAAATATAGTGGCTGTCCATGGCGCCCTTGAGGTAGGCCTTGCCCGTGCTTCCTCCCGTGCCCACACGCAGCCCGATCATGCGGTGCACCATGTTGATATGGCGGCTGCGCCAAGCGGCCATCCCCGCATCAATGTCAAGCAATACCTCCAGGAAACGGAAGGGTTGCTGGAAGATCGGTTCGTCGCGGTAAAGCATGATGAAGAGCGCGTTGCGGGCCGCAGCGGGGGATAGCCTGCGGTCCTCATCGCCATCCACGAAGATCTTCTTCCACAGGGCGGCGTTCTCGGTCTCGCCCTGCACCAGACTGGCGGCATAGAGTTCCTCCAGTTGCTGGAAGAAGGGCTTGCCTCCCTGCGGCCAGTAGCGCGCTTCCAGGAACGGCATGCGCTCCAGCCACTTGTTCACCAGTTCGAGCAAAGTGGGCATGGTCTCCAAAGCTTCGATCTGCGCCTTGTGCTCGGGCTTCAGCTGGCTGGTGTAGTACTGCTTGCCGAAGCGTGCCTCCATGCGCAGGCCGAGCCGCGCCTCCAGTACCTTGAACTGCATGCTCTGAAAACCGCTGGCCGGCCGAAGCAGGTCGCGGAAGTCCAGGAAATCCAACGGGGTCATCGTCTCCATGATGTCCATCTGATGCACCAGTACACCTAGGATGGTCTTCACGCGCTGCATGCGATGTACGGCGATGTTGAGTTCCCCGCCATTATCATCCACATGGTGGTCGGAGAACAACTCGATCACACTACCCACCTCGTGCAGCACCTGTTTGAACCAGAGCTCATAGGCCTGGTGGATCACGATGAACAACATCTCGTCGTGCGCCTTCACGCCGTGCTTGTCGCTCTCAGGGGCCTGCGCGTCCAGGATCTTGTCCAGTTGCAGGTAGTCGGGGTAGTACACGTTGCTCATACGTTCACAGGGACCACGCTTCAAAAAGGGTCCGCGCCAAATGTAACCGGCACCGGTGTACTGGTCCTGATCGCGGTCAGTGCCGTGGTGGCATACCTTCGAAGCATGCTGTTACCCCGCATGTCCGTGTGTGTTTGCCTCCTGTTCGTGGGCTCCGTATCGGCCCAGACCGGGGTAGCGCCTTTGCGTTCCTCTTCCGATGCCGGTCAGCGGGTGTTCGACCAGCGTGTCCAACGCGCTTCAGCTCCTATTGATACCACGGTCCACGAACTGGCCGCAGTGGACGTGGCACCGGTCTATCCAGGAGGTGATGGGGCCTTGTTCGTGCATTTGGCCCAGGCGCCCGGTTGCGTGCTGGAGGGATGGAACGCCGATGGGATGGCGCGGACCAAGGTCATGCTCCGCTTCGTGGTGGAGGCGAACGGCAAGGTCTCGCAACCGGGCACGGAAGGGGAGGCCGATGAGGCCTTGCGACGCTATGCCCTCTGCGCCACGGGGACTTTGCAGCCGTTCACGCCGGGTGCCAAGGACGGCCTTGCAGTGCGTACGTTGTTACGACTGCCCGTGCAGTACGAGCCGCGTTGATCTCCTCGGAGCCTTGCATGTCCCGATGCTTTGCGATGTGCCATAAAGCAGAACGCGCCCCTTGGGCGCGTTCCGTACTTGGTACCTGGATGTGATCACTTTGAGGAGGGTGCGGCCTGGAGCTGCTGGCGCTTCTCCATGGCAGCATCACGCTTCGCCTTGCGCATCACTACGAATTTCTCGTATTGCTCGGCCGTGAGCAGCGCCTTCACGCGACCATCGTACTTGTCGGCGAGGACCTGTGCGCGGGCCTTCTTGGCCTCGCCTTCCAGACCGGCCTTGTTCAGTTGGTCCATGGCGGCGGCGTGGTCCTTGTTGATGCCTGCGAGCTGGGTGGCTTGCTCATCGTTCAACCCGAGCTCCTTCACCATTTCAGCGGTTAGTTGCTCTGCGCGGGCCTCGGGTGATGTCTTTTCGGCTTGTGCCTTGGTGGCCACGGTGGGTTGCGCGGTCGTTTGGGCTTGAACGCCCAAGGATGCGAATAGCAGGGAGGCGAGGAGGATCCGTTTCATGTGGTTCTGATCGTTGTTTCGAAAGGTAAGACGCATGGACCGTGCCAAAGGTTTATTGGTCACAATCCGGCCACCGCAAGGTACTTCATCTCGGTGAATTCCTCGAGGGCATGGCGCGAGCCCTCCCGGCCCATTCCGCTCTCCTTCACACCACCAAAGGGCGCCACCGCCGTGCTGATCAGCCCCGTGTTGAGGCCCACCATGCCGTATTCCAAGGCCTCGGCCATGCGCCAGCTCCGCGACAGATCACGCGTATACACATAGGCGGCGAGTCCATAGGGCGTGTCGTTCGCCAAGGTGATGGCCTCTTCTTCCGTGTCGAACACCGTTACGGGGGCGACAGGACCGAACACTTCCTCCCTGAAGCAGGCCATGCCGGGTGTAACACCGGTTAGCAGGGTGGGGTGGAAGGCCCGTTTGCCCGCGCGAGTGCCGCCGGAAAGCACTTGGGCGCCTTGGGCCACGGCATCGGCCACCACACGTTCCACGTTGGCAAGGGCCTTGTCGCTGATCAAGGGTCCCACTTGTGTGCCCGGCTCCAGTCCATGGCCGATCTGTAAAGTGCTCATCCGTTCGGCGAGCATGGGCACGAAGCGATCGGCGATGCCGCTCTGGACCAGTATCCGGTTCGCGCAAACGCAGGTCTGGCCGGCGTTGCGGAACTTACTGGCCATGGCGCCTTCCACTGCGGCCTCGAGTTCGGCATCGTCGAACACGATGAACGGGGCGTTGCCCCCCAGTTCCAGAGCGACTTTCTTCACCGTGCCGGCGGCCTGGGCCATCAGTTGCTTGCCAACAGCAGTGCTGACTGTGAAGGTGACCTTTCGCACGAGCGGGTGGGTGGTCAGCACTTCACCCACGCCTTTCGCATCGGTTGTGGTCAGCACGTTCAGCACACCGGCCGGCAGTCCTGCTTCGTGGGCCAGTGCGGCAAGCGCAAGGGCCGAAAGCGGGGTCTCTTCGCTTGGCTTCAGCACCACGGTACAGCCTGCTGCCAGTGCGGGAGCCACTTTGCGTGTGATCATGCTGAAAGGGAAGTTCCATGGGGTGATGGCGGCCACCACACCCAGCGGTTGCCGCAGCACCAGCAGTCGTCGGTCGGCCTGGTCCGTGGGGATCACTTCGCCGTACAGGCGCCGAGCCTCTTCAGCGCTCCAGCGGATGAAGGAGTTCCCATAACGCACCTCAGCGATGCTTTCGGCCAGTGGTTTTCCGCACTCGCGGGTGATCAGCTCCGACAGTTCGCGGGCGTGTTCCAGCACCAGCTGATGCCAGCGCCACAGCACATCGGCCCTTTCCATAGCCAGCTTCTTTGTCCAAGGGCCGAAAGCTTCATGTGCGGCCACAACGGCGTCCAGGGTCTCAGCAGGTCCTAGGTCCGGTACGTCGCCGATGTGCTCATCGGTGTACGGGTCGTTCACACTGAACCGTCGTCCATCCTTCGCTGTGATCCATTTACCATTGATGTAGGCCTTATCGCTTTTGATGTCCATGGGCATGGTGCAAAGGAAATGGCGTTCCGTGCGTCAAGCGGTATTGGTACGAAAAGCAAGCGGGCGGCACACTGAAAAGTGCGCCGCCCGCTTGGTTCACAGTGTATGTCAGCGCGTAACGATGAAGCGTTGTGCTTCACCTCCATCGATCCGAAGCACGTAGGTGCCATTGGCCAGTGCCGATACATCGATGCCCTGGCGAAGGTCGTTGATGGTCTGCTGCAAGCAACTGCGTCCAGCGGCATCCATCACCTGCACAGTGTGTGTGCCATTGGTGGCTGCACCGGTGATCATGACATACAGCCGGTCGGTGGCCGGGTTGGGATGCAGCCGCAGGGTGTTGGTCGGAGCCACGTCGGAAACGCCCACGTTCAACGCAGGATCCAAGCGCACCAAGGCATGGGTGGTGGCGTTCACATACCAGATGCGGCCATCGGGACCCACCTTGATGCCCATGATGCCCGCCGCTCCGGTGTTGATGCGCCCGAGTTCCACCACGTTGGTGCCGCTCTTGTCATAGATGACTATGTCGCCCGTGGCGTGGTCGCTCACCAGCAAATGGTCGCCGATTATATCGATGCCGGCCGGCTCCACCAGCCCTTCAGTGATGATCTCCTCCCATGTGTAGCCAGTAACCATGGTGTATTCCACATAGCTCTCCCAAGGACCCAGCGTAGGCGTTCCACCCACGGTGCCAGTACGCGTGTCCATGCGCAGCACGCGCTGCCCGCCGTGGTCCACCACGTAAAGCCAACCGGTGGCCTTGTCGAACACGTTGTGGCTGACAATATGATCGTTGGGGTCGCGTGTGATGGTGAAGTCGGCATAGCGACGGATGAGCGCATCCCCGTGGTAACTCATGCCGGGCGTATGGTCCTCGCGGAAGTCGTTCATCACGATGTCGCCCACGTAGCCGTCCACCACCCAGTAGCGGTTCCACTGCTCGTGCGCGATGCCCTGGCTATTGGGGTTCACGTGCAGCATGTCCAAGTGGCTGCCCAACGGACCGAAGAGCCCTTGAGCGTAGATCGCGGGATCAGCGCTCCAAAGGGTGGGTCCGGTGAAGGGTGTACCGCCGTTGTGGTTGGCATCATACACGCCCGGGCTGGTGGAGAAGTTGCCGTTGTCGCCCATTGCGATGGCGGTGGGCAGGCTCATGAAGTGCCAGGCATTAGGGTCGCGCTGCCACAGGAAGTCCATGTTCGCTTCACCGGGGTTGAAGAAGCGCACAGTGCTACCACCGCTTTCTTCCACGTCCTTGTTGATCACCCACAGCTCGTTGCGCGTGCGATCGGGGTGGAAGTCGAGGTCGCGCGGCACAAGGAGGTCCTCGTCATCATCGGCCACCACGGTCAGCGTGGGAGGTGCATCGAGGTATTGTTCCATGATGTCGGGGATGGCCGGGTTCACCAACAGTTGTGCGGTGCGAACATCGTTGGCCGGCGCCTCATCGGGCTGTCCATTGAGGTCGCTGGCCCATACTTCGAGCTCCACGGAGCCTACGTTATTCGGTGTCCAGGGAACGGCATGCACGAAGGAGCGCTCCGTACCACTTGCCAACCCTGCGCCAGTGATGTTCTCGCTCACCGTCGCTCCGCCATCAATGCGGTAGTTCAAGGTGTAGCTGTCCACCGTGGCGGAACCGTGGTTGAAGAGCGTGCCGTGCACCTCCACCGATGTTCCCACCTCGCTGTAGATGGAGGTGGTGAGCTTGGAGACCCCGAGGTCGAATTCCTGCGGTGGCAGTGCGTTGAAGGTCCATACGTTTAACCCGCCGGCCGCGTTGAAGGT
The DNA here is from genome assembly GCA_040383865.1 of Flavobacteriales bacterium. Classification (GTDB taxonomy): domain Bacteria; phylum Bacteroidota; class Bacteroidia; order Flavobacteriales_F; family PHOS-HE28; genus PHOS-HE28. The sequence continues at coordinate 4,253 of JBEICT010000094.1, read as the reverse complement.
GCCCACCACACCGCCTTCCACGAACACTTGGAAGGTGGCCTGTCCATCGCCATAACTATCGATGGAAATGATGTCGAAGGCAGCGCCCTCGGTAAGGCACCATGGACCGGTCGAAATAGTGGTGTTGTTGCCATAGCCACCGGCCGGGGAGGTCTGGCTGCCAGCCGAGGTGCAGTCCAAAGCAGGGTTGCCGCCGGAATAGATGGTGCCGGTGCCGCAGGCATTGCCAGTGGGTACCAACTGCCAGTAGGTCTCGTTGCCGTAATCGTCGGTGAGCACGTTGATCTCCACGCTCACTTCACCGGCGGGGCACTGGGCCTGTGCGGTGACAGCGAGTGCCGTTAACAGGCCAGTGGCCAAAAAGGTTTTGTAGCGTTGTTGCATGGGTCTGCCGTAGGGAGCGTGAAGGTAATCCGACGGCCCAAGGTCTAATGTCGCCCCATGTGCTTTCCTTGGGAACCCACCTCCCTGTTCCTCAGGGAATCATTTCGACGAACTCGCGCACCGTGCCGTTGAAGGCCTCTGTGGCCTCCAGATTGCTCAGGTGACCCGTCTGCTCCAAAATCACCAAACGTCCGTTGGGCAGGGCATCGGCCATGGCCTGGCTGGTGGGCAGGGGCATCAGTGCGTCATGGCTGCCTGTGATCACCAGTGCGGGCACGGTACAGCTGCGCAGCACGTGATGCCGGTCGGGTCGTTCGCTCATGCCCAAGGCGGCTGCGGCCACGGCCTCGGGTCGCTGGCGCGCGATCATGGCCTTCATACTTGCCATCAGTCCGGGGTGCTCGCGTTTGGAATGCTCGCTGAGCAAGGTGGGCACCATGGCCCGTGCGATCACGTCCACCCCTTTCTCGAAAGCGTTCTGTGCGGTGGCCCTGCGTGCGACCTGGCCTTCGGGCGTGTCGGCATTTGCGCGTGTGTTGCAGAGGATCAGGCCTGCCACTCGTTCGGGCCATTGCTCCAGAAACGCCATGGCCACATAGCCGCCCAAGCTCAGTCCGCAAAGCACCACGCGGTCCACACCACGTTCATCCAACAACGCCTTCAGGTCGGCGGCATAGGCCTCCATGGTCATGGCCTCGGGCAGTGCGCGCTGGTCGTTGCCGAAGCCGCGCAGGTCGGGCGCCAGCACATCGGCCACGGCGCCAAGCCCAGCCACTTGCGGGTCCCACAGGGTGTGGTCCAATGGGAAGCCATGTATGCAGAGGAGGGTGGGGCGTCCAGATGCCATGGTCGAAAGGTAGTCCCATGTTTAGCTTGGTCCCCATGCGGATACTGTTGCGCACCCATGTTCTCATCCATTGTGGCCTGATGCCTTTGCTCGGTATGTGCAAGGAGTACATCGTCCCCGCCGGCGATGTCTCCGCCTTCTTCGCCAAGCTGCCCGCCGATGCGACCACTGTCCGTTTCAGCGCAGCAGCGGAGTACCGGGCGAACGGTGATATCGTGCTGCCGGCGCGTCAGTTGTTGGTGATCGATGGGGCAGGGGCCAAGTTGATCCTGGGGCCCAATTCCAATGGTTTTACGGTGCGCATTGCCGATCAGCAGGAGGCCAACAGGCGCACCTCCTCGCGTTACACCATCCGTGACTTCGCGGCCATCGAGGGCGGGCGTAAGGCCATCGACCTCAAGGCCACGTTGGGCAGCACGGTCAGCAACTGCCGGTTCACCGGACAGACCGAGACCGCCATTGACCTGCGCTTTTGCCTGATGGCACGCGTGCAGAATGTATTGGTCACCAACCCCGCCAAACGCGGCATCGTGGTGAGGCAGGGCGACTGGCCAGGCGCCAATGGCACCAACAGTCAGAGCAACAGCACCGTGCTGGACCAGTGCCGTGTGTTCTGTAGCAGGACGACCACACAGGCCTTCACGGTGCTTAACACCGGCGGCGTGCGCATGACCGATTGCATCAGCGAGGGCGCAGGTCCGGAGCATGACCTTTTCCTCAGTGCCACCATGGATGGAAACGAGGAGTCACAGGCGCGCAACCCCGTGGTGAAGTCGTTCCATCTCTCCAATTTCCATGTGGAGCACAAGGCACGGAAAGCCTCCATACACGTGAACAGGCCCGTGAAGGCCGTGGTGGACCTGCAGAATGTTTACTGGAACGGCCCGCAGACCTCACCTGTGGTTTTGTACATCAGCGGTCAACTGAACCTCACGGACATCGGTTGGTGGGACCAGGGTTTTGTCATCGCCACGCGTGTTTCGGCACCTCGCATCAACGTGGACCGCTGCCACAGCGCACTGAAAGTGGATGCCAAGGTGGGCGGTGCTGCCACGCGGTCGGGAGTGTTGGAGCTACGCCAACCCCTCCTGGGCCAGACCACTCTGAAGCTCGACCATGTGCGCGTACAGCGTCCCTCGACGTGACGAACGGCATTACCCTTTCTGTTCTGCTCCCGATCTTCAATGCCATGAACGTGGATAAACGCATCCTTTCTTTCCTGCTCATGGCCTTCGGCATCGTGTGGGTCATTGCGGCCGTCGGGATCTTTGGCCTGCGTATCGACACCAACTCTGGCACCAGCTATATCATCATGGCCGCGCTGTGCATGCTGGCCCCGGCATCGCGGCAGTGGTGCAGCAACGCGTGTTCGACAGAGCCCCGTGTACCGGTCTCGGCATTGCCGTGAAGGGTACGCGTTGGGGTATGCTCGCCCTCACCGTGCTGGTGGGCATCACCATTGTTCCGCTGAGCCTGTTGGCGTGCTTCCTGCTGGCATAGGCCTTTCCGCTCCTGGGTTTCGGCGATGTGGCCCTTACCTCGGAGCACATGCTGGCCACAGCGAACGAACTGAGCATTCAGTACCGCAACGCACCTCTCGATGCAGAGACCACGGAGAAGCTGACCCGTATTCCCCCGGCCTTGGTGCTCGTCTTCGTTGCGTTGGGTTCGGTGGGCGGCGCCTTCTCGGTGAACCTGCCCTTCATGCTCGGAGAGGAGCTTGGCTGGCGCGGCTACCTCTGGTAACGCATCCAGCACTGGAGGGGCATCAAGCGTGCAAGCTTTACGGGCATCGTTTGGGGGCTATGGCATGCGCCGCTCATCGCCATAGGGCGCAACTATCCCGGCCACCCTGTACAGGGCATCCTCATGATGACCGCTTTTTACTATGTGGTCGGCTTCCTGTTCGACTGGACCCTCACGCGCAGTGGCACGGTGTGGAGCAGCTGCATCCTGCACGGGGTCATTAATGGCAGCGCCGGAGCGTTCATGCTCTTCGCCAAGGGTGGGCACCCGTTATTGGGCTCCGTGGCCGGTGTGGGCGGCATTGTGGCCATCGGAGCGCTGGTGGCCGTGGTGGTCATGCTGGATGGCCGCTACCGAAGGCAGTTGCTGCATGCTCCAACGCAGGATCTTTTGCGTTAAGGCCCCACCACTTCGATCTCCAGGTCCTGGAAGCGCACCACCTGGCCCGGCCTGATCTTACAGGTCTTGCGCAATTCCACGTGGCCGTCCACCATTACAAGTCCTTCGTCCACCAATTGCTTGCCCTGGCCGCCACTGTCACAGACACCTGCGAGTTTCAACAGTTGGTTCAGTTCAATGTACTCGCCGCGCAGGTCGAAGGTGGTGCGTTCCATGCCGCAAAGGAACTACATGGTCGGTTCGGCTAACTCTGGCTAACAGCCATGGTAGCTCCCATCCCGCCTCATCGCCCTTATAGCCTGTTCCGTCCGCATGCGTTCGTTGGGCCGTGGTGCATGGGGATAGGTTCGCATCATCAAACACGTTAGGCCATGAACACCGCGCATACTCTCCGTCCTGCAAGCCTGCTGCTCAAGCTCGTCATTCTGCTCATCGTGATGGGCTCGCTCACCGCCTGCCAGCGCGATGAGGTGGTTTCGCCGAACACATCCGGCAATGGTCAGGTGGACAATAACGGCGGCCACGGCAACGACGATCCTCCCGGCGACGACAACGGCGGCGGCAACTGATCGCCCTATCCGATCGCCAGCACCTTCAGCTTCTGCAGCTCTGTGCCCAAGCGCAGTTCGGCTACACCGCCCTTGCGTTTGCCAATGAGCGCACGCGCCAAGGGAGCCGTAAAGGCGATGCGTCCTTCCGTGATGTTCGCCTCATCCACCCCCACAATGGTGAAGGTGAGCTGCGTGCCTTTCAATCGACCTGCCGTGTGCTCGAAGGTGACCGTGTTGCCGAAGCGAACCTCGGCGGCCTTGCCGGGCAATGGCTCCACCACATGCGCCGTCACGATGCGTTCGTTCAGCAAAGCCAGCCTCCCATC
>JBEICT010000093.1:0-11611 GCA_040383865.1 Flavobacteriales bacterium | reverse complement strand
TGGACCGGCACAATGGCCTTGGTCCTCGGGGTGATCTTCCGCTTGATATCGGCCGGATCGATGTTGAAGGTGCCAGGCAGCACATCGGCGAACACGGGCGTAAGGCCCAGCAGACCGATCACCTCCACCGTGGCCACGAAGGTGAACGAGGCCGTGATCACCTCATCGCCCGGCTTCAGGTCAAGCGCCATCATGGCGATCTGCAGGGCATCGGTACCGTTGGCGCAACCAATGGCATGCTTCACGCCCAAGTGGGCGGCCAGCTCCTGCTCAAAGTGCTTCACTTCCGGACCATTGATGAACGCCGCGCTCTGCATGACGCCCAGCACCGCCTGGTCCACTTCGGTCTTGATCTTCTGGTACTGGCCGACAAGGTCGACCATCTGGATGGGCTTCATGGGGTACTGGTCGTGCGCTGCGGCCCATCGGCAGAACGAAAGGGCATCTTGAGCGGGCGCGAAGATAGTGGATGAGGGGGGGCCGGGGAATGACCTTGGAGGGGGGCGCATCGGCGATCGACCTTTCTTTCATGAGGCCGATCACCTCGACCACCCCTGCTAACTTCGCCCCATGCGCCTTTTGGCACTTCCCCTTTTCCTGTTGCTGCTGCTGCCCCTGCGCGGCGCTGCCCAAGTGCGCGATAGCAGCCTGGCCATGACCTTGGTATCGCTGAGCTATGCCTACCAGGTTCCCGGCGGCGATATGGCCCTGCGTTTCGGGGCCAACAGCAACCTGGGCATCAGTGTGCTGTACAAGACCCGCAGCAACTGGACCTTCAGCGCGGAGGCCGGTTTCATGTTCGGCGACCAGGTGACCGAGCCCGGATTGCTGCTGAACACGCTGAACAGCGCCGGGCAGTTGGTGGATCAGGACGGTCTGATGGCCGACGTGTTCCTGTACGAGCGTGGCTACGGCATCTACCTCACGGCCGGGCGGCTGTTCCCCCTTTTCGGCCCCAACCCCAACAGCGGCCTGCTGCTGAAAGCGGGCGGTGGTTACCTGCGCCACAAGGTGCGCGTGCAGACCCAGAAGAACGTGGTGCCCCAGGTGGAGGATGAATATCTGGAGGGCTACGACCGCCTCACCGCCGGCCCATCCGGACTGCTCTACCTCGGCTACCAGCACACCGGCAACAAGCGCCTGATCAACTTCCACGTGGGGGTTGAACTGCAAATGGGCTTAACCACATCGCTGCGGGCCTTCAACTTCGATACCGAGGAGTACAACAGCGACAGCCGCTTCGATCTGCTCTCGGGCATCCGTGTGGGGTGGTCGTTGCCGATCTACCGCCAGCAAGACGACCGGTACCACTACTACTGATGTCGTTCCTACCCGCACTGGGCACCGGCCTCTACCACTTCGGCGTTCGGCTTGCAGCGCCCTTTGTGCCCAAGGCACGGCAGTGGGTGGACGGCCGCAAGGGCCTTTGGCAACGGCTGGAGGCCAAGCGCGACCAATTGCAAGGCTGCCTGTGGATGCACTGCGCCAGCGTGGGCGAGTTCGAGCAGGGGCGACCTGTGTTGGAAGCCATCAAGGCCGCGCGGCCGGACCTTCCGGTGCTGCTCACCTTCTTCAGCCCCAGCGGCTACGAGGCCCGCAAGGACCTGGCCTCCGCAGCAAAAGGCGCGTTGGTGACGCACGTGGAGTACCTGCCGCCCGATAGTGCCGCGAACGCACAGCGCCTGCTGCAACTGGTGAAGCCGCGCACGGTGCTGTGGGTGAAGTACGAGTTCTGGCCCAACTACCTGCACGCGCTGAAGGCCGCACAGGTGCCGGTGGACCTGGTGTCGGGGATCTTCAGGCCGGGGCAGCCGTTCTTCCAATGGTACGGCGGTGCCTGGCGGTCCATGCTGGGCTGTTTCACCCACCTCTTCGTGCAGGACGAGGCTTCGCGGGAACTGCTGGCGGGCATCGGTATAACGAACACCACCGTGAGCGGCGACACGCGGTACGACAGGGTGAACACGATCGTTCAGGCCAATGAGGAACTGCCGTTGGCCACGGCCTTTGGCGGCGACCACGTGGTGGTGATCGCAGGCAGCACCTGGCCTGCGGATGAAGCGCTGTTGCTCGAAGCCTTTCAGTTGCTTGGCCGAACGCCGAAATTGATGGTGGTGCCGCACGAGCTGGACGCACCGCATCTGCGTTCCATTGAACAGCGGTTCCCAAAGCCCTTGGCACGGTGGACTGAATTGGAGCATTCACCCACAGAGAGCGTGCGCCACACCTTGGGCCATGAAGCCAGCGCCACGCTGCTGGTGGACCGTATGGGTCTGCTGGCGCGTTTGTACCGGCACGGCCACATCGCCTACGTAGGTGGCGGGTTCGGCGATGGCATCCATAGCCTGCTGGAAGCCGCGGCCTGGGGCCTTCCCGTGCTGTTCGGGCCGCGCCACCACAAGTTCGCCGAGGCACAAGGGCTGATCGATGCGGGCGGCGGGTTCGAAGTGCGCACTGCACGCCAGTTGGCGGACATGCTGGAGATCCTGCTGCGCGATGCGGAGGTGCGCCGCGAAGCCTCTGACGCGGCCAGCCAACACGTACTGGACCGCATCGGGGCCACACGCACCGTGGCCGCGCACGTACTGGCCGAGCTCTGATCCCTACTTACCGGCCTCCTTGCTGAACTCGATCTTCACCGGCAGGAAGCGCCCGCCGAAGATCTTCTCGGTGCCCAGTGCGAAGTATTCATTCGCCCCGGTACGCACCAACTGCCAGCCACTGATGTAGTCCACGTTCTTGTCGCTGCGCAGCACCGGCTTGATCTTGTAGCCCCCTTTGGCATCGAAGGCCACGTAGGCAGAATAGGGGTCCTTGATGTGCTTGGAGCTGATCTTTTCACCCGCCTTGCGCCGCTCGGCCATCTCCTCGCTGTCCAGCATGAAAAGGAAGAGCTGGTCCTCGAACTCGGCGCAGAACACGCGACCAACGATGTAGCTGCCGCTGCTCACCCAGCGCCGGAAAATGGTGGACCAGCGCTCCTTGCCGTCCTTCTCCAGGCAGCGCACCTGCACCGGCCCATGCACGTAGCGCGTGGACTGACGACCTTGGGAATCGGTAACGACCGAAATGTAGAACACCTCGTTGACCAGGAAGAAGCTCCCATCGCTGCGGGCGATCACGGCGATGACGTCCGTGTTGTAGTCCATGCGGTCCTTATCCTTGGCCTCGGCCTTGGTGTCCTCGCCATCATCGGCCTCGCCCTCCAGACCAGTGCCGGTGAAGGGGATCAACACCGTGTTGGCCTGTTCGGTGCTGCCGGCCTTGAACACGACGACGAAATTGCCGAGCTTCTTGTTCTTCTTCTCCGTCTCGGTGCCGTACACCCCTGCACACACCACGCGGTCGTCGTCCGTATGCTGCAGGGTGGCGCTGGTGGGGAAATTCCCGCCGTTCAACTTGACCGGGGTCTCCTGGACCCCTTCCGAAGTGGCCACAAAGAGCTTCAGTTCGCTCTTGTTCTTGCTGCCTTTCGCTTCCTCGCGCTCCAACTCGTTCTTCACCACGAAGTAGGCATGCCCGTTGTTATCCACCTCCAGGTCCTCGATGCTGGAATTCTTGGCCTTCACGTTCACCTGAGCGGTATGCTGCCACTTCACCGACAGGTCCTTGCCGACCACGGCGAGCAGATACACCGCCTCGCCGGTCTCCTTGCTCCGGATCTCCGGGCTGGCTACCAGCATGTGCGACGAATCGCTTGAGATGGCCACGAAATAGGGGGTCCGGATGGACGAACCGGCAGAGACGATGACCGGTTTCTTGTCCTTGGCCTTGGTGGCCCAGGTGAGCAAAGGGTCATAGCTGCGTGACAGCTTGGTGAGCGCGGGGTCCTGGGGCTGGTAATGCACCGTGACGCCATTGTCGCTGACCGAATGACCGATCAGCATCGGCCTGTCCGCGAAATACACGAGCGCATCCACCTTCACTTCCTCGCCATTGCTCGATTTCGTGCCGGGCTCCTGGCTGCGCACATACGTAAGCTTGTTGCGATCGTAGAGGTCCAGCGTGGTCTTCAGCGTGCCGAACGCACGCACATCGAACTCGCCGCTCCGCATCATCATGACGTGGCTCGGACCGGAGCGCACCATGCCTACGGGACGCAGCTTGGCCTTGGCATCATCATCGCCACTGATACGCACCTTCACCTTGACCTTGTCGGCCCCGGCCTGTGCGTGGACCATGGGCACTGCACCGATAGCGAGTGCGAGAAATGCGTTGCGCAAGTACTTCATGGACATGCTGTTCGAAAAAATGAGCGGTGAAAATAGGGCGATCGGCATGAAATCAACGGAGCGGGATCTCAGTCCAGCTTCGGATTGTCCTTGTGACGTTGGGCATCACGCGCGGTCTTCGCTGCCATGCGCCGCTCCCAGGCCACCTGGAGGTCGGTGTCCGTCTGGTTGGCCAGACATAGCACAACGAACATCACATCGGCCAGCTCCTCGCCCAGGTCCTTGGCCTTGTCGCTCTCCTTTTCGCTCTGTTCGCCGTAGCGACGCGCCATGATGCGTGCCACCTCGCCCACCTCCTCGGTGAGCATGGCCATGTTGGTGAGCGGATCGAAGTAGCGCACCCCGACCGCGGCGATCCACTGATGGACCTCGGCCTGTAGTTCGTTGACCGGGCCTTGACATTCAGCACCTTGATCCTTAATATTGGACATGCGTGTGGGGTTCTGTGAACGGCAAGTTGGCTCTTTCCTGCGAAGGACTCCGCTGGTGCTGATCCTTTTTCTCGCCACAGGCGTGACCACCCGGGCGCAGCAGACACCGATGCATCAATTACAGGCCGTGGTCACCGGCCTGCAGGACCCGCAACAGGCCCGCCAGTTGAGCCTTCTGCTGGACGAACAGGCGGGCGTGGTGATCAGTCGCTTGGATGTTCACACACGCAACTTGATGGCACAGGTCCATCCTTCCTGCACGCTTGACCACGCTGCACTGAACGCGCTGCTTGAACCTTACGGGGTGCGGGTGCGCTGCGTGACCCGCACCGTGGTCGGGGCAGCACCGTTCCAGCACCTGGACCCGGCGACCTGTCGGGAACCTGACCAGAGCCGTTAGGCCATGAAGGAGCGCATCATCCATCGAACGGCGTCGCGACCAGTGGTGCGCAGATCGACCCGTCGGATGCTGGCCGCCCTCTTCTTCGCCCCACTGTTGCACGTTGCGCACGCCCAATGCACCAATGCGACCGCCTTTGGGACCGCAGCTGCACCCACTACCGGCACCGCGGTCACCATCAGCACGTGCACTTTCCAGAGCGAATACAACACGGTCACGGGCGTGGTGGCCGGCGCGACATACCAGGTGACCAGTTCGTGCGGTGGATACATCACGGTGCGCCGGGGCACCTTCAATGGAGTGGTGGTGGCCAATGGCAATGCGCCGCTCACTTTCACCGCACCGGTGGCCGGCAACTACTACCTCCACTTCAATACCAATGCGGCGTGCGGCACAGCCTCCAATTGCTGCACCACCACCATCACCTGCACATCCTGCGGAGCGGGTACGGGATGCGTGAACACCACGGCGTTCGGGACCGCGACCGCACCGACCAGCTCCACGCCCTTCACGATCAGCACCTGCACCTACCAGACCGAGTACAACACCATCACCAGTGTGGCGGCGGGCGCCACGTATCAACTGAACAGTTCCTGCGGAGGCTACATCACCGTTCGGCAGACCACGTTCAATGGTGCGATCGTGGCCCAGGGCAACGCCCCGCTCACTTTTACGGCACCGGCGGCAGGCACCTATTTCGTGCATTACAATACCAATGCAGCCTGTGGTACGGCCGCACTGTGTTGCACCACCACCATCACCTGCACGTCCTGTTCGGGCACCACGGGCTGTGTGAACACTATTCCGTTCGGCTCCTCAGCCGCACCGACCACCTCGTCACCGCTCACCATCAGCACGTGTAACTTCCAGAACGAATACAACACGATCACGGGTGTGGTGGCGGGATCCACCTACCAGATCAACAGCTCGTGCGGGGGCTATGTCACCGTTCGGCAGACCACCTTCAATGGCCCGGTGGTATCGCAGGGGAATGCGCCTCTCACCTTTACGGCACCGGCCAGCGGCACTTACTTCGTCCACTACAACACCAATGCCGCCTGCGGAACGGCATCGGTGTGCTGCACCACGACGATCACGTGCACATCCTGCACGGGCGGTGGCGGCGGCTGCACCAACTACATCCTGCAGGTCACGGGCGGTTCGTTCCCCGCGGAAGTAAGCTGGGCACTGGTGAGCAATACCGCCGTGGTGGCCACGGGTGCGGCGCCGATCACCACCACCGTCTGCCTCACGCCCGGCTGTTACACCATGCAACTGTTCGACACCTTCGGCGATGGGTGGAACGGCGCGGCCTGGACCTTGCTCACCTCCGGCGGAACGATCATCCAGACCGGCACCCTGGCCACCGGCTTCGGCTCGAACGTGACCGTGCCTGTCGGCGTTCCCGCTGGCAACTGCGGAGGCACAGGGCCTGTTACGGCCAGCGATTGTCCGCAAGCGGTGAACGTATGCACGGACATCAGCTTCCAGATCGACCCCAATGGGTATGGCAATGTGAGCGAAATACCGCCATTGGGGTCATTGGGCAACCCCGATCTGCTCTCCGGTGATCTGGCCTACAGCAACTGGGGTACGGACAACTTTGGCTGCCTACGCAACAACGAGCTCAACAGCACGTGGATGGTGGTGAACATCGAGAGCGGCGGCTCGTTGGAGTTCACCTTCGGCGGGCTGGGCACACAGGCCGGATTTTACGATTGGATCATGTATCCCTTCACCAACAACACCTGCGGTCAGATCTCGGGCAACACGGTGCCGCCAGTGCGTTGCAACTGGAACGGCTTGAGCACGGGCGGCACCGGTCTTGCGGCCACCATACCGGCCGGTGGCGACCCCTCCAACTACGAACCACCGTTGATGGTGAACACCGGTGACCTTTACATCATCTGCTTCTCCAACTGGAGCTCGGTGACCACCACAGTACCGTTGGTCTTTGGTGGCACGGCCGTGGTGAGCTGTACACCGATCATACTGCCCGTGGAACTGGTTGACTTGAGCGCCACACCGCGGTCATCGCATATTGCTGTGGAATGGACAACGGCCTCGGAAACGAACACATCGTTATATGAGCTTCAACGTTCACCGGATGCGACGACCTGGTCCACTGCGGCAGAGCTTCCTGCAGCGGGGCATTCCACCGAAATACGCACGACCCGCTGGAACGACATCGACCCACTGCAAGGTGATAACTACTACCGCTTGGTGGTGCATGACGGCGATGGCGGGTCCAATACCTCTTCCGAGGTGCATGCGTACTGGAGGACCGAGCGTCCGGTGGCACTGCCCAACCCCAATGATGGTCGCTTCCGGCTCACCGTGGCTGCCCCCGAGGACGTGCTCGGTGTTGTGGACGCCACGGGCAGACCTGTCCACTATCGGACCGAGGGAGGGCCAGGTGCCTTGTATGTCGTGCTGGATGAGGCGACCGATGGCCTGTACAATGTGCGGATCGCAGATGGCGAAGGACACATCTCGATCCCGGTCATGATCACAGGTCGCTGAAGCCTTATTCCTTCTTGCGGCTGTCGATGATGATGGTGACCGGCCCATCGTTCACGAGCCGAACCTGCATGTCGGCACCGAACTCACCCGTGCGCACCGGCCTGCCCAGCAATTCGCCCAGGTGTTGCTTGGCGCGTAGGTACAGGGGGATGGCCTCCTCGGGCCGCGCTGATCGGATGTAGCTAGGCCGATTGCCCTTGGCGGTGCTGGCGTGCAGCGTGAACTGGCTCACGAGCAACAGCTCCCCATGGACCTGGGTGATGTCGAGGTTCATGACACCGGCCTCATCCGGGAAGATGCGCATCCGTAGCAGCTTGCCACACAGCCATTCGAGGTCCACATCGGTATCGCCCACCTCGATGCCCAGCAGTACCAGCAGGCCACGACCGATGTGCGCATGCTCCGCGCCACCGATGTGAACGGCCGCCTCACTGACACGCTGAACAACGGCACGCATGCTCAGTAGCCGTTCAGCTCGAACCAGGCCTGCATGCGCGCGTACTTCTCCGCATCGGTGCCCTTGCCTTGGATGGCATCGCGGTAGGTGCCGTACATGGCATTGGGGAGCAGGATGAAATACTGGCGCAGCGTATCGGCCATGGCATCCACCAAGGCCTTCCCGTTGTCCACGGAACGGTCCTTGAACCGCTCATCGAGATCGCGGAGCTGGTCGCCCACCAAGAGCACCACCTGGTAATTGCGCGCCACGTAAGCACGGCGCTCCGTCTTATCACTTGCCCCATCCATCAACAACAGGTGCGCCTCATCGGCAAAGGGGAACCCCAGATCATTGAGGTTCTTGATGGTACTGGCACGTTCACGGATGTCGCGGTTGCTGATGTAGAACACCTCACAACCTTGCTGGGCCGCATGTTTCAGGAACTCAACTGCGCCCGGGGAGGCTTTGGCGGTGGCCTTGTCCGTCCAGACCTTCCACTCCGCCTGGTCGAAGGTGCGGCCTTGGCGTACGGCATTCACTTGGTAAGGGCTGTTATCCAGCACGGTCTCGTCGATGTCCACGATCACTGCGGCCGGCCTCTTGTCGGCGCGTCGCATGTTCTCGGCCAGGCGGATGCGTGCCAGCTCGTAGCCTTGCTGATAGAGGCGATAGGTCTCGGCCGCAGCGGCCTGCCAAAGCACTGCGTCGGCACCCTGCGCGGAGAGCAGGGCCATGTGGTCGACCGCAGGTGCGGCCACCTCCGGCGCTGCGGCCACCGTGGGCCTGTTGTTGGTGCAAGAGAGCACGAGGCCGGTACCGGCCAACAGGAGGATCCAATGCTTCATGTCCGCAAAGTTGTTCAATCGAGCCTGTACGGCCCTTCCTCCTCCACTCCGGCCAGCATGTCGAGATAGCTGCGATACCTGCTTTCGGCCACCTCGCCTGCTTCCACCGCCTTGCGCACGGCACAGCCGGGCTCATCCTTGTGCATGCAGTTGTTGAACCGGCAATCCCCCTTCAACCGGAACATTTCCGGGAACTGGTCGCCGATGTGCTCCGGCTCGAGGTCCACCAGCCCGAAGCCTTTGATACCCGGCGTATCAATGATGAAGGTGGGTTTCCCAGCAGCGCCTTCCACCTGTAGCTCGAACATCTCGGCATAGGTGGTGGTGTGCTGCCCCTTCTCGCTGGAAAGGCTCACTTCGTAGGTCCACAGGTCGAGCGCCGGATCGATGGCGTTGATGAGCGTGCTCTTGCCCACCCCGCTGTGCCCGGCCACCAGCGTCACCTTGCCGGCCAGCATGCTGCGGACCTCCTCCACGCCCGTGCCTTTCAACGCTGCCGTAATGATGGTGCGATAGCCCGCGGTCTCGTACACCTCCTGATACTCGGCCAGTCGGTCCAGGTCGTCCTCGCCGCGCAGATCATCCACCTTGTTGAACACGATCACCGTGGGCACCTGGTAGGTCTCGGCGGTCACCAGAAAGCGGTCGATGAACCCGAACGAGGTGCGTGGGCGGGCCACGGTGACCATGAGCAGTGCCTGGTCCAGGTTGGCGGCGATCACGTGCTTGTGATGGCTGAGGTTCACGCTGCGCCGCACCAGGTAATTGCGGCGGTCGTGCAGTTCCACGATGGAACCCACCTCCTCGGCGCTGACCTGCGGGAGATACTCCACGTGATCGCCCACGGCCACGGGATTGGTGCTTTTCCAGCCCTTTATCCGCAGGTTGCCCTTCGCCACGCATTCGTGCAACGAACCGTCCTCGCCCCTGACGAGGTAGCGACTACCGGTGCTGCGCATGACGAGTCCGTTGGGCATGGGATCACCGCCGTTCATAAACGAGGCGGAGGCGCAAAGGTGGGAAGGGATCGGTCGTTCTACCTTCGCCGTCCCATGTCCATCACTGTCAGCCACATCAGCAAGACCTACGGCACCCAGAAAGCGCTCGATGAGGTGAGCTTCACCGTGGGTGGCAGCGAGGTGGTGGGCTTCCTCGGGCCCAACGGCGCGGGCAAGAGCACGATGATGAAGATCCTCACGTGCTTCATTCCGCCCACCACCGGCGAGGCTTCGGTGTGCGGCTTCGACACCCGCACCGCCAGCATGGACGTACGGCGCAACGTGGGCTACCTGCCCGAGCACAATCCGCTTTACCTGGACCTGTACGTGCGGGAATACCTCGACTTCGTGGCCGGCATCCACGGCCTGAACGACCGCACCCGCCGCGTGAACGCCATGGTGGAGCGCGTGGGCCTGGGCCGCGAACAACACAAACGCATCGGCCAGCTGAGCAAGGGCTACCGGCAGCGCGTGGGACTGGCACAGGCCATCATCCACGAACCGAAGGTGCTGATCCTCGACGAGCCCACCAGCGGACTGGACCCCAACCAGCTGGTGGAGATCCGCGCGCTGATCAAGGACCTGGGCCGAGAGAAGACCGTGCTGCTGAGCACCCATATCATGCAGGAAGTGGAGGCCATCTGCGACCGCGTGATCATCATTGACCGTGGGCGGATCGTGGCCGACGACAAGGCCAGCACACTGCGCAGCCGACAACAGCACCACGAGGTCATCGAGGTGGAGTTCGACCGCGCTGTGGAGGCCAACCTGCTGCTGAACATCGGTGGCGTGGTGCAGGCCCGCCGCAACGAAGGAAACGCCTGGCTGCTGGCCCACGATGCCGCCAACGACATCAGGCCCGCCGTGTTCCGCTTCGCCGTGGAGAACGGCCTGCAGGTACTGGGACTCCAGAAGAGCGAGCGCGGCCTTGAGGAGGTATTCAAGGAACTGACCCGCCACTGAGCGGGCACATGTCAGGGCAGATCGTTTCCTTTGCGCTCCGCCAATTCGGCCGGAACGAACATACACGCGCCACAATGCCCTACCTCTTCACCTCCGAATCCGTCAGCGAAGGCCACCCGGACAAGGTCGCCGACCAGATCAGCGATGCCCTCATCGACCACTTCCTGGCCTTCGACCCCAGTAGCAAAGTGGCCTGCGAGACCCTTGTGACCACCGGACAGGTGGTACTTGCCGGTGAAGTGAAGAGCAATGCCTACCTGGACGTACAGCAGATCGCCCGCGATGTGATCGAGAAGATCGGATACACCAAGAGCGAGTACATGTTCGAGGCGCACAGTTGTGGTGTGCTCAGCGCCATTCACGAGCAGAGCCCCGACATCAACCAAGGTGTTGAGCGCAAGAAGCCCGAAGAGCAGGGCGCCGGCGACCAGGGCATGATGTTCGGCTATGCCTGCCGCGACACGGACAACTTCATGCCGCTGCCGTTGGAGATCAGCCACCTGCTGCTCCGCGAGCTCGCTGCCATCCGCCGCGAGAAGAACAGCAAAATGCCCTACCTGCGCCCCGATGCCAAGAGCCAGGTGACCATTGAGTACGCCGACAACGGTGCACCCCTGCGTATCGACGCCATTGTGGTGAGCACCCAGCACGACGACTTCGACAAGGATGCGCCGATGCTCGCGAAGATCAAGAAGGATGTGATCGAGATCCTCGTGCCGCGCGTGGTGAAGCAACTGCCCAAGCGCGTGCAAGCGCTCTTCGGCAAGGACATCGCCTACC
>JBEICT010000092.1:0-11792 GCA_040383865.1 Flavobacteriales bacterium | reverse complement strand
TCAACAACGCCATGTACCGCAGGATGTACATCGCCCATCTGCGCACCATCATCGCCGAGCAGTTCAACGGACCGGCCTTCCGTGATCGTGCCCTGCAGTACCAAGCGCTCATCGATGCGCACGTGCAGGCCGACACGAACAAGTTCTACAGCTACCAGTCCTTCCTGGAGAACCTGGACCAGACCGTGAGCTACACCGTGGCTTACCCGGGCCTCACGCAGCTGATGGAAGGACGCGTGGCTTACCTCAGTACCTATCCGGGTTTCACGGGCCAGCCTGTGTTCGGCGAGGTGGCCCATGCACCATCCGACATCGCCGTGGGCGGTGTGCTCACCATCACGGTGCCAGTGACCAACGCCGATACCGTGTTCCTGGCCTATCGATCCGGAACGAGCGGTGTTTTCCAACGCATGGCCATGATGGATGACGGATCGCATGGCGATGGCACTTCGGGCGATGGTGTTTACGGCGCCCTTTTCACCACGACCAGCAACCGCGTGGAGTACTACTTGTATGCGGAGAACGCCTCGGCCGGAGCCTTCTCACCGGAGCGCGCCGCGCACGAGATCGATGTGATCCAAACGCGGCTGGCCCCGGGCACCCTGGTCATCAACGAACTGATGGCCGGCAACCAGGGTCGCGTACTGGACCCCACGGGTGCCTCCTCGGACTGGATAGAGCTGTATAACGCGGGCACGTTCACGCTGTCAACGGCCGGTCTGCACCTTTCTGATGAGGAGACCGACCCCACCCGCTGGGCTTTGCCGGACAGGACGCTGGCCCCCGGCGAATACCTCGTGATCTGGGCGGATGACCGAACCAGCGTGGGTGACGATCACGCCAACTTCAAGCTCGACGCCACGGGCGAGACCATCCAACTGGCCTACGATGCCGATGCCGTGCTGGACCGCGTGACCTACGGCGAACAGTTCCCCATCTACACCAGCGGCCGCATACCCAATGGCACGGGCGCCTTCCAGCGCCTGACGCCCACGCCGGCCGCCTATAACCGCGTGGAGTTCGGTGCGGAGCCTGAGCGCGTGTTCCAGCTCTATCCGAACCCGGCCACCACCGAACTGAACGCCATCGTTGACCTGCCGGGCACCTTTGAGGTGCAGGTGTTCCGTTCCGATGGTCGCGCGGTGACCGGTGTGCAGCAATACACCGACCGCCACCTTGTACAACTTTCCACCGTCGGGCTCGCTGCAGGGCACTATGTCATGCAGGTGCGCACCGCCGATTCCATCATGAGCCAACCCTTCATCCTGCTTCCATGAACAGACTGCTTACCCTCCTCTTGCTGGCGCTAAGCCTGCCGATCAGCGCACAGACCTTCACTTCATGGACCATGGCCGACGGTCTTCCTTCGGATGATGTGCGTGATGTCGCCGTTGCTTCCGATGGCACGCTGTGGTTCGCCACGTCACAGGGCGTGGCCGCTTTCGATGGCACCACCTTCACGGTGCACAACACCTCCACACATCCGGGTCTCGCGAACAACGATACCTACGCCATAGCCGTTGTCGCATCCGGCGATGTCTGGGTGGGAACGGACTTCGGCGTGAGCGTTTACGATGGCAACGCGTACACCACCTACACCACCGCCAATGGGCTGGGCGATGATGCGGTGAAGAACATCAAGCAGGCGCCCAACGGCGATGTGTGGATCGCCACGATCAACGGGGCCACGAAATACACGGGAGGGTCCTTCACCGCCTTCGGCATGCCGCAGATCCCTTTCGGTGGCGTCATGCACATTGCCTTCGCCAGTAACGGTGATGTGCTCCTGAGCGGCGGATTGGCCGGCGTTGTGGTATACAACGGCACCACGTTCACCACCATCGGTACGACCGATGGCCTCGTCAGCGGACGTGTGCGCAGCATCGGCGTGGACGGCGCGCAGAACAAGTGGGTGGGGACCGCCGAAGGCATCTCGGTGCTCAACGCATCCAATGCCCATACTGCGGACCATTTGAACGTCTTCATCCTGCCGCCTCCCGATGAGCTCAATCCCATCACCGACGTGGTCATCGACCAGAGCGGTCGCATTTGGGCCGGAGTCTACGTGGATTACCTCGTCACGGTGGGTGGTGTGAGCTACTTCACCGATGGTGTGTGGGACCAGTTCGATGAGAGCGATGGCCTGGCCGGTCCCAATGTTCGGCGCCTGGCGGTGGATGCCGACAATGACATCTGGGTGACCACCAGCACGGGCATCACCGAGATCAGCAACATCAGCATCGGCATGGCTGAGCGCGCGATCGCTGGGAGCTTTGCCCTGTTCCCGAACCCGGCGAGCTCTTTTGTGGAGATCGTTCGCGACGCTAAGACCTCCGGCCAGGTGGAAGTGGAGCTCCGCGATGCGGCCGGTCGGCTCATCCGCATCGCCACTACTGCTTCGGACCGCCTTTACATGGATGTGTCGGCCCTGGATGCGGGGCTGTACAGCGTGCGCATCGCCGACCGCGTGCGGAAGCTGCTCGTGCAGCACTGATCGGCGTCCCGCGGTTCAACGCAGGTGGCGGAGCGGCCCCTTGCCTTCCCATGCATCCACATGTAGTGGATCGCCCAGGCGGAAGAGCACAGGGAAGCGCAGCTTGCGTTCCAGCTGGACGTCCAGCTTGCAGAAGAGCCCCAAGTGGTCATAGCGCCACGGCGAGGGTAATGATGCTGGCGTGAGAGCGGGGGGCTGCACCACGGCAGGCAATGCGGTGGGCTGCAACAGCGGTTGGCCTTGGGCCTGCGCCATGCCGGCCCAGCCGATCATGACGAACAGGCTGTGAAGGATGACCGGATAGGCCTTGGGCATCATGGGAAGCTGGTGCGAGCTACGAACCGGTGAGCACCGACAACACATCTCGGTAGGTGATGCCGAGATGCGACGTGGTGTGAACGCAGCGCCCGTTGCGGATCACGAGCACCTGGGGTGAGGCATGTTCCACATCGTACCGCTCGGCGATGGCGTTGGAGACATCGCGGTGGCGCAGCAGGTCCAGGTAGTAGGCCGAGTGGGTGGAGTCATCGCCGCTGCTCCAGGCGCTCTCCATCCGGTGCAGCGCGGCGGTGGAAATGCTGCACCGCGTGCTGTGCTTGAACAGGAGCACGGGACGTTCTGCGGAAGCAGCGTCGATGACGTCGAGCTGTGCCAGATCGGTGAGGGGAAGCCAGTTCATGGGAGGTGCGGTACAAAGATCATGGTTCGTCGGCCACGGTGAACGGTGATGCCGGTCACCTGCCATGCTGATGGCTGTGCGCTGCGCGTATATTGGGAAAGTGCCGGTGACGATGAAGTCGTCAAGCCCCGGAGCCGTTCTGTTCACCTTCAATACATGTTCAATGCTCCTGAACGCAGGGCCTCGTTGTCCTCTTCCCTGATCGCCCCTGCGGGTCCACCCGTTCCCGAAGCGATGCCGAACTTGCGGCCGATGACCGCTGCGGAGAACCACGTGGAGACCGAAATGGCCGTGCTGGCCGCCCAGTTCGTGAACAGCACGAACCGCCATGTGTTCCTCACGGGCAAGGCCGGCACCGGCAAGACCACCTTCCTGCGGCGCCTGGCCAACAGCACCCACAAACGCTACGTGATCCTGGCACCCACCGGGATCGCGGCGCTGAACGCCGGGGGCGTCACCATCCATAGCCAGTTCCTGCTGCCGTTCGGGTCTTACATCCCCGAGCAGCAGCTGCCCTCCGACATCCCCGAGTACGGTGCCTTCCACGACCGGGGTACGCTCACCCGCCGCCATCCGCTCAACGCATTGCGCCGCAACGTGTTGCGCGATGTGGACCTGCTGATCATCGATGAAGTGAGCATGCTGCGTGCTGATGTGCTGGACGCGATCGACTTCCGCATGCGCAGTGTCCGCCAGCGCTGGGGCCAACCCTTCGGCGGCGCGCAGGTGCTGATGATCGGCGACCTGTTCCAGCTGCCGCCCGTGGTGAAGGACGAGGAATGGAACGTGCTGCGGCGCTGGTATGGCAGCATGCATTTCTTCGAGGCCCGTGCGCTGAAGGAGAGCGGTTACGCCCACATCGAGCTCGATAAGATCTTCCGCCAGCAGGACGACCGATTCATCCACATCCTGAACAACCTGCGCGATAACAAGGTGACCGCCGAGGATGTGCAGGAGCTGAACACGCACTACCGTCCGCAACTGGCCAACGAGGACACCGAGGGCATCATCACCCTGACTACCCACAACCGCACGGCCGACGACCTGAACCAACGTGCGCTGGACAAGCTGCCCGGCGAACTGAAGCGCTTCGAGGCCACGGTGGAAGGCGATTTCCCCGAGAGCATGTTCCCCGTGCTGCGCGATCTGGCGTTGAAGGAAGGCGCCCAGCTCATGTTCACCCGCAACGACCCCGAGAAGGCCTACTTCAATGGGAAGCTCGCGAAAGTGGAGACGATAGCCGATGGCGTGATCACGGTATGCATGATCGACACCGGCATGCCGTACAAGTTGAAGCGCGAGACCTGGGAGAACAAGCGCTACGTCATCGACCCCGTCACCAAGGAGCAGAAGGAACAGGTGCTCGGCACCTTCGAGCAATACCCGGTAAAACTGGCGTGGGCCATCACGGTGCATAAGAGCCAGGGCCTCACCTTCGACAAGGCCATCATCGATGTGGGGCAGGCCTTCGCACCGGGCCAGGTGTATGTTGCGCTATCCCGCCTCCGCTCGTTGGAGGGCCTTCTACTTCGCACGCGCATCGACCCTGCCGTGGTCAGCACCGATCGGGATGTGATGGCCTTCAGCGAGCGGCGTCATGCCCAACAGCCATTGCCGGAACAGCTTCGCGAGCAACAGCGACACTACTTGCAGGTAGTGCTCACCAGCACCTTCGATCTGGGGGATCTGTTAAAGCGCGCGGCGTACATCCAGAAGGACCACGCCGAGGTGGCCGAGTTCGAGGATGAGAGCATGAAGACCGCGTTGACCCGTTTTCGCGAGAAGTTGGAACGCGAGGAAGAGAACACCCGCAAGTTCCAGGGGCAGCTATTGCGGCTGCTCCATGCGGATGATCGGGGTGCGCTGCTGGACCGCATTGCCAAGGGCGGTGATTATTACACTGGTCTGCTCACTACGAGCATGAAGGAGCTGCTCCAGCACCTGGCCCAGGTGGACATGCTGAGCCGTACCAAACAGTACAGCGACGACCTGCGCGAACTGGACGGCATGCTCGTGAAGAAACTGGCCCAATTGGCCAAGGCGGCCCACATCACCACCTGCATACTGAACGGGGAAGAGGTGAAGCGCGTGCCGGACATCGAAAAGCGGATCGCCGCGCAGCGCACGGCCCTGGTACAGGAGGTGCGGTCGTGGGCGGAGGACCATGCTCCGGAGACCAGCCGCAAGACCGGCCGCAAGCGACGCCGCGACGCCGAGGAATGGGAGGTGCCCGAGGTGGAGGCCCGGCCGCGCAGGGCCAAAGGAGGGGCGAAGGAGATGAAGGAAAAGAAGCTGAAGGGCGAGACCTACCTGAAGACCTACGTACTGATCAAGGAGGGCAAGGGCCTGGCCGAGATCGCCGCCGAGCGCAGCATGTCGCTAAGCACCATTGAGGGCCATGCGGCACGCGGTATTGCCGAGGACGTGCTGCACATCGATGACCTGATGCCTGCCAGTGACCGCGAAGTGATCGGGGATCGGATGCGGGGCCACCCGGACCAAGGGCTGAATGAAGCCCGTGCGCACTTCGGCGATCGCTACACTTACGGCCAGTTGCGCATGGTGCAGGCATGGGTGCGCAAGGAAAAGGAACAGGAGGGAGCGTAGCGCCCCCTCCCGACCGAACGGCCCGCACCCACTATGCGGGCTGTTGTCCCAACTCCTTCAACATCCGGCCGATCTCAGAGAAACTGCTGGCCTCGAACTCCAACGAGGGTCGTTCGTTGGGGGAAAGTGTTTTGCTGCACACGTGCGCACGACCATCGATCACGGTGTACGCGAAGAGCACGGCCGGTTCGTTGCGCGCAACGGGAGGCGAGGCCAGCTCGCCCCAGCCATTGCGGCCCATTTGCAGGATGCTCCGCATCTTCGTGAACACCACGAAAGCCTCGGTCTGTTCGGGTGTCTCGCCCTTGGTGGTCACTTGGTACTTCTGCGACTCTGGCAGGTTGATGAAGCGGTCGCAGTTGATCCACCCGAGCTGTGCCGTACTGAACACATAGGCCTGTAGGCCACCCATGTCCGCCGTGCCCATGCTGTCGGCGCGCAGGGTGTATTGCCGCAGGCTCTCTGCGCGCACCTTGCTCCAGTTCGCCACCAGCGAATCGTACCGGGCCCGTTGTGGGGCATAGAGCGCGTTGTAGCGTTCCAGCATCGGTGTGTACACGTCCGCATACCAGGCCGCGTATGCTGCCGCCTGCTGTTCCTGCCATGCGGCCATACGCTCGTGGTAGCTGTGCAGGCGCTCGGGGAAGCTGCTGCATTCGGCATCGTAAGTAGCCACCTTGCGCTCGTACTTGGCCATCAGCGCAGCGTGCCGTTCCAAGGCTGTGGCGTAGCGTGCCTTGCTCATCCGTTCCACACGCTTTGGCGCCAGGAAGGCCCACCAAGGGCTGTAGGCGGTGTAGCTCTCGCGGCGCGGCGCCACCGGTTCGCGAGGCAGCACGGGTTCCACGGGTTTCACGGGCCTGCCCTTCAGGTCCTGCACATAAACCGGAAGTTTGTATGAGAAGCTGGGCGGCGTAGGATAGCGTGGTTCACGCCAGGTGCTCACCACCGTCTCCTTCAGCGGCTGTACTGTGGCGGTCCAATCGGCGCCATCACTACTGAGGAAAAGCTCCATGCCCGGCTTGCGCTGTTGCAGGGGCACTGCCACGTCCATGGGCGATGCGGCTGCGAGGCGCAGGGCATTGCCGTTGGCATCGGTGGCTTGCACACGCAGCATGCCACCGGTCTCCAGCATTCGCTCACCACTGCGGGTGCTCAGCTGATGGGCCAGCATGGCCTGTAACCCGAGCGCCTCGGTCATTTCCACATGCACGGGTCCGTTCACGCGGCGGCCTTGTGCATCAATGAACGCACCCGCCTCGAAGCGCACCTGCACGCCGGCCGCGCCGATGATGGTCTGGTCCTGCGTGGGGTCGATGGTGAACCGTTGGATGCTGCCTTCCATCAAGGCCCTGCGCAGTTCCTCGGTATCGGCGAAGTAGTGGCGCGTGAAGGTCACTTTCACCCGACGGTTCAGGGCCATGCCCTGCTCATTGCGATTGCTGGCCATGGGGTCCAGCTCACCGAAGCGGTCCACCCTGACCAGGCGTTGATCGGCACCTTTGTTCGCCAGGTATTGCGCAACGGTCGCGGCGCGGGCTTCGGACAACGCCTCGTTGTAGGCGAGGTCACCGTCGCTGTCGGTGTGGCCCTGCACCACGAACCCATAATCGCCATGGAGGGTGAGCGTGGCCATCAGGCTGTCGAGCTGTGCCACGGCCGTTGGTGTCAGCTCACTGCGGTCCTTGTCAAAGTGGACATGGAGTTCCACGACGGTCGTGGAGGCCATGCCGAGCGTGGCCAGGAGAAGGCTCAGTAGAAGAAGGAGTGTGCGTGCCATGAGTGTGGGTATTGGGTCGGTTCTGTGTTGGGCGCCTGCCCTTTGACCCTTAATGCACATGGTGTGAAAAGGTGACCCTGCTGCCAGTACCGATCACAATTAGTGATGGTCTGTGCTAACTTCGGATCATGGCGCTGGATATCCATGCACCCGATGCCCAGGGCTTCATTCCGGGGGTGTACAACCATTGCGACCGGCGTTGTGAGCGGTGCCGGTTCGTGCGGCAGTGCCGGGTGGGCGCCGTGGAGGTGGATGATGTGGGAGAGGCCGAGGATGCCTTCGGCAGCGAAAGACCGGAGGACCTGCGCGAGCGGCTGATGAAGTTGATGAACATGCCGCCTTTGGAAGCGGAGGATCGGGACGAGGACGAAGAAGGGATGGAGCTCGACCTTGATCCCGCCGACCTGGAACCCACGGCTGAAGAGATCACGGAACAGGAACGAGCGAGGCAGGCCCTGGAGGCACACCCGCTATCGACCATGGGCATGGCCTACATGGACCTGGTGGATGAATGGATGGAGCCGCGTGAGGAGATGCTCACCGCGAAAGGCATCTTGGTGCATCGCCATCAGGAGCTCAGTGTTGCCGCAGCTCTGCGCACTCCGGAACTGCTGGTGCTCAGCGAGGCTCTGGACGAGATCGGTTGGTTCCAGACCATGCTGCACGTGAAGTGCCAGCGTGCCATCCACGGAAAGCTGGAGGACACCGGATGGATGGCGTCCATGGACATGCATCCCCTGCAGAGCGACTGGAACGGCACGGCCAAACTGTGCAAGGAGATCGTCCAACGCTGCACGGCGGCCTGGGAGCTCGTGTCCGAGCTGATGCCTGGGGAGGACGATGGCCTGGTGGCGATGCTCGAGCTTTTACGAAGGATCAGCGAGGAACTGCACAAGGAGTTCCCCGATACGGACCGCTTCATTCGCCCGGGTTGGGACGCCCCCCGTCAGCCTTCGGAGAGGTAGAGCGCTGCGCCCACGAACCACGTGAGCAGAAAGGTGAGGTAGGCCAGACGCAGCGGCAGGTACTTGCGGCGTGAAATGAACCGGCCGTGCGCATGGAGCTCCTCCAGGATGGCGTTGTGCGTGCGGGGCGGTGAGCTCATTACCTGGCGCATGTGGCGCTTGAACTCCGGAACGCTCAGTTGGATGAAGGTGGAGAAGTGCAGGATGTTGTAAGGAGCGCGGGTGCTACCGGTATCCGGGCGTTCCTTGAAGAACAGCGGGGTTTTTGGGACAGTGGACCAAGCGCTCAGGATGATCGTTGACAATGCGCCGATCGCGATCACCCAATAGTGCGCCACTGGTCCCTGCAGTGTATGGTCCGAGACCTTCACCAGTGAGAACTGCAGCATTACGGCGGATAGTGTGAGCATCAGGTTGGCCTTCAGGTCGCTCAACTGGCTGATGGCCATCAGGTTCACCCGGCTCTGGATAAGCAGGTAATCACGGTGGTCGGCGGTATAGGGGTCCACATCCTCATACCGCACCGGCGCGTGGCTGTCGGGAAGCACAGGTTCTTCGATAGGGGTCTCATTAGTGTCCATGGCGGCAGTTTCCTCGCCCGACAAGATAGGAGCACCGATCGCAGTATCCTTCGCCACGGTCCGTCAGCGCACTTTCAACAGGCTTCGGACCTGTTGGACACCTTCGTTCTGCAGCCGCGCGTAATAGACCCCGGCAGGCAATGGCCCCAGGTCCACGTCCACCTTGTGCACACCCGCCGGCATGGGCTGGTTCAGCACGGTCTGCAACAGTTGCCCCTGTTCGTTGTAAACCTGGATCAACACGCTGCCGCCATTGCTGACATATTCGAGCGAGGTGCGTTCGGTGAAAGGGTTCGGATAGGCCTGCAACAGGTTGTCACCCGCCCGTTGGTTGATGGCATGAACACTGGTGCCAAGGCACCCGCTGGGGTCGATGAGCTCAAGCGGTTGGTAGGTCTCGAGCAGCACGGTGTCGAGGTCGCTGTCCGAAAGGCAGAACCAGTCCTTCAGCACGCTGGCATACACCGAGCGGAAATCGTACTGCATGGCCAGGTTGGTCTGGAAGGTGGCGTTGGCAGGGATCTCGGGGTTGGTGCCGGTCATCCCGGGGATCACCTTGCTGCCAAAGAGGAACATGGGTTGGGCGCTCCCGTGGTCGGTACCCAGCGAGGCATTGTCCACAATGCGTCGGCCGAACTCACTGAAGGTCATGCCCATCACGCGGTCCTCCAGGTCAAGCAGTTGCAGGTCGTCCTGGAAGGCATGGATGGCATCGCTCAGGCCTTTCAGCAGATCGGCGTGCGCGCCCAAGGTGTGGTCGTTGGCCACTACTTGTTGGGCGTGCGTATCGAAACCGCCGATGCTCACCCAATAGATCTTGGTCTTCAGTCCTCCGCAGATCAGCTGCGCCACGATCTTCAGTGCGGCGGCCAGCTCAGCGCCCGGCGCATTGCCAGTGGGGTAGAGGGTGCTCTGGTTGCAGCCCGACACCGCCGCGGCCTCGATCACATCACCGTAGAGGTCGGTCTGCCGTTGCACCTGGCGCACGAAGTCGAGCTTGCCACCGCTGCAAAGCGCGCTGGCCGGATCGTTGTAGATGTTTCCGGTCAGGTTGAGCGGATCGTCTGTATTGAAGATGGCCGTGCCCATGCTCACACCCATGTACTGCAGACCGGGGCCTACGGTGCCACCCACGCGGATGGCAAGTGGGTCGGGCATGTCATCGTTCGGATAGCCCGCCGGGAAGTTGGGGTACTCCAGGTTCAGGTAGCGGCCCGTCCAGCCCGAACTGAGCAATTGGTCGCTGTTGGCGCCGGTCTCGTAAATGTCCGTGGCGCGGAAGTGGGAGAAGTTGGGTTCGGGATAGCTCACGCCCTGCACGATGCGCAGTTTGCCATCCTCCCACAGCTCGCGCAGCCCGCCCATCGAAGGGTGGAAGGCGGTGCTCGATGTTCCGGTGAGCGACAATGTGGCGTTCTGGGGAATGAGGACGTTGGGCCGTTTGGTGGCCAGCACGCCGTACTGGTCCAGCGGGATCACGGTGTTCAACCCATCGTTGCCGCCGAACAGCTGCACGATCACCAGCACACGGTCCTCGGTCTCTGAGCTACGCAGGGCACTTAGCAGTGGGCTGGAGAAGCCCTGCACGGTGAACCCACCGATGGTGGCCGCTGCCGAACTGCGAAGGAAGTTTCTTCTGTTCATGGCGTTCAGTGGAGTTGGGTCTCGGCGGCACCGGACATGTCGAGGAAGAGCCAGAGCAGCAGGCTGGGCACCAATTGAGCGGTCATGTCCGTGGTGTTCGGGTCGTTCACGTAGATCTCATAGGCGTCGCTCCAGTAGAAGTCACTTTGCTGCCCCAGCAGCAGGTAGCTTGTCTTCAACTGGTTGCGCACGGCGGTGGAGATGGGCACGGCCATCAGCAGTTCGGCCGCTTCGGCCACCACCACGTTCGGGTCCATGGCATTGTTGAACTGGCCCACCAGCTGCACCAGGTCCACTTTGAACAGCAGGTTCCTGCTTTCCACTTGGTACAGGTTGTTGGGGGTGCTGAACCCGGTGTACAGGATCCCCTGAAGGCTGAAGTTGCGCGCCGGGTAGGTGGCGGTGTCCAACCAGATGTCGTCGTAGCTGGGGAATTGGTAGTAGGCCGACCAACCTGCCACGTTCGGAGGGTTCAGCAGTTCCTGTCCGCAGTAGGCGGTCAGCCAATAGATATCGCGCCACACGCGGTATTGTGCCTCGAACTGCTGGGGCGTGGGCATCGGCATGTTCAGCTTGCGGATGGATCCGATCACCAGATCGGCAGGGCTCATGACCATGCAGGCCCGGACCTGCTCGCTGAAGAAGTGCTCGCTGGTGAGCAGGGCATGCACCACGGTGTGCATTTGGTCCGGATCCGTGGCAGTATCGCGGAACAGTTGTGCCAAAGGCACGATCACTTCCGCTTCGGCGCTCGCATCGATCTCTCCGTGCACGAAGAAGCGGTACAGTTCGCGGCAGATGAAGAGCGACACTTCCTCCTTCGCGAAGATCATGTCCAGTAAGGCGTTCAGCTCCGTGGCACCGGCATCGGCTCCGGTCTGTCCCTGGATCACCGTGTTGTTGAAGAAGCCGCTGAACTGTTTGTTGGTGGTGTCGTGCTGGTTGGGCCGGAAGAGCGTGAACGGAAGCACCGGTGTGCCGGCGATGTCGGTCTCGCGAACGGTCCAGCCGGTCAGTACGCGGGCCGCGGCCTGCACATCGC
>JBEICT010000091.1:0-11857 GCA_040383865.1 Flavobacteriales bacterium | reverse complement strand
GCGGTCGCCGCCGCGCCAGCTGCCGCGGATGGCATCGAGGCGGATGGTGGCGAGGGCCACGGCGTTGTTGCTCACCTCCAGCGCGCGGTAGGCGGCCACCCAGTCGGTGTGGTCGCTGAGGGCCTGCAGCAGCAGGTCGTTGAGCATCTGGATGCGTTCGGCCTGCGTGGCGCGCAGGTAGGCCTCGGAGCGGCGCAGCGTGGCGCGGCGCTGATCGATGAAGAGGCCCTGGCCCAGGCTGAGCTGTCCGCCCACCTTCAGCAACCCATCACTGGGCGTGAAGGCCTGCGGGTCCAGCAGTTCGCCGCTGTTCTCCTGGAAGCCGGCGAAGAGCTCCACGCCGAACCAGGTGGGTACCTTCAGGCCGGCATCGAAGAGCTGGAAGTAGGTCTTGTCGTCGTAGAACTTCTCGTCGTAGTTGGCGGTGGCCATGGGGTCGAAACCGCCGCGCGCACTGCGCACCGCCGCGGCGCCGAGCTCCGGCCGCAGCGCCGCCTGCCGGGCCATGGGGTGGTTCTCCAGCACCAGGCGCACGAAGGCCTCGCGCGTGAGCACGGTGGGCAGGGCGGTCGCGGTGGTCCCGGCGGGCACCTGCGCGCGCACCGTGGCCACGGCGAGCAGCAACAGCAGGGTTATGCCGGTGCGTCTCATTTCTTCGCCGCGGTTCCGGTGATGTTGGCCTGCGCCTCGGTGTACAGGTCGGGCGGGAACCCGTTGATCTGCCGCCACAGTTCGTACCAGATGGGCACATCGCTCATGAGCGCGAAGCCCACGGCACCACCACCCACGCGCAAGGCGGTGGGCCAGGCCGCATCGGCGCTGTCGGGCCCCACCAGGATGCGGTAGCGGCCATTGGGGCTGATGAAGTTGTCGATGGCCACCACCTCGCCGCCGAAGGTGCCGTAGCTGCTGTTGGGCCAGCCGCTGAACACCACGCTGGGCCAGCCATCGAACATGAAGCGCACCTTCTGGTCCTTGGTGATCAGGGGCATGTCCATGGGGCGTACGTAGAGCTCCACGGCGAGCGATGCACTGGTGGGCATCACGCTCACCAGCGGGTCGCCCTCCTTCACCGTTTCGCCCAGACCGGTGACCACGGCCTTGGTGATGTAGCCCTGCTGGGGTGCGGTAACGAAGTAGTTGCCGGCGCGCACGGTGTAGTTGGCCAGGTCCACCTGCATCTTGCTCACCTCGCCCTCGGTGGTGTACATCTGGCTCATGCTGGCGAACTTCTCGCTCTCGGCCTTGCTCAGCTTGTCGCGGTAGTCGTTGCGGATGCCGTTCACCTCCAGCTGGGCGTTGAGCAGTTCGTTGCGGGCATCGAGCAGCTTGTTGCGGGCATCGATGAGGGTGGCGTTGGCACGTTGCTGCGCCACCTGGCGTCGTTCAAGCTCCACCTTGCTGATGAGCCCCTCCTTGAACTGCTGCAGGCCGCGTTCGTACTGATCGTCGGCCACCTTGATCTCGGTGGTGGCGGCCACCACACGGATGCTGTCGCTCTGGAGTTTGAAGCGGGCCTGCATGATCTTGTTCTGTGCCTGTTCCAGCTTGATGCGCAGGCCGGCGGTGAGGGCATCGATCTGCGCGTCGAGGGCGTGCACCTTCTCCTCGTAGCTGCGGCCGGTGAGCTCCTTGGCGGTGATCTGCTGCTGGGTGCGTTCCAACAGCAGCGGGTCGAAGTACTCGGCCTTCACTTCGCTGAGGCGGAGGATGGTGTCGCCCTTCTGCACGAACTGTCCTTCCTGCACGAACCACTCCTCCACCCTGCCGGGAATGATGGCATGAATGGTCTGTGGACGCTGGTCGGGCGAGAGGCTGGTGAGGGCGCCGCGTGCGCGGATGTTCTGTGTCCACGGCAGGAAGAGGCCCAGGAGCACCAGTGCGCAAATGGCAATGAGCCACTTGGCGAACAGGGCATTGGCCCGGGCGACACCGATGGTGCGGAAACACCCGAAGGTGCTCCGGTTCAGGACCGGTACGGAGTTGTGGGGGCTCAGGTCAAGCATGGCTCAGATGTTCTCGAGGCGACCGTTGCGCAGGTGGAGGGTGCGTGTGCAACGCTGCTGCACCCAGGGATCGTTGCTGACTATGAGGAGGGTCCACGACCGTTCGCGCGCGGTGAGGTAGCCCAGCAGCTGTTCGCGCTCGTGCACCTCCCAGTCCTGCAGGCTGTCCTCCAGCAGTATCATGCGGGGCTTGCCGGCGATGGCGCGGGCCTGCACGATGCGTTTCACCAGGCTCTTGGGCAGGCGTGCGCCCTGCGGGTCCAGCTTGGTGAGCAGGCCTTCGGGCAGCATGGCCAATCGTTCCATGAGGCCGGTGACCTGGCAGGCCTCGATCAGTTCGCTCTCGGTGATCCACGAACGGCCCACGGCGATGTTGTCCATTACGGTACCGGAGAACACGTCCTCGTCGCTGAGGCTGTCGCCGATCATGGAACGCAGGTGCTCCAGGTCGAGGCTGGTGGCCGGGTGGCCATCGAACATCACGCTGCCTTCGGTGGGCGCCATGCCCCCGCCCAGCAGGCGCAGCAGGGTGGTCTTGCCCGATCCATTGGTGCCGCTCAGGCACACCTTCTCGCCGGCCTTCAGGTCCAGGTCGATGTCCGCGAGCACCGGTCGTTCGTTCCACTTGGACTGGAAACCGAGGGCCTCCGTGCGCACCTCCAGGCCCTTCGAGCCATCGGTGGAGAGCACGCTGAGCCCACCCGTGCGTTCCAGCTCCAGGTCGGTGACCTGCCCGATCTTCTCCAGGGCCGTGAGCACATCGAACACGGAGGAGATGGCGAGGATGATCTTCTCCACCGCGTTGATGAGCAACAGGATCACGATCTCGGCGGCCACGAACTGGCCCAGGTTCATGCCTTCGTTGATCACCAGCAGGCCGCCCAAGGCGAGCAGGCCCAGGGTGATCACCACCTTGAAGATCACCAGGGCAGAGTACTGCCCCACCAGCACCTTGAAGTGCGCCTGGCGGGCCTTCACATAACTGGACACCAGTGTATCCGTACGTTCGATGGGCAGGTCCGTGCGGCCCACCATCTTGAAGGTCTCCTGGTTGCGGCCGATCTCTTCCAACCAATAGGCCACCTTGTACTTGTAACCGCTCTCCTCCAGGCTGGTGGCCAGACCGCGCTGGCCGGTGAAGCGGAAGATGAGGAGCAGCAGCAACAGCAGCAGCAGGCCGAAGAGGATGAAGAACGGGTGGTACACCGCCAGCAGGATGAGGCACAGGATGATCTGCAGCACGGCCAGCGGCAGGTCCAGCAGCAATTTGGCCAGGCCCTTCTGTACCGAGATGGTGTCGAAGAAGCGGTTGACGAGCTCGGGCAGGTAGCGCCCACCGGCCGCCTCGTAGCGGATGCGTGGCAGGCGGTACGCGAACTCCAAGGCACTGCGTGCGAAGATGCGCTGCTGGATGTTCTCGGCCAGGGACAGCTGCATCACCTGCAGGCCGCCCGCGAAGCCCACCCCGACGGTGACGAAGGCCACGAGCACGCCCCAGCTGGTGGCCATCTGGCCGCCGCTGATCAGGTTGATGATGGCCTGCACGCCCAACGGCAGGCTGAGGCTGATGGCGCCGCCCACCAGCGCGTAGAGGTAGATGTGGCCGATCTCTCGCTTGTCGACCTTGAGCAGGCGCGTGAGCCGTTGCCAGGGAGTGATGGGGTTCATTGCGGAGACAAAGTTAGTAAAACAATGCCGTGTGTTTAGTATTACTATATTCGCACCCGGAACATGTCCTCGCACGTCCACCTCCGCCCCGACCCGAACCTGTCCCTGAAGGACCCGGAAGCCACTGAACTGGGGCGTTCCA
Organism: Flavobacteriales bacterium; assembly: GCA_040383865.1. Taxonomy (GTDB): domain Bacteria; phylum Bacteroidota; class Bacteroidia; order Flavobacteriales_F; family PHOS-HE28; genus PHOS-HE28. Next base: position 8,041 of record JBEICT010000091.1, on the reverse strand, counting down.
TGGTGAGCGAGGGCCTGGTGCTGATGAACACGCTGGGACTGGAATCGTTCACGTTCAAGAAACTGGCGGAGCACATCGGCAGCACGGAGGTGAGCCTGTACAAGTACTTCCCCAACAAACATCGCCTTCTTCAGTACTACTTCCAACTCTATTGGTTGTGGTTGCGGCAGGTGTGTGGCCGCCATGTGGAAAAAGCGCACACGCCCCGCGAGGCATTGGACCATGTGGTGGAGGCCATCTGCGGGGTGTGGCCGAAGGAACTGCCCGAACTGCAACTGGACCCGCACGCCCTGCGGTTGCTGGTGATCAACGAGGGCATGAAGAGCTACCTGCACAAGAACGTGGACGACGACAATGCGCGGAAGCTCTTCACCCCCTACAAGGAACTGAGCGCCTTCGTGTCGGAGCGCCTGGTGGCCTGCCGCGCCGATGTGCCCATGCCGCGCTCCTTCGCCACCACGGTGATCGAGATGGCGCACTCCCTCCCCTTCGCCATGGAACACCTGCCCTCGCTCACGGAACTGAGCAGCCGCAAGGACCTGAAACCGCTGGCGCAGCACCTGCTGCACCGCACCATCACCTACCTCGAACACGCACAACCCCAAAAACGGAAATGAGCCACACCATCACTGTAGCCCAGGGCGACGGCATCGGGCCCGAGATCACCGAGGCCGTGCTCCGCATTCTCGATGCCGCCCAATGCGGCCTCACCTACGACCGCATCGATGTGGGTGAGAAGGTCTACCTGCAAGGGAACAGCAGTGGCATACCGGCCGAGGCGTGGGACACCCTGCGCCGCAATCCGGTGTTCCTCAAAGGCCCCATCACCACGCCGCAGGGCAGCGGGTACAAGAGCCTCAACGTCACCATCCGCAAAACGCTCGGGCTGTATGCCAACGTGCGCCCCTGCCGCAGCTTCCACCCCTACGTAAAGACGCAGCATCCGGACATGGACGTGGTGGTGGTGCGCGAGAACGAGGAGGACCTGTACGCGGGCATCGAGCACCGGCAGACCACCGATGTGTACCAGTGCCTGAAGGTGCTCAGCATCCCCGGCACCGAGAAGATCATCCGCTACGCCTTCGAATATGCGCACCGCAACGGCCGCAAGAAGGTGACCTGCCTGGTGAAGGACAACATCATGAAGGTGACCGACGGCATGTTCGCCGACATGTTCCGCCGCGTGGGCCTGGAATACCCCGGCATCCAGCAGGAAGTGCAGATCATCGACATCGGCACAGCGCGCGTGGCCACCCGTCCGGACCGCTACGATGTGATCGTGACGCTGAACCTGTACGGCGACATCATCAGCGACGTGACGGCAGAGCTCACCGGCAGCGTGGGCATGGCGGGCAGCGCCAACATCGGCGACCGCATCAGCATGTTCGAGGCCATCCACGGCAGCACACCGGACATCTCCGGCATGAACATCGCGAACCCCAGTGCCATGCTCAATGCAGCAGGCATGATGCTCGTTCACCTCGGCATGCCCGAAAAGGCCGAGCTGATCCAGAACGCGTGGCTGCGCACCCTGGAGGACGGCATCCACCCCGCGGACATCCATCGCGAGGGCGTATCGAAAGTGAAGGCCGGCACCAAGGAGTTCGCCGATGCGGTGATCGAGCGCCTGGGCAAGTTGCCCGAAGTGCTGAAGCCCGTGCATGCGAAAGGGGGTGAGATGCCTCCCTATGTGTACGAGCGCCCGGTGGTGAAGCGCCAGCTCTGCGGCGTTGACCTGTTCGTGTGCGATGCACAACACACGCCGAACGAGCTCGCCGAAAAACTGCTGAAGGCATCACATGGCATGCTGAAGCTGAAGCTCATCACCAACCGCGGCGTGAAGGTGTGGCCCGACGGCTTCCCCGAGACCTTCTGCACCGACCACTGGCGCTGCCGCTTCGTGGGCCCCGAGGTGGAGGTGGACATGGACAAGGCCACCTACCAGTCCGTGGGCACGAAGCAAGTGATCCAGCTGATGCAACTGCTGGAGAAAGCGCACATCGAAGTGGTGAAGACCGAGAACCTCTACCTCTTCGACGGCGTTCGCGGCTTCTCGCTGGGACAGGGCGAGTGATCTGTCACTCCGGGCTTGACCCGGAGTCGCGAACATGAGTGACGCTTCCACATCACCTGGCCTCGCCCGATTCACCGGCCGCACGCTCGGCGTGGCCACCCTGCATGGCAAGGAGCGCGCCATTGGTCCTGCCTTGATGAAGGGGCTTCCGCTTGGCGGATACCGGGCCATCGCTGACGTGGACACCGATCGGTTCGGTGCCTTCAGCGGCGAGGTGCAGCGCACCACCGACCCGCTCAACGCCTGCATCGCCAAGGCCCGCCACGGCGCGGAGGTGAGCGGCATGGACCTGGTGATCGCCAGCGAAGGCTCCTTCGGCCCCTACCCGCCCGCGCCCTTCATTACCTGCAATGAGGAGTGGCTCGTGTTGCTCGATGTACGCAGTGATGCGGTCCATCATTACAGGCATGTATCGCTGAACGCGGTCGCGGGTGGTGAGCAGTGCGAAACGATCGGAGCCGTGAACGCCTTCGCGCAACGCCAGCGTTTTCCGGAGCATCAACTTGTTCTGCGTCCACAAGAGAAGTGGTCCACCGGCGATCCGATCATCAAGGGCATTGCACATGCCGAACAGCTAAGCAGCACGGCAGAGCAACTGATCGCAGCGCATGGTTCCTGCTGGGTGGAAACGGACCTCCGTGCCATGGCGAACCCCACGCGTATGAGTGTGATCACCGAGACCGCGGAACGGTTCGCGCAGGAGCTCTCCACCTTGTGCCCATCGTGCGGCGCGTGCTGGTTCCGCATCACCGAAGCGTTGCCGGGCCTGCCCTGCCTGGGATGCGGCTGGCCCACACAGAGCGTGCGTGCCTTCCGGAGGACCTGTCATGTGTGCGGCCATTCCGTAGACACGCCCCGCGACGACGGAAAGACCGGCGAGGAACCGGGTGCTTGCGGGGTGTGTAATCCGTAGGGTGCTTCGGCACACCTTGCCCCTAGGACCTGGCCGCACCGCCGCTCTTGGAATTCGTGCGCCCCATGGCTTTGCACGCTCATCATCTACCGTCCCGGTAGTTGGACAGTGATCACCACATTGATCCATTGGCATACGTGAACAAGGCTCGATGGCAACAGGTCAATGAGCCGGATCAGCTCACTACCCATCACGCTGTTCGTACCTTCAGGCAGCGATCCAACCGCTCCCCAACGTCAACAGCGCATGAAACGGACACTACCCTTCTTCCTGTTCCTTCTGACCGCACTGGCTGGACAAGCGCAGACCCATTTCTATTTGGACCAGATCGTGGTGCAACCCGCGAACCCCACCACGGCCGATGACGTGAGCCTTTCGCTGATCGGTAACCTCAGCGACGGCGGTGCTTACATCCAAACTGCGTTGGCCGATGTGAGCGGGGGGACGGTGAGCATCACCCTGGTGGCCCTGAGCAATGGTGGCATCCCGGTGCTGGTGCCGCACACGGAAGTGATCCAGCTGGGCCAACTGCCCGCCGGCAACTACACCATCGACTTCACCGATGCCACCACCGGCATCCTCGATGGAGCGCCACCCGCACAACACACCTTTACCGTAAGCGGGCCGGTGTTCCCCTGCGAGGACCTGACCATTGATGTGCAGTGGGCCTACTTCAGCGACACTGCCGTAGTGGTGCATGTTCAGCACCAGACCGTGGAGCAGTTCGACTATCCGAACTTCATCCTCTTCGATGCACAGGGTGACACGCTCGCCAAGGAGACCGTGACCTACTTCGCCATCGCACAGGACAGCTGGCATACGCTGCGGCTGATGGACGGCGTTGAAGCACCCGTAGGGCCTTTTACAGGGCGCCTGGAACTGTGGACGGGCTTCACCTCCACGCTGGCCTGCGCGTGGGAACAGACCTTCGCGCTCTGTCCATCCACCAGCTGCGTTACGGTGTACCCGTCCATCGGCAACTTCGGTGGTGCCTTGCCCATTGGCAACTACAACTGGACCATCTACAACGATGGCGGCGATTTGGCCCCTGGCCTGTTCGTACTGACAGCAGAAGAGCAAATGGACATGGATACCATCTGCCTGCTGCCAGGCAACTATGCGATGTCCGTTGGGCCCAATTCACCTCCCACTGGCGGTGCACCCATGTTCTACATGGCCGGTCCGGGACTCATGTCCACCGAGCTTTGGCCCGTGGTGTGGTCGCTGCCCGTTGACCTGGACTTCGTGCTGCTCCCCTATTGCGTGGATAGCCCCGAGGGCCTGAGCGAGGTGGAAGGACCGGCATTGCGCACAGCCAATGTGCCGGGCGGACTGTGGGTGTATACGGTGGATGCACGTCCGCTGGGTGCCTTGCAACTGTGGGACGCACAAGGCCGGCTGCTGCTGGCCACCACAGGCACCACCGACCGCCACTTCCTCCCCGTGACCACACCGGGCGTGTATGTGCTGCGGGCTGGTGAGCACACCGTGAAAGTGGCCGCAGGCATGGAGTGATCTCACCGCAAGGTGAAGGTCCTCGTCCACCATACGGCACCATCCGCGAAGCGCACACCCATCCGGTAGCGACCTGGCATCACCGCCAGCCCTTCGCGACCGTGGCGCTGGATCCATTCCACCACGGGGATGCGTAGTTCGTGGTCCTTCCACGCGGTGGAGGAGAGGCCGCAGTCCATCTGCACATCCATGCTGGACGCCAACTGGAGCCAATTGTCGTGCGTGACGTTCACCTCCACGGCCATCATGGGTGTGCTGCTCGAGCAGCCACCATCGAGCATCACTTCACCGGTGACCCGCAGCACCAGCGTATCGCCGCGCTGCTCCACCAAGCGAATGCTGCCGCCGTGTGGTCCGTTCACTTGTGGCCGTTCTTCCTGTGGCACTGTTGCGCTGGGCGGAGCAGGCATCAGTGGGGTTGGCACGACCCGCACCATGGGTTGTTTCCCGGCATTCTTCACCAACCTGTCGGCGATGCGCTGCTCCAACTCTTGTAGCTCGCTCTCCTGCGCCAACGCCACGTAGCTGAAGCGCCCGGGCCGAAAGCGGATCACTTCCGGTGAAGGAACGTTGCCACTGCGCCATACCATTTGCTGTACCATGTTGCGGCGTGCGTGGGCATCATTGGGCATGTCCACGCGCATGGTCTCGCCGCCTTGGATCACCAGCAGGTACTGGTCCACGCACCAACAGTCCAGAATGGTGAAGCGCAAATGTCGTTGTCCGCCCACACGCACCGTATCCGGGCTTAGCGGCCAGGACTGGTGGCGCCCGATCTCGTAGGTGCTGTACGGGTAGTCCTTGCTCACCGTGAAGTGCATCTCCACGGTCCATGCGGGTTTAGCGGGCCTTCCCTTCCACGCCTGCGCCGCGACCGGTGATGCATAGGTGCCGGACATCGGCCTGCCCGCTGTATCGCGCACAAAGACAACGGACAGATCAACGCCTGCCTGCACACTGGAACACATGCACAACAGGAGCAGGAGCAAAAGAAAAGGGTTACGCATCGCGAACGCTGTACACCTCGTAACAGAAAGCGTTCGACGCCGCTTGCTGTCGTAGGTCATGGTACGGAGTGGTGGCACACTTCATCTTCGCACACAGAACACGCCTCATGCGCATTGCACTGCTGATCACACAAGGCTTCCTCGCCCTCAATGCACTGGCGGGTGGGGCCCTGTTGATGCTGGCGCCCGATGGCTCGTTGCTCCAATTGCCGAGCGGCTTCATGCACGGCACGCTCTTCGCCGACTACTTCTGGCCGGGAGTTATCCTGTTCGGGGTGCTCGGGTTGGGTCACAGTGTTGGCTTCGTGCTCACACTGCGACGTTCGCCCAGCGCATCGCGTGCAGGGCTGATCCTTGGTGTGGGCACATTGATCTGGATCGGTGTGCAGGTGCTGATGACGGAGCTGTTCTGGTTGCAGGGGTTGATCGCCGTGCTGGGACTGGTGGAGGTGGTGGCCGGCCGACGGCTCACAACAGGCTGAACGTCTCCGTCGCCAACCGCTTCAGATCGCCGCCAACGAAGAACAGCCGGTAGCTCCCTGGCAACATCGTCTTCTTCCCCTCGGGTTGATGCGCACCCACCCACCAACGCAAGGCCGGAAGCATGACCAGGTGTTCCTCCCAGTCCGCCCAAGGCATGCCGCAATCCATCTGGGTCAGATCGAAGGGGATGCGCTCCACCCAGCCGGTGTCCGTGAGCATCTCGATGCCGAAGAGGGGCATCCCGCTCGCGCAACCTCCATCCAGCATCACGCGACCGGTGATCTTCACCCACACCGTATCGGCGTTCACGCGATCGAGACGTATCTGCTTCAACGGCGGTTGTTGTGCCCAGTAGGCTGCCCAGTCCTCCTCCGTCATCGGTGGCGGTGGCGTGAAAGGCGGCGCCGGCGGAACGGGCGGCGGAAGGGTGCGGTAGTATTCTTCCAAGGCTGCGAGCTCCTGCTTGTAGGCCGCTTCATCCTCTGCGATCAGTTGCTTGGCAAGCGTTTGGGCGGCTGCAATGGCCCATCGATCCGCAATGAGCTCCTGCACAGCGAAATGACCTTTCCGGAATCGGATCACCTCCGGCGTGGCGCGATCGGCACGCGCCCATGCACGCTCGTTCAAGGGCTTCGGGTCCTCGGGCAGGTCGATGCGCATGGTGTCCTTCCCCTGGATGATCAACACGTACGATCCCGCCACGCCTTCGACCGGATGGTACACGGCCCAATGTGATGTGCTGTCGCGGAACAGCGGTCCAGCTTGCAACGGCAGCGCTTCTTCCGGCTTCAACCACGTGCCGTTCACGCCCACGTAGGGCACCCGCTCCTGGTAGTGCTGGATCACGCGCACTTCGGTCCCGAACGGCTGAACGACCGCGCGGTCCTCGGCCAACACGAAGCAGAACGAAGGCGGGGCGGGTTGGGCGAAGAGGCCCAAGGGCGCAAGAAGGAGGAAGGGACAACAATGCATGGGAACCAGTTCACCAACCGAACGTCAACAGGAACAGGCTCTCCACATCACCCCACCGCAGGTAGGCCGTATACCGACCGTAGGGCAGGTCGGTCACGTCCACCCACTTGCTCGTCTCTCCATCAGCGGGCATGTCCACGCGCAGGGTCGGCTCAGTGCTGGGCACACCGGTGCTGTCCTGCAGGTACAGCTCGAACCGTGTGCCGGGGCCGCTGGCCGGGAACTCCATCAGGTGGTGCGCGTAGTTGGGGTCGCGATCGATCACGATGGAAACGGGACCGGTGCGTAGTCCGTCCGTCTCGAGCGTGAAGCTGTGGTGCTTGGTGTGGTAGAGTCCACGCAACTCCTCGCCTTCAGCACTCCAAAGCGCGTCGAAGCGTTCCGTGAGCGCCATCGTGTTCGGCTCCAGCACCAGGTCGATGTTGGTGAACCAGCCCTTGCGGAACGGAAGCAGCACGGGTGGGCGCGGCGGAACACCGAGCTTGGCGGTCCGCTCCAACATGAGCGTCTCCAAGCGCCCGTCCTGGTTCAGGTCCACGATCATGGTGTCGGCCCCACGCACCACGCGCAGCTTGTTGTCCGGGAAGCCGAAGGGCGGGCCCATTTCAACCACCATCAGTTGAACACCGCTCACCTGGATGCACGGTGTCAAGCTGCGCGGCTGACCAGGGAGGAGAACAGGCCAACGCGGATCCTCGTAGCTCCAGTATTGCCCGCGCCCGATGTACTCCACGCGGTAGGTGCCCTTCAACGGCGTGAGCGTTGGGCTGTCCTCGATGAAGGTGTAGTTGTAGCGGAAGGAGAACTTGTCGTACTGGGCAGCGCCGTGCAGGAAGCCTGTGGCGAGGATGACGGAGAGCAGTGGGCGCATCAGGCTTCGGTACACGCTGAGTGCTGCGAGGTTCACCAACGTCATCCGCGTTCAATCCAACATCATCGGCACCACCAGCTCCACCTTCCCCACGGCCGGGTGACGCGCCAATTGCTCCAGCTGCCCCATCAGGAACGGACCGGCCAGACCGGAGATCGGCTTCGCCTCCACACCCCAGCTGCTGAAGGCCATCGAAAGCATCGCTT
>JBEICT010000090.1:0-11890 GCA_040383865.1 Flavobacteriales bacterium | reverse complement strand
TGCCCACCAAGACCGAGCAGGCCGACCTGTTCCAAGCGGTGCATGGTCGGAATGGTGAAGCGCCGATCCCTGTGCTGGCCGCCAGCAGCCCCACCGACTGTTTCGAGATGGCCTTCGAGGCCGTGCGCATCGCCGTGGAGCACATGACGCCTGTGATCCTGCTCACCGATGGGTATATCGCCAACGGCGCGGAGCCTTGGCGCTTTCCCGAGGCGAAGGACCTGTCGGACATCAACGCACCTTTTGCGACCCCGAAAGCTTCCGGTGACGACGCGAAGTTTCTGCCGTACAAGCGCGACGAGAGGGGCGTGCGCCCTTGGGCCATACCAGGAATGGCGGGATTGCAGCACCGCATCGGGGGCATCGAGAAAGAGGACGGCACCGGCAACATCAGCTACGAACCGCTGAACCACGAGAAGATGGTGCGCCTGCGGGCCGAGAAGGTGCGCAAGGTGGTGGAAGGTGTGCCCCCGCTGGACCTGAGCAATGGCGTGGACAGCGGTGACCTGTTGATCCTGGGCTGGGGCAGTACGTACGGGGCCATCAAGACCGCCGTGAACGAGATGTGTGCCGAGGGCAATTGTGTAGGCCACCTGCACCTGCGGTACCTCTTCCCTTTCCGCAAGGAGCTGGGGGAGCTCCTGAAGCGCTACAAGCGCGTGCTCATTCCCGAGATGAACAGCGGACAGCTCCTCCAGCTGATCCGTGCCGAGTACCTCGTTGATGCCAAGGGTTTGAACAAGATCCAAGGCATGCCTTTCACCTCGGCGGAGATCAAGGCCGCTGCAACCGAATTCCTCAAGCAATGACCACCGCGAACGAAGTGCTGAACGGGAACGCGGCACCCACCAAGATCGATTATGCCAGTGACCAGGAAGTGCGCTGGTGTCCCGGATGTGGCGACTACTCCATCCTGAAACAGGTGGAGACCGTGCTGAAGGAGCAGGGCAAGCCGAAGGAGGACATCGTCTTCATAAGCGGTATTGGTTGCAGTTCGCGCTTTCCATACTACCTGGATACGTATGGTATGCACAGCATCCATGGCCGTGCGCCTGCCATTGTGAGCGGCCTGCGTGCCGTGCGTCCCGATCTCAGCGTGTGGATGATCACCGGTGATGGCGATTCGCTGAGCATCGGGGGCAACCATCTCATCCACCTGTTGCGCCGCAATGTGGACGTGAACGTGCTGCTCTTCAACAACGAGATCTACGGCCTCACCAAGGGCCAATATTCGCCCACCTCTCCAGAGGGTGCGGTCACCAAGAGCACGCCAATGGGTAGTGTGGACCATCCGTTCAACCCGCTGGCCTTGTGCAAGGGCGCCGATGCCACTTTCATAGCCCGCGCCATGGACCGCGACCCCAAGCAACTGCGCGAGGTGTTGCTGAAGGCCGATGCGCACCGCGGCACCAGCCTTATCGAGATCTACCAGAACTGCAATGTCTTCAACGACGGCGCCTTCGAGGTCTTCACCGAGAAGGCCAGCAAGCCCTTCCACACCCTCTTTGTGGAACATGGCAGGCCGCTCGTCTTCGCCAACGGTACGAAGGGCATCAAGCTCGATGGCATGACGCCCGTGATCGTGGATATCACGCCCGGTGAAGCCTTGCCTGATGACCTCTGGGTGCACGACGAGCGCGACAGCTTCAAGGCCAGCATCCTCGTTCGCCTGTTCGACGACCCTCGTCACGAGGGCGCCATGCCGCGACCCTTCGGTGTGTTCTATATCGCCGAGCGTTCCACCGTGGAAAGCCGGATCAACGCACAAGTGGAACAGGCCAGGGCGAAGAAGGGCGTGGGCGATCTGGATGCCCTCCTGCGTGGAGAGCGGACCTGGACGATCGGCTAGGAGGGGGTCATTCGATCTTCGGCACGAGTTCCCATTCCAGCTTCTGGAGCAACGAATCCCGAGGTATCGCTTTTGCTGGTATTCCTTGGGTCGGTGCGCCGGCCCGTTGCACGGAATCCAGTCGCTGCTGAAGTTCTGCGGGGCTTGAAGCGGTAATGGGTATGGTCTTCACGGTCCTCAGGGTGCCTTTGCCCACCGTGTCCTTTGCTGAGATGGGCGTCAACTCGCCGTTCTGCATGATCATGATCACGGTATCGCGCTGTTCCGGTCGGGTGCGTCCGGTCTCAGTAGCCGGTGCCTCCCCTGGTGCATCCGTGGCCCCTGGTTCTGCGTCCTCGATCTCAATGGGAACGGGCTCTGGGCTGATGATGGGAACGGACTCATGTGCGCCGGTCATCCATAGGGCACCACCGGAGATCAGCAACGCGGCCACCACCGCCCCTCCGATGCCGGGAGCCCACTTCCCGAACTTGTAACTGCGATAGGCCTTGTCCACCGCAGGTCGGAGCGCCAGGCGTTGCAGCCCTGCAAGCAGGACACGTTGATCCTCCACCAGTTCGCGTAGTTCCGCGTTGGTGCGCATCCGTTCTTCGACCTCAGCGCGTTCAGTGGTGTTCAGTTCTCCGCGCAGGTAGCGGTCGGCCAGTTCGATCAGGGTCAGTTCGTTCCTCATCGCTCAGGGGAGTTGAGGTTGTGCGATGGATCCCTGTGCGATCAACGTCCGGTATCGCTTGCGGGCCTCTTCGAGGCACTTGTACTTCCGCGTTTTGGCCGCTCCTTCGCCCGAGAGCCCGATGGAACTCGCAATGCTGATCAGCGGTTCCTTCAGCAGGTAGAAGCGCTTGAGCAGGTCGAGGCATTTGTCGCCCAATGATCGCAGCGCACGCTCGGCCGAACCGAACCGACCTTCCTCGGCCAGCAGTTCCGCAAGGTCCGCGGGCTCATCGGGTGCGGTCTCCAGTTCTTGTGCAAAACGCCCACGTCTCCGCAATTCCTCCTGCCAACGGTTGCGGCAAATGGCGAAGAGGTAGGTGCCAATGGTGCAGCTGAGCGCAAAACCATCTTCCTTGGCCCTGCCGAAGAGGATGATCAGGGCGTCCTGGAACAGGTCCTTGGCATCGGCCCGCGTACCGCTGTTGTTGCGCACCATCCGTTCCACCTTGGGCAGGTGGGCGTACAGTTCCACAAGCGCTTTGTGCTCCCTTCCGGTGCGCAGTTGCATAAGGATCTCCTGGTCGGACATGTCCGTGTTCTTTTCCCTTGATGGTCGAACGGATGAAAGGTGACCCTGCAAGGTAGCGTTGGGTAGGCACGGAATTCGCATAGGAGTGCAGAGGTAGGGTCGTAGAAGCCTTACTTTGGTTCATCATGCGCTATGCTCTACTTGCTCTTGGATTCCTCCTCGGTCATGGGCTATCCGCCCAGGATGTCATTGCGTTCCTCGACTACATGGGCCGTTTGTATGTGTTCGATCGGGGTGTTTTCACGCAGATCGACCACCTGAAGCCGGAATGGATCAAGGTGGGTGGCAATAAGGTGGTGTATTCCGATGCGCAGGCGGACCTCAAGGTCTACCAGAACGGCAAGGTCACCAAGATCGATGATGCTGCTGGAACCGACGTGGTGGTCACCGATCATTTGGTGGGGTTCTCCGTCGCTGGCATGTTCAAGGTCTTTGATGATAAACCGCGGCTGCTCAGTTCCGTCACCGGACCTCATATCACCGAGGATAGTGTGGCCGCGTTCAAGGATGACCGCTTACAGACCGTTGGTGCGTATTACAAAGGCGAGATCGTGGTGATCGAGGACCAACTGGCGGGTAACGCCCTGCTTCAATGGAAGGCAGGCGACAATCTGCTGGCATGGGTGTCCGCCTATGACCGCAAGTTCAAGGTGTTCTACCAAGGGCAGGTCATTGAACTGTGCGACCTCGTGACCGAGATGGAATTCAAATGCGGGCTGGACATGGTGGCCTATCGCGATATGAGCGACAAGAGCTTCAAAGTGTTCTACAAAGGCACGGTGTACGACCTGGAAGGCCAGATGCCGCAGCGCTACGAGGTGGGCAAGGGTGTCATGGCCTGGCTGGATCTGAGCGGCGCGCTGAAGGTGTTCGATGGCAAGCTGGTGCACACCGCGATGGGCTTCGAGCCCCAGCGCTGGGAGGTGATGGACAGTCTGGTAGTGATCGAGGACCGTAACTTCCTTAACGTGTTCATCCAAGGACGGGTCCAGACCGTTGAACGGTTTGTGCCCGAGCAATGGCAGGCCTCCTGGAGCTACCTGGCCTATGTGGATGTGGACCGCTCCCTGAAAGTGTGGCGGAATGGTGTTTCCGAAGTGGTGGTGCGCGGCCAGCCGGTACAGGAGTTCGTACTTGATCGCGGCCTGATCCTGGCCCGCTTGAACCAGAACACCGCCAAGGTGTGGTGGCGAGGTGCGCTCTATGAGCACTGAACGCGCTGGAATGAGGGCTGTCCTGTCTTGCAGCGGTTCTCCGTCTTTTCTTTGCCGAATGCAGCCGTGTGCTCCACGCTGTGAACAGAACGAACCATACCATGCGCATCTTCCACCCCACGGACCTGGGTTCCGGCAGTGACAGGGCTTTTCTTCATGCTTTGCGGATCGCGGTGAACACCCGTTCAGCCATCACCATCATGCATGTGGCCGACAACGACGGGCAGACGGATTGGAGCGAGATGCCGGGTGTGAGGAGCACGCTTGCGAAATGGGGCCTCATCGGCGACGCCCACGATATGGAAGGGCTTCAGAAGCTCGGTGTGGGCGTGCGCAAGGTGATACTCGACGGCGGGGACCCCGTAGGGGCCTGCCTCGAATACCTGGAGGAACACCCGACCGACCTGGTCGTCATGGCCGCTCACGGGAACGAAGTGGGGCGGCAATGGTTCAAGCGGAAAGTGGCCACACCTCTGGCCCGTGGTGCGGGAGAGCCAACGCTTTTCGTTCCATACAAGGGAAAGGGATTCCTGGAGGTGGCTACCGGCAAGGTCTCGGTCCGGCGTGTACTGGTCCCGGTCACCATGGACCCCCATCCGAAGAACGCCATTGAGATGGCTTTTCGCCTGGTCACAGCACTGGAACAGCAGAATGGTGTGTTGACCTTTTTGCACGTGGGTGATGAGGCTTCGGCCCCGCACATTGAACTGCCCTCGCTTGCCGGATGGAAGGTGGAGCAAGTGGTGCGCCCAGGCGAAGTGGTGGGCACCATCGTTCACATGGCCGAGGCCATTGATGCCGATGTGGTGGTGATGGCCACCAAGGGCCGGGATGGCTTCCTGGATGCATTGCGTGGTACGCAGACCGAACAGGTGGTCCGCTCGGTGCGCTGCCCAGTGCTGGCGGTGCCGGCCTGAGGCATGGGCTTACGGCCGCTCAAGAAGGGTGATGCCGATCCCCACGGTGGCCTGTTCATGCCGTTCATGAGGCATCCAAAGTCGGGTGCGGGTAATGGTCGTTAATCCCCTGACGAAGGCCCGCAGTACCAAGGCACGGTAAGGGTTGCGCAGGGCCGACCACGACAGGGTTCGGAGATCGGTCATTCTCTGAACCCCTCGGGGATCAGGCACACGGGGATCGGCTCCATCTTGTGCCGGTTGGCCGCATGGCGCTGATCGAAGATGGCCAGCACTTGGCGTTGCCGGTCGGTGAGCACTTGATGGCGGATATCCACGCCCCGGTAACGAAGGTCCATGGCCCATTCCAGTTCGGGATAGGAGGCCCCGATCTGGTCCTCGTCGCTGCGATCGTCGCCCCAAAGCCCGTCGGTCGGCTTCGCTCGTAAAATGCTCTCGATCACGCCCAGTTCCCTGGCCATGGCGAACACTTCGGTCTTGGTGAGATCGGCGATGGGCGAAAGGTCCACACCGCCATCGCCGTACTTGGTGAAGAACCCGACACCGAAATCCTCCACCTTGTTCCCGGTGCCGGCCACGAGGTAGCGGAGAACTCCTGCGAAGTAATACAACGTGGTCATTCGCAATCGGGCCCTGGTGTTGGCCAGGGAGAGCTCCAGCTGGCGTGGGTCATCATCCTTGGGAAGGGCTGCCACGAGCGCATCAAACACAGCGGTGAGCTGCACCACTTCCAACCGTACGTTCGGATGCCGCTCGCGCAGCCACGTAATGTGGTCCTGGGCACGCTGCACCTGCGCATGGGCTTGGTGGATCGGCATTTCCACGCATAAGGTGGGCAGGCCGGTATGTGCACAGAGGGTGCTGGTAAGGGCGCTGTCCACACCGCCGCTCACGCCCACAACGAATCCGCGTTGACCCGTGCGTTCGCAGTGTGCTCGCAACCAGTCGGTGATGTGGTCTATGGCCCCGGGTATGTTCATGGCCTAAAAATGCGAAGTCCTGCCGGTACGCGACAGGACCTCGGTCAGTTCCGGTGAGTGTGATCAGAAGAATAGCCCGATTGTCAGTTCCAGGTAATGGGCGCGCAGGTCGGCCTTCTTCTCCGGGACGGCATCGAAGTTGGCGATGTTGGTGAACCCGTTGTTATACGTGATGCCGGCCAGCAGGCTCGTGTTCCCGCTGAAATTGTACTCCAGGCCACCGCCCACGATCAATGAGGCCTTGAAGAGATTGATCTTGTCGGAGATGTTCTCCTTCTCCAACTCTTCGAACTTCTCCACGATGGTGGGCGCATTCTCGAAATAGACCGGCTGGACCATGTCAGCGCGCGCTCGGATGTTGAAGGCAGCACCGAATCCGACCTGTGCGAAATAGCGCATGTACCCGATCTCGTTCGTCATGAGCTTCACCGTGAGCGGGATCTCCAGGTACTGAAGGCTGGCGTCCGTGGTGAGCTCCTTGGACTTCTTCGTGGTTTGCCCAGGAGCATCGAAGTACTGGAACTCCTGCTTCCACTTCGCCATGATGTTGTTCATGTTGATGCCCGTGGCGAACCGGTAGTTGCCCGTGCTGCCGATGGGGAACTCGGAGAGCAGGCCGAAGGTGTACCCGAACCCTGAGCCATTGGCTTCAAGGTCCTTGGTCTCAGAGGTGGCCCAGCCCATGTTCGGGCTGAGCTTGAGACCGAACCGTACACCGCCGTTGCCTGCGGCCTCCTGGGCTTGCAGGGAATTCAGGCCGGTCAAGGCGGCCACACAAAGCACGAGGACCTTCTTCATAGTTTTGCGGTTCGTTTACAGCGATCAAAAGTAACGTGTTGACCGATCGGGCATCCTGGGTGTGGCTAGCTGCTGCATCGATCTTCCTGGCCGCCTGTTCGGGTGGTTCAGGACCGGCCGCGGATGTCGAACCCCGGCCATTGGACCTGCGGATCGGACGTTTGGACCGTGACCTGTTCAATGCTCCTTCGGACAGCATGGCCATGGTCAGTCGCAAGGCCCATGCCACATATGGCGAGTTCTATCGCATCTACATAGAGGAGATCCTGCAAGGCGCTCCCTTGGAGGACCCCGACCTGACCTTGGTGCTGGAGCGGTTCATACACGACCCCGATTGGTCCCTTGCGCAACAAGCTGTGGACAGCGTCCTGGGTGACATGGCCGCCCAGGACCGTGACCTGGACCTGGCTTTCGGGCGTCTGCGCACCTTGTTCCCGGACAGCCTTACCCCGCGACCCATTGCCTTCAACTCGGGCTACAACTATGGCATCTTTCCCACGGACAGCGTGCTCGGCATAGGCGTGGAGTGGTTCATTGGCAAGGACCATCCGGTGATCGGGTACCTCGCTCCCGAGGCGTTCCCGCAATATGTAAAGGACCGCATGGTGCCTGAAATGATGGTACCCAGTGCGGTGAAGGGATGGCTGCTGGTGCATTACACACGTGACATCCGCGGAGCCGATGTGCTCACCAATCTTGTCGAGACCGGTAAAGTGATGGTGTTGCTCGATGCGTTACTGCCTGATACGGAGCCCCATCTCAAGTTCGCCTTCAGTCAGGCCCAGTTGGCCTGGTGCGAGGCCAACGAACTGCTGATCTGGAAGGATATCGTTGGCAAGGACCAACTGTACAGCAAGAAGGCCGGCGACATCGGACGGCTGATGAACGATGGGCCGTTCACGAACGGCTTCCCACGCGAAAGCCCAGGACATATCGGGGAGTGGATCGGTTACCGCATGGTGCGGTCCTATATGAAGGATAACCCGCGCATCACCTTCGCGCAGCTGTTCGCCCTGGACGACCCACGGCTCATTCTGAAAAGCTACAAGCCCCGTTAGCCTAAGCGTCTTGCCCCCGACATTCCATGAGGACTTCCGACATCCGCCTTTCCATTCAGCTTGATGAGAACAACGTGCCCGACCGTATCGATTGGGAGGCCGAGGATGGTGGTGTGCGTAGCACCAGCAAGGCCGTCCTCCTCGCCCTGTGGGATGAGCAGGAGAAGAACACCATGCGCATCGACCTGTGGACCAAGGAGATGACCGTGGACGAGATGAAGGCCTTCTTCCACCAGAACATCCTCACCCTGGCCGATACGTTCGACAGGGCGACCGGTGAGGCGCGCATGGCCGCGCAAATGCGCGACTTTGCGGCGTACTTCGCCGAGCATATGCTGCCCGAACTGAATAAGAAGTAGGGCCTTTCACCCGATGGCAGGGGTCAGTGTCCCCATTGGGCGTTCACCTCTTCGATGAACCCGAGCAGTTCATCCCGGCCTTTGGCGGTCTCGGAGGACGTGGTGAACATGGTGGGAAGCTGGTCCCAGGTCTTCTTCAGCTCCCGCTTGAAACCCGCCACGTTGGCCTGCACCTTGGGCTGTGCGAGCTTGTCGCTCTTGGTGAACACGATCACGAACGGGATGCCGTTCTCGCCCAGCCACTGGATCATGTCCAGGTCGTTCTTCTGCGGCTCAAGTCGGGAATCCACCAGCAGGAATACGTTCTGGAGGTTCTCGCGCTCCTTTAGGTAGGTCTGGATCATCTTCTCCCAGATGGCGCGTTCGGCCTTGCTGGCCTTGGCGAAACCGTATCCGGGAAGATCGGCCAGCATCCATGGACGCTCACTGGCCAGGGTGCCCTCCACCTTAAAATGTTCCACGTTGCGCGTGCGGCCGGGCGTATTGCTTACACGGGCCAGCTTGCTGATGTTGCAGAGCATGTTGATCAGCGAGCTCTTGCCCACATTGCTGCGGCCAATGAAGGCGTACTCGGGCAGCGAGGGCTTGGGCCAGTGCTTGGCCTCGCGGCCGCTGCCCAGGTGTTCGGCGATCAGGGAGCGCATGGATGGGATGTTCGTGGATGACCGCTCGTTGATCTGGCCGAAGCCGTGTCATTGGCGGATCGTCCTTGAAAGCCAGTTCTCCAGGATGGCGTTGAACTGCTCGGGCCGTTCCATCATGGCCGCGTGGCCGCATTCATCGATCCAGTGAAGCTCGCTGTGAGGCATCAGCGTATGGAACTCCTCGGCCACGTGCGGTGGCGTAATGGTGTCCTGCCGGCCCCAGATCAGCAGGGTGGGCATGGTGAACTTGGGCAGCTCGCTGGCCATGTTATGGCGTATGGCGCTCTTGGCCAGGGAAAGGATACGGATCAATTTGCCCTTGTCGTTCACCGTTTCGAACACCTCGTCCACCAGTTCGTCGCTGGCGTGCTTGGGGTCGTGGAAAGTGACGGCCACTTTCCTGCGGATGAACTCCTTGTCCTCGCGGCGGGGGAACCCACCACCGAACGCGTTCTCATAGAGACCACTGCTGCCGGTGAGCACCAGGCTGTGCACCATGGCCGGAAAGCGGCTGCAATACACAAGAGCCACATGGCCGCCCAGTGAGTTACCAATGAGGTTCACCTCTTTGTAGCCCTTGTGGCGGATGAACCGCTCTAGGAACCGCGCAAGGTTGTCCACGTTGGTGCTCAACATGGGCATGGTATACAGGGGTAACATGGGCACCAGCACCTTGTAGCGCGGCGAGAAGTGATCGAACAGCGGGCCGAAGTTGCTCAGCGCGCCGAACAGGCCGTGAAGCAGGATCAAGGGGTGACCCTCGCCCGCCTCCAGGTACCGGAACTCGCCTTCTTCCTTCAAATGTCGTTCGCTCGCCATGGGTACATCGCCATCCGTCCAAAGGTAGGCGGTGCTCCACTATGCAAGCCCCCCGCAAGGGGTGCCTGTTCACACTGCGCTGTGGACGCTTTGGTGAGTTGGGGAGCGGCTCACCGAGTGTTCTCGTCGGTGCTTCGCGATCTGGTCCGTCCCCACCGGGTGGGTCGGAATGGCGAAGTAGGTGTTAATTAGCCCCACTTTGCCCCACCAGTCTTTTGTGCTCATTTTTCAATGTTTTTGGGGTATTTGGCAACATATCGCTAGCTTGGCCGTTGAAAAATTATCAACAATACGGGTCAAAGTGGGAGTAAGTGGCTGAAAGTGGGGCATTTGGCCTACTTTCGCGTCCATCCCGCGCACACGCTGGCATGCTGAACCTCCTGGGTGAATACGATCTCCGACTGGACGCCAAAGGGCGCCTGACGCTCCCTGCCGGGCTGCGCAAGCAGCTCGATGGTGAGCTCCAGAAGGGCTTCGTGGTCAATCGGGATGTGTTCAAGCCCTGTCTCGTGCTCTATCCCATGGCCGAATGGGAGCAAACGCAATCCATGATGCGACGACTCAATCGCTTCGTGGAGAAGAACCTCGAGTTCATCCGACGCTTCATGAATGGAGCGACCCCGGTTGAGCTTGATCCCAGCGATCGTTTGCTCCTGCCGAAAAGCCTGATGGACCATGTCGGTATCGGCAAGGACATCAAGATGATCGGAATGATGGACCGTGTGGAGATCTGGAGCAAGGAGGGCCATGCCGGCATGTTGCGCGAGAAAGTGGATCTCACTGCCCTTGCCGAGGATGTCATGGGCAGCCTAGGCAATGCGGATGCAGAGTGAGTACCACGCTCCCGTTCTTTTACAATCCTGTATCGATGGGTTGAACATTCGTCCCGATGGCGTCTATGTGGACGTAACGTTCGGGGGTGGGGGTCACAGCCGGGCCATTTTGGAGAAACTGGGGCCGTGGGGTCGACTGATCTCTTTCGATCGCGACCGTGATGCCTGGGCCAATGCACCCAAGGACGACCGGTTCACCTTGGTGAGGTCCGATTTCCGTTGGCTGCGCAACCATCTGCGGTTCCTGCAGATGTTGCCGGTGGACGGTATTCTGGCGGACCTCGGCGTCAGCAGCCATCAGTTCGACACGGGTGGCAGGGGCTTCAGCTTCCGCTTCGATGGTCCGCTGGACATGCGCATGGACCGGCGAGCCAAACGAACGGCGGCACAGTTGCTCCGCGACCTCGAGGAGACCGCGCTCACCGATGTGCTCCGTAAGTATGGTGAGGTGGATGCGGCGCACCGAGTGGCACGCCAGCTGGTCAAGGCCAATGCCGTGCGGCGGATCACCACCACGTTCGAACTGGTGGAGGCCCTTCGCCCTGTGACGCCCCGAGGCCGGGAGAGCGGTTTCCTGGCGCAGGTGTTCCAGGCCCTGCGGATCGCCGTGAACGATGAGCTTGGTTCGCTGGAATCACTTCTTCAGCTCAGTGCCGAGGTGATGCGACCTGGCGGTCGGCTGGTGATCATCAGCTACCACAGCCTGGAGGACCGTTTGGTGAAGAACTGGATGCGCAGCGGCGATCTGGGCGGCGAAGAGAAGAAGGACCATTTCGGCAACCGGCTCAGGCCGTTCGACCCATTGGGCAGCAAGGCGATCCAACCCACGGATCAGGAGATCAATGAGAATCCCCGGGCACGCAGTGCCCGGTTACGCATAGCAGTACGCACGTGAACAAGTTGCGCGAACAGAAGGAGGAGACCACGGAGAAGCCCGGCAAGGCTTCCGCCGCCCCGCGGGCCAAGCTGCCGGTGTCCTTCATCAACGTGCTCAACGGGTCCTTCCTCACCCGGGAGCATGTGCTCGGCAACATGCCGTTCATCCTGTTCTGCTCGTTCATGATGATCGTCTACATCGCCTACGGCTACCATACCGAACGCATTGTGCGCGCACTGGACCGCACGGGAGGCGAAGTGAAGGAGCTGCGTTCGGAGTATATCACCGTGCGCGCCCAG
>JBEICT010000089.1:0-11950 GCA_040383865.1 Flavobacteriales bacterium | reverse complement strand
GATGAAGGCACTGGTCCTGTTCATGCCATGAAGATAGACCTCACTCGCCTATGACCAACCGCAGTCCTTCGCTGTGTGAGCTGAACTCGGGAGCATACATGCACATGGCCGTGGTGATGCCGTTGCTGAACTCCCCGGCATGCGTCACCTTCAGGTCGTACTCGAACACGTAAGTGCCCGGTGCCACACGGTCAAAGAAGAAGTGCATGGCCGCATCGCGGATGCTGCGGTAATAGCCCAGACCGCCCTTCCACTGGTAACCGCTGAGCGCATCCACGGGCTCCAGTCCAGCGGCACGCAGGTCCTTCAGGTGGACGAAGTCGAGCCACCGGTCAGTGCGGAGCTCCACACGGACGGTGAGCCGGTCGCCGGGCTTCAGGGTTCGGCCCTTGTCCAGCTCGATCAAGCGCGTGCCCGCATCGGTCTGCTCGCGAAGCATCACTTGCCTGCTAACACTGAACGGGGACTCGTGGGGCTGGACCTTGTCCATCTGCTCGAAGTACTGCCAGTGCAGGGCGCCCCATTGCACGCCGTCCTCTTTGGTGGTCACGGTCACCCGGCCCATCGCGGGTTTCACGTCACCCCCCTTCCAACTGTGCTCGAAGTAGCCCGTGCCTGCTTCGCTCTTAGCGGGCTTCACCGCTTCACGGCCCACCATGATCGCGGGCGGCGACTTCGGCTCCAGCCAGTCGTCCCCAGTAAGCAAGAGCGCGTAGCAGGCATCGGCCGTGGCCTTGGTCGTACCCCAATCAGTGGTGCGTTTCAGGGTGAGCAGGTGCTGGCGCAAGGCGTTCACTTTTTGCTTGTCGCGGGCCACCAGTTCAAAGGCCTCGATCATCAGCGCGTGCGTCTCGGTGGGGAAGCTGTTCCAGGCATGGCCGGGGCGGAAGTCCTTCCAGTACATACCGAGCTCCTCGCTGATGGTGGCCCGTTGACGAAGCGACTCCATGATGAGCCCGGGGGTGGAGGACAGGTCGACCATGCGATGCAGCGCGATGGCGATCATGGCCTGTTCCTGCAGGCCGTAGCTGAGCCAGCTCCGTTGCGCGCGTTCGATGATGAACTGCGCAGCGCTCCCCCGTTTCAACTGCAGCACCTGCTGCGGGAAGTGGCTGCGTGCATAGAGGTAGTGGATGTCCTCGGCGGAAGGGTCCGGCAGACTGTCCGACGCGGTGCCACGCAGTCTGCGCTGGTGCTCACGCTCCACTTCCTGGTCCAGCCAGTCGATGGCCCGCTTGACCATGCCGTCCACCTCGGGGTCCTGCCCCGGATCGAGCGCACCCAACTGCTGGAGGTGCCCGAAGCCCGCCACGATGTGCTGGCTGATGTAGCGCGAGGGTTGCATGCCGCTCCACCAACCCCAGCCACCCTGCGGCAGTTGCATCTCCGCAAGCTTCTTCAGCGAGGCGGCCTCCTCGCCGGCCATGCGCTGCAGGTCGAAGAAGAGCGCGATGCGGCGCCTCCGTTCGCCCTCGTCCTTGGCGTTCAGCAGCCACGGCGTCTCTTCGAGGACGATGCCCTTGAGCTCGGGGTTCTTTTCGAGGTTGCTCAGGAAGGCGAACTCATTCTCAGCCTCATGCGAACTATGCGCGGTTTTACCCGCCCAGGCATCGAACACCTTATTCACCTGCGGCCGCTGTTGCACGATGTGCGTGGCGAGGTGGTTGGCGTAATAGCGACTGAAGGTCTGCTCCGCGCATTCGTGCGGGAACTCCATCAGGTAGGGCAATGCCTGCACGGCGTACCATGCGGGGTTCGGCGTGTACTCCAGCTTCAGGCCCTGATGACGCAAGGTGGTCGAGCGCGCGTTCACCAGGTTCGTCAATTCGAAGGTCTTCGTGCCCGCCCTGCTCACCGCGATGGGAACGCTCTCGGTGACAAGCACCCGATCGGTGAGGATGGGCAGCGGACGTTCCTCGCCATCACCGAGCGATCCGGCTGTTGCAGTGATGCGCACGGCAACCACATCCAACTTCTCCGGCACCGTTATGCTCCAGGAGACCACAGCGCTGCTGCCTGGCGCAGCGGTGAAAGCACGCTCGGACCTCTTCGGCTCGAAGAGCTCATTCACGGACCTGTTGGTGACCGGATCGAAGAGCTCGAGGCGTGCGGTACCGTTGAGCGTGCCGCCCTCGGTCACATTCACCTTGGCAGTGAGCGTGATGCGGTCGCCCTGGCGCAGGAAGCGCGGCAGGTTGGGCACCACCATCAAGGGCTTCTGGGTGATGGCGCTGCGCGTGAACTGCGCTGTCCTCAGGTCGGTGGTGTGCGCCAGTCCCATGAAGTTCCAGCGTGTGAGCGCATCCGGCATGGTGAAGCGCAGCACCACGCTGCCATCGCGGTCGGTGAGGAGCTCGGGGAAGAAGAAGGCGGTCTCGCGGAAATCGGTGCGAAGGGGGGAAGGCGCGGGCGCAGTGGACGCTTCCTCCCCCTCGCCGATCACCACCTTCTCCAGAACCACTCCTCCTTCGGCTGCGGTGGTCAGCGAAAAGAAGCCGGCGGCCTGCACTTCATCCCGCATCACCACACCGGGCATGGCCTGTAGCCCATCGCTCAACTCCACATCACCGACGGTCCGGAACCGCCGCCGCATCACATTCCCGCGGATCTCTAAAGCCCGGCCCTGCACGATGTACTCCATGGGTCCCACACCAACGGACAGGTCGGGATAATGGCGCACACTGTCCTGCGCACCACCATCGTTCGAGCTCATCCACTGCGGGCCCGCCGCACCAAAAGGACGTGCACTTCCCCAGTCCATCCTTTCCTGGTCGGAGCCCCACACGCTCATCCACCAATTCGGCATCGCAAAGTGGTCGAGCGAGGCATCATACATCGTGGCCAGGACCTGGGCGGCCACCTGCTCCTTCCTCGGGCCGGTGATCTTCACCCGCCACTCCTCCTTCGCGCCGGGCAGCAGCTTGTCGCGGAAGCTCATCCACTCCACGTTCAACTGCTTGTTGGTCCAGGGCACCTCGATGCGCCGGGAGAACAGGTGCTGCCGCCCGCGCTCCACAGCGACCACGTGCACCGCGAAGCCGCCGCGGTCCTCTTCCAGGACGGGCAGTTCCACACGCTGCTGGCCACGTTTCAGCTGCATGGGGCGGCTCACGACGATGCGCCCGTCGCGCTCCACTTCCAGCAGCGCGCGGCATTCGGGCAGGGCGGTGCTCAACAGCAGCACCACCTTCTCACCCGGCTCGCAGCGCCCCTTCACCACCTGCACGTGGAACGCTTCGTTCTCGAAGCCCGTGTTCTGGATCTCCGGGTCGAAGAGCGTGAAGACCTTGCTCGCCTTAACCACTTGGCCTGATGGGTCGAGCGCTTCCATCTCGATCAGGTAGGTGCCGACCTCCCAATCGCGGATGCCCGTCAATGCGGTGCGTTTGCCTTGCGCGTTGATCGAATCACGACGCATCACTTCCGCCCCACGCGCCCAGGTCTCGGGATCGCTCTCGTTGTCGTACTGGTCATGCGGGAAGCGCCGCGCGAACTCCTCCTTCACCATCACGAAGCGGTCGGGCCGGTCCGATATGCGTTCACGCTTCACGCCACCATCGGGCATCATGAGCTTCGTGACGCGCAGATCGAAATGCGTGGTCTGCTCCTGCCCGTTCAGGTTCACTACGCGGATCAGCGCGCTGTCGGCAGTGCTGCGGTCCACGCCGGCATCGATGCCCATTTCCAGGTCAATGCTGCGGTAGCCCACCACGAGCGAAGTGTTGGCATCATGGGTCTCCCCCGTGATGTCGGTGACGGAAGCGCTCACCACGTAGTTGAAGCTCGGATCAGCGCCGCGCGGGAATGCACGATCGGCCTCGGCGGTGAACGTCACCGTGAACCTGCCTTGCGAATCGCACGTGGCCTCCCCACTGGCGATCTCGGTGCTGCGCCCCCACGGCAATCCACCCCAGCGCCAGCCGCACCACCATGGCATGATGGCGTTGCGTGTGACCGAGTACTTCACCTTGGCGCCATCGAGCGGCACGCCGGCATAGCTCTTCGCCACACCAGCGACCACGGCCTCCTCACCGAGCTTGGGCGCAGCGTTCACCGGATCGAAGACCACTTCGAAGGTGGGCCGCTTGTATTCCTCCACAAGCACGCTCCTCTCCCCATCATCGGCATCGAGCGACCAGGAACCCGTGAGCCTTCCCTGCGGAATGGCAAAGCGACCATGGAACGCACCGAACCGATCGGTGGTCACGGTCATGGTGTCCACCTCCTCGCCGTTGGCATCGCTCAGCCACACTTCGGTCTCGTAATTGGCAAGGACCTCGGTGCCTTTGCCACGCTTCACAGTGACGATGCCCTTGAACTGCAGTTCCTGTCCCGGGCGGTAGATGGCACGGTCGGTGAAGAGGAAGGTGCGGATGCTGTCGGATGTGTCGCTTTGGTGGTCGTAGCTGTAATGGTTACTGCTCGCAATTCGATCGGCACCGTGGGTCACTACGAACTTGAGCGTGCCGCGCTGCGCATTCAGCTTGAAGCGAACAAAGCCCTCTTCCGAAGTGGGGCTGGCGGCCAGCACGGTGTTCGCTCTCTTACCGCTGTCCCAAGCAGTAAGGACCGCTTCGACCTTTGCCCCTCCGACCGGTCGACCGGAGGTGCGGTCAAGGACAAGCAGCTCATTCGTGCCATCGTCATAGCGATGGACGAGCGACAAGTCCGTCACCCTCACATCGCACCAGCTCATCGACCCAATACCGCGTGTGAACGTAGCTCCGTCGGAAACGATCAAGGCATACCGGCCCAAGGGCAAAGCTCCGATCGCGATCTCGACCGCATGCTCGTTCAGGTCGCCTTCGTTGAGCAGGTCGATGCTCCACTCTTTAATGGGCTTCTGCTTCAGTAGCCATTCGTTCCGGTCCGGGTCATAGGGACGCTCGTCCTCTCCGCGGTCCGGATCGCTCACCACCCGCAGGTAAACCGCACCAGCGTTGCGATACTTCAACAAGGCCAGGAACTCACTGCCGGGCGGCACGGCCTGTTCGGTGGTCAAGCTCACTGAAGGCTGAAGCAGGCGGATCATCAGTGCTGCAGCGTTGTGCGAGCCGAAGGAGCCCGGCCACTTGTCCACAGCGGCGCGGCACAGGTCAATGGCGGCCTTGCGCTCCCACTTCCATTCATCGCCCCGCTGCCGATCGTACTTCGCGGACATCTCCTCATGCCAGCGCGCCATGGCCACCATCACCTCGGCCTCAGCGGGCTCGTTGGGCAGGCGTGTGCGCAGCCGTTCCAAGGC
The DNA here is from genome assembly GCA_040383865.1 of Flavobacteriales bacterium. Lineage (GTDB taxonomy): Bacteria > Bacteroidota > Bacteroidia > Flavobacteriales_F > PHOS-HE28 > PHOS-HE28. The sequence goes on along the minus strand of JBEICT010000089.1, from coordinate 6,705 downwards.
ACCGAGGTAGAGGCTGTCCTTCTCGGGCAACACGCTGCGCTCACGCACGTACGTCAGGCGCTGCAGCACCACGTCCACGTAGGCATCGAGCTTGTCGGCGTTGATGTGCAGCCGCTCCAGGCGCTGGTACAGCCGCAGGGCCTGGAACTCCCACGAAGTGGAGTCGCGGTGCTGCAGGGAGCGGTACAGAAAGGGCTCGAAGAGCTCGAAGTCCTTGGGGTCGTTCAGCGTAAAGCGCCACGAAGGCTCGGCGAGGCGGGTCTCGGTGTTGCTGAAGATGCGCAGCGCACGATGGGCCAGCACGTCGTAGACCGCGGGGCGCAGGGGATAGGCCGCTGTGTCGCCGGTGAGCAGCTCAGCCAGTTCGCCCACGGGAATGTGCCGCAGCGTGTCGTAGGGTTCCAGCGAAGCCATCGCCTCACGGATGACGCGCTCCATGAATCGGCCCTGGGTCCAGGTATCGGGGTCGTCGGCAACGAAGGACCCTTCCAGCTCGGTGCGGTCCATGATGTTCCATCGGTCGCGCTGGTAACGCTGCCACCAGCGGTCCATGAGGGTGCTGTGCAACAACTGCGCGAGCGGCACCGGGGCCACGGCCGCACGCTGCTCCATGGATCGGATGATGCTGTCCGGCGCCACCCCCGTGAGCTCCTGACACACGGCGCGGCGCGCCCAGGCCGCGTACTCCAAACGCCATTCACCGGAGGTCTGCGCCTCGGCCAACAAGGCATCGGTGCGCTCCAAGGCAGATGCGAACTGACCGATGCCCGCGAGCGAATCGACCGCCACCCAACGGGGATCGGACTTGGCCGGCTCGGTGCTCATGGTGGTCCTGGTCGTGCGGCAGGCAGAGAGGGAGAATGCCAGGAGAAGGAGCCCAAGGGCCCAGGGGATGGTGCGCATGCGGAGGGGATCTTCCGGGAACAAAGGTGGGCTGGCCGGTCGCTCACAAGGTGACCGTTCGTCACAGCGCACCGCATCTTTGGCCCATGTCCATGCTTCCACTGCCCCACCCCGAGGCGTTCCTTGAACAGCTCTTCGCTGGCCTGGAGCTGGTTGGCGTGGACGTGAGCGGGATGCACCTGGACCACCTCTGCTACCGTGTGGAGACACCGGACCGCTACGCCCAGCTAAAGAAGGCGTTGGGCGGTGACGGGGAGCTGCTGGCCGAGACGATGATCGGCGGCAGGCCCATCGCCACGTTCAGGCTGCAGACCCCGATCATCCATGGCAACCGGGCCATCCATCTGGTGGAACTACCTGCGCCGAAGCCGGGCAGCCCCTATGCAGAAGGCTGGGAGCATGCCGAGCTCGTGGTGAACGAGGACCTGCTGACCTTCACCCGGCGCCATCCCCACCTGAACTGGGACCTCTCCGATCTGGAGAAGCCCCTGAACGCCGACGTGCGCCTGCGCCTGGGGGATATCAGCGTAAAGTTCCACCGGATGCCGCTGGACGAAGTGATCCGGCGGGAGCAGTCCAACGGCCCGGGCTGAGCGCACCCCTATTTTCGCGCGTCACTTTCATTCCTGCATGCTGCGCAAGCTCTTACGCATCGTTCTGCTCCTTCTGGGGGTCGTGGTCCTGTTGTTCGGTGTGGTGCTCGCCATCGCCTACGCCAAACAGCGCACCGTGGTCGAGTACGCCGTGGCCGAGATCAACCGCGACATGGCCGGCACGCTGTCCATCAGCGGCAGCCACATCGCCCCCTTTGAGGCCTTCCCACTGATGTGCATCGACCTGGAGAACGTGCGCTTCCACGCCAGCGACGACACTACCCAGGTGCCGATCTACACCATCAAGGACCTCTATCTCTGCTTCCGCATTTGGGACCTGGTGCGGGGCTACTTCGACGTACAGAGCATCCATGCCACTGGCGGCCACCTGGACCTGGTGCAACATCCCGACGGCAGCCTGAACCTGCTCCTCGCCAAACAGTTCGCCACGGCAGAGGAGGAGGACGCATCCGCATTGCACATCCATCTGCGCGACCTGCAGCTGCGCGACTTCACCTTCAGCCACCTGCAGGAGGGCACCGGTCAGAAAGTGACCGCGCGCATCGCCGAACTGAATGCCGACTTCCGCATTATCGGCGACAGCATCGCCTCGGAAGTGGATGCCGACCTCCGCCTCGACGTCATTGGCAAGCGCGATACCTCGTTCTTCTACGACAAGCACATCGAGCTCGACGTGCACCTCGACTACGACATGGCCACACAGGTGCTGAGAATGCCCCTCAGCTCCTTGAAACTCCAGGAAGTGGAGTTCCATGCCGAGGGCAGCATCGACATCTCGCACGAAGTGGACCTGGACCTGCATGTGCACGGCGAGAAGCCCGACTTCTCCCTGCTCACCGCCTTCGCGCCCAACGAGCTGGCTGACTTCCTGAAGCAGTTCAAGAACGCGGGGAACATCATCTTCGATGGCACCGTGAAAGGCCGCAGTGCGCTGGGCCAGACCCCGCACATACACATCAGCTTCGGCTGCACCGATGGCTGGTTCGAGAACCCGGCCACGAAGAAGCGCGTGGAGCAGCTGGCCTTCAAAGGCCACTTCACCAATGGCGGCGACCCCACCCTGCACAAGGCCGAGTTCCATCTGCTGGACCTCAACCTGCGGCCCGGCAGCGGCGTGTTCAGTGGCGACCTCGTGGTGGTGGACTTCGTGGAGCCCTTCATCGATGTGGACCTGCACTGTGACCTGGACCTCGACTTCATTGGCAAGTTCCTGAACGTGGAAGTGGTGAAGGAGCTCAGCGGGCATGTGCAGGTGGACATGAAGCTCACAGAGCTCATCGACATTGAAGCGCCCGAGCGCAACCTGGCGCGCCTGAAGCAGGGCATCGACAGCGACCTGCGCGTAAAGGACCTGCACGTGCGCCTCCCCGGCCACCCGCACCCGATCGACGACCTCGACATCCACGCCCAGATGCGACAGGGCTTCGTGGAGGTGGACACCTTCAGCCTGCGCATGGCCTCCAGCGACCTGCGCCTGCGCGGCAGCATCAGCGACCTGCCCGCCCTCTTCCACCACCAGGAAAAGCCCATCGAACTGAAGCTCGCCGTGGCCGCCGACAAGCTGGACCTCTCCGAGCTGCTGGCCCACGACACGGCGATGGCGCGCAGCCAGAACGAAGTGCTCACCGGCCTGAGCACCCACCTGCACTTCGTAACGAGCGTGAGCGGACTGCTGGACCACGAGCCGCTGCCCATCGGCGAGTTCTTCATCGACGACCTCACCGTGAAGGCGAAGCACTATCCGCACCGCCTGCACGATGTGCATGTGGACATCCTCATCTCAGACAGCACCCTGCGCATCAAGGACCTGACCGGCACCATCGATGCCAGCGACCTGCACTTCAATGGACTGGTGAAGGACTACGACCTGTGGTTCAGCGACCGGAGGACGGGGGAAACACACGTGGCCGTGGACTTCCGCAGCGACCAGCTGGTGCTGCACGACCTGCTCACCTACCGCGGAGAGAACCACCTGCCGCAGGAATACCGCGATGAAGTGCTGCGCGAGGCCCGCTTCCATGCCGATGCCGACCTGCGCTTCGCGGACAACACCTTCCGATCCGCCGACCTGCGCGTGACGAAGCTCACCGGCCGCATGAAGGTGCACCCCTTGAAGCTGGAGGACTTCCACGGCCACCTGCACGTGGAGGACGATGTGCTCACCATCGACGACCTGGGCGGGCGCATGGGCCGCACCGACCTCGCCGCCGACCTGCGGGTGTACCTCGGCGACGACCCCGCGAAACGCAAGGCGCCCGACCAGCTGCACCTACGCTCACGCTTCCTGGACCTGGACGCGCTGATGAACTACAGCCCCGAGCGCACCGTGGACCACGACAGCGCCTTCAACATCTTCAGCCTGCCCTTCCCCGACCTGGAGCTGACCACCGACGTGGGCACCCTGAAGTACCACCGCTACGACCTGAAGGACTTCCGCACGCGCCTGCACCTGAAGCCCGACCACACGTTGCAGGTGGACACGCTGAGCGTGCGCATCGCACAGGGCGAGGTGGGCCTGAAAGGCACCTTCACCGCCAAGGACCCGAAGGACATCCGCTTCACCAGCGAACTGGTGGCGAAGGACCTGGACCTGGATGCGCTGATGATCAAGTTCGACAACTTCGGACAGGACGTGCTGCTGAACCGCAACCTGCATGGACGCGTGAGCGGACGGGTGAAGAGCACCTGGCCCATGCATGCCGACCTGACCCCGATCATGGAGAAGGGCGAGGCCCACCTGGACATCACCGTGGTGGATGGCAGCCTGGTGCAGTTCACGCCCATGCACGCCATGGCCGAGTTCTTCGTGGACAAGAACCTGGACCTGGTGCGCTTCGACACGCTGCGCAACGAACTGCACCTGAAGGACGGCGTGCTGGACATCCCCTCCATGAACCTGAACAGCTCGCTCGGCTTCATGGAGATCAGCGGCAAACAGGGCCTGGACCTGACCATGGACTACTACCTGCGCATCCCGTGGAGCCTGGTGACACAGGCCGCGAGCACCAAGCTCTTCGGCGGGCGCCGCAAGGAAGAGGTGGACCCCGACCAGATGGACGCCATCCAATACCGCGACGCCGACAAACGCGTACGCTTCCTCAACGTGCGTGTTACAGGCACACCGGACAAATACGAAGTGAGCTTGGGCCGGGACCGCCGATCGCCACGTTAGAACGACCGCGCCACATCCACCTCGGGATCCAGCGCCGCGCCATCGAACAGGTGAGCCACCAGATGCTGTGCACACCACGGCGCCAGCAGCACCCCGCGTGAACCCAGCCCGTTGAACACGGCCTGCGAAGGACCGGTGATGCCCAGCAAAGGCCGGCGATCACGTGCAGCGGGGCGAACACCGGCTGTGTGTTCCACCACCTCCACGGGACATTGCACCAAGGCGTGCAGCCGCTCCAGCAACCAGGTGCGCGCCTCTTCCGTGGGGCCTGCAAAAACATCGTCCCACTTGAAGGTGGCGCCCACGCGGAAAAGCGCATTGCCCAACGGCACGATGAAGACGCCACGATGCACCATGCGCGTGAGGTGCAGGTCGGGTATACGCACCACCAGTGTTTCGCCCTTTACCGGCACCAGGCCGGGCAGCTGTGCGAAAGGCCCCTCGCAACGCACGAGCCAGCGCGCCTCCAACTCACCGATACGAACATGATCCGGGGCGATGATGATCTCCTCGGGAGCCACATCGGCCTCGGTGAGCATGGCCGAAGCGAGCAGCTGCTGCCGTTGGGCCTCGAGCAGGGCGGGCACATTGAGCCAAGCGGCAGGCCACACGGTGCCATAGCCATGGGGCGCAGAGATGGGTGCGGCATCCACTTCGGGCTCGGCGCGGCGATGCACGAAGGGCGTGCTGTCCGCATGGTTCATGGCGCGTTGCCATTGGTCCACCTCGCGCGGCGAAGGGAAGACCTTGACCAGGGGAAGCTGGTGCCAGCAGGTGATGCCGAGCCGCTGTTGCCAGGCGGTGTAAAAGTCCCGGGCCTGTGGCAGCAAGCGGGCCGCGAGCCAACTGGGCACATCGCGTCGCAACACGATGGGATTGACCACGCCCCCAGCGGCCATGCTGGCGTTGTTGGGGCGCTTGCGATCGAACACGTGCACCCGCAGCCCACGCAACCTCAGCGTCTCGGCCAGCACCGCCCCAGCGATGCCACGGCCCAGGATGAGGACATCGGAGTGCATGGGGCAAAGGTGGCACACCAGCCCTCAGCACGATCCACTACAGCTAACAGGCAGATGTCACGCCGCCAGCAACCGCCGCATGCGGGCGATGAGCTCCTCCTGGTCGTAGGGTTTCTGCACCAGCTCGTTGGCGCCGGTGCTGCGCACGGTGGCGTGCAGGTGGGGCAGTTCGTAGGCGGTGAGCACCAGGGTGGGCGTGGTGATGCCGCGGCCACGGAGGTCCTCCAGCAGGCTGAGGCCGTCCACATGGGGCAGGCCGAGGTCCAGCAGGATGAGGTCGGCGGGGTCGGCGGTGGCGACAGTGGCGAGGGTGCGGCCATCGCGCAGGGCGGTGACACGCCATCCGGCCAGCACCAGGCGCTTCTCCAACAGGGTGCGCACCAGGGCATCGTCCTCGATCAGTATCACATGCGGCATGGGCCCTTGTACGCCATGGCCCGGGCAAGGTTCCCCGCAGGGTCAGTCCAGCTCCAGGATGTGGTCGCCACCACCGGCCGTGGCGGGGTACACCATCATCAACGAAATGTCGGGGAACTGCTTGTCCACGCGGCGTGGCAGCTGGTCCATGGCGGGGCTGTACGAGATGGAGCGGGGCCGGGCGCTGACCACCACCACCAGATCGGTGCTGGTGCTGTGGCGGGCCAGCAGCAGTTCGGCATCCAGGTCGTCGTCCTGCGGAATGAGCGCCGGTTCGAAGTTGAGGCGTTGTTCATGCGCCTCGGCGAGCACCGCGGTGTGGGTGGCGTGGGTGCAGAGCATATCCACCCGCAGGCCCAGTTCCTTGGCCAGGCGCTGCACCTTGCCCACCCACTGCCCGAAGCCGGGTTCGCGCTCGGCCAGTGGCGGGCAGAGCAGGAGGATGCGGCGATGGGCACTGAGGGCGTGCATGAGGCGGGTGACCAGCACCAGCTTGTGGTAGTTGCGCAACAGCGTGTCCGTTTTGGGACCGAAGAGGCGTTCGAGCAGGGTGACGCGATCGCTCCAGCCCAGCAGGATG
>JBEICT010000088.1:0-12137 GCA_040383865.1 Flavobacteriales bacterium | reverse complement strand
GATGATGACAATCGGCACGATTTCTCGATCGCGATGTGCTAGAACGGAAACGGTTTACAAATCTTAAGCCATGATTCGCTGATTGAGAGGCACAATGATGATGAGCGCTGCCGATTGTATGGTCTTGCGCGCTTTGCTTGCTTTAGCGGTGAACAAGCTCAAAAAGGAATCTGCAACTGCCACCTGCCACCCTGTCAGTCCTTACGCATTCCGGGTATATTTGCGGGCCCTTTCCAAGAGCTCGTGCCCAAGAAGGTCTACATCGAAAGCTACGGCTGCCAGATGAACGTGAACGACAGCGAGGTCGTGGCCGGCATATTGGCCAATAACGGCTACACCCCCGTGCAAAGCGCCGAGGAGGCCGATCTGGTGCTGCTGAACACGTGCAGCATCCGCGAGAAGGCCGAGTACACCGTGATGCAGCGCATCAACGAGATGAACAACCTGAAGGCCCGCAACAAGGGCCTGAAGGTGGGCGTGCTGGGCTGCATGGCCGAACGCATGCGTGAGGACCTGCTGGAGAAAAAGAAAGTGGTGGACCTGGTGGTAGGCCCCGATGCCTACCGCACCCTGCCCGAACTGTTGGAGAAAGTGGGAACCGGCCAGAAGGCGGTGAACGTGCTGCTGAGCCGCGAGGAGACCTACGGCGAGATCGTGCCGGTGCGGTTGGACACCAACGGCGTGACGGCCTTTGTGACCATCATGCGGGGCTGCGACAACATGTGCGCCTTCTGTGTGGTGCCCTTTACCCGGGGCCGGGAGCGCAGCCGCGATCCGCAGAGCATTGTGGCCGAGTGCCGCGACCTGTGGACCAAGGGCTACAAGGAGGTGACGCTGCTGGGGCAGAACGTGGATTCGTATCAATGGAAGCCGACCGCGTCGACAACCGATGCGGGTGCGGATAGCACCCGTAGCGTCGACCCACCGGGTCGACCTGGTACCGACGGGTTGGCCCCGACCGATTTCGCCGACCTGCTGGAGCTGGTGGCCCTGGCCGTGCCGGGCCTGCGAATCCGCTACAGCACCAGTCACCCGAAGGACATGACCGACAAGGTGCTGGCGGTGATGGCCCGGTACGACAACATCTGCAAGTACATCCACCTGCCCGTGCAGAGCGGCAGCAGCGATGTGCTGAAGCGCATGAACCGCGGCTACGACAGGGCGTGGTACATGGAGCGTATGGCGAGCATCCGCAGGCACATGCCCGATTGCGCCATCAGCACCGACATCATCGCCGGTTTCTGCGGCGAGACCGAAGAGGACCACCAGGAGACCCTGAGCCTGATGCGCGAAGTGGTGTACGACATGGCCTTCATGTTCAAGTACAGCGAGCGTCCGAAAACACTGGCGGCCCGCAAGTACGCCGACGACGTGCCAGAGGATGTGAAAGGACGCAGGCTCCAGGAGATCATCGACCAGCAAAAGACCCTGAGCGCCGAACGCATGGCGGGCTACGTGGGCCAGGAACACGAGGTGCTGATCGAAGGAGTGAGCAAGCGCAGCACCGAGCACCTGTACGGCCGCAACTCGCAGAATGCCGTGGTGATCGTGCCGCGCCATGTGGACGGCACGGAACTGCTGCCCGGCATGTTCGTGCGCGTCACGATCACGAGCGCCACTGCCGGCAGCCTGCAGGGTGCGGTGATCGAAGTGAGGGACCTTCAACCTGCGACCGCATGAACGTGCAACCCATCAAGCAACGCTTCGGCATCATTGGCTCCTCTCCGGGGCTGGACCGTGCCATCAGCAACGTGGCCCAAGTGGCCCCGACCGACCTGAGCGTGCTGATCCAGGGCGAGAGCGGGAGCGGCAAGGAAGTACTGCCCCAGGTCCTGCACGCCTACAGTGCCCGCAAGCACGGGCCATACATCGCGGTGAACTGCGGTGCCATACCCGAGGGCACCATCGACAGTGAACTGTTCGGCCATGAAAAAGGCTCCTTCACCGGGGCCCACGAAGCACGCAAGGGCTACTTCGAGGTGGCCAATGGCGGCACCATCTTCCTGGACGAAGTGGGCGAACTTCCACTGACCACACAAGTGCGCCTGCTGCGCGTGCTGGAGACCGGCGAGTTCATCCGCGTGGGCAGCAGCAAGTCCCAAAAGACCAATGTGCGCGTGGTGGCCGCCACCAACGTGCAAATGCTGCAGGCCGTGGCCAAGGGCACCTTCCGCGAGGACCTCTACTACCGCCTGAACACCGTGCCCATCCAAGTGCCCCCGCTGCGCGAACGGAAAGAGGACATACACCTGCTGTTCCGCTACTTCGCCCAAGAGGCCGCTGCACGCTACAAGGCTCCACCGCTCACGCTCACCGAAGAGGCACAGCGCATGCTCATCGCGTACCGCTGGCCCGGCAACATCAGGCAATTGCGCAATCTGGTGGAACAGATGAGCGTGATCGAACAGACCCGCGAAGTGGACGTGAAGACCCTGCGCGATTACCTGCCCGAGGAAAGCACCGCACTGGTGCCCGCGAGCGCTGGCGGCGGGATCGAGAGCATCAGCGAACGGGAGCTCATCTACAAGTTCCTGTACGACATGAAGAGCGACCTGAACGCCCTGAAAGAGCAGGTGCGCTCGCTGGTGGCCGGACAGCCCATGCCCGCTGCGACCATGCCGCCGGTATACCGCGAAGAGCTGTACATCCCTCAACCTGCGCCAGCGCCGGGCACCGTGAGCATCCGCATGCCCGGGGAAACGGACCTGCCCGAGGACATCGACCATACCGAAGTGGAAGAGAGCCTGAGCCTGGAGGAGAAGGAAAAGGAGATGATCCGGAAGGCGCTGGTGAAACACCGCAACCGCCGGAAGAACGCCGCGCAGGAACTGGGGATCAGTGAGCGCACGCTTTACCGCAAGATCAAGGAGTACGGAATAAACTGAGAGGATACATGCGCTCGGATAAATGAAACATATGGACTTGGATCTTGTAGGAATTTATGAAGCTAAATGGGCTGCCAGGATCCGACGAACTCTGGAACTGCCATGATGCTCCAGCATATGTCACGTCGAAAAGCTTGGCTCATCCTTACAGTATGCCTTGCTTACCTAATGTATGTTGGTTACTCGGTTTCCACATTGGGATTTGGAATTCTGTTCAATGGTCCTGGTATAACTCCTTCCCCACGTCATGTTCCAACGATCATCTGGGTTCTGCTCGCCATTATTCTCCTTGTGATGACCTCTACCGGGCTTGTGATCTCTAGAAAGCCAAAACGACAGCGGTTGAATGAAGGTACTGGATGGTCACCTGATCATCAGAATGTAGATAAATGAAGGCCGCACGTTTCCATATGGTCCTAAGCCTTCTGGCTCTTACACTCATCAACCCATCTTGCCGCGTGAACTACGGGTTCACGGGGGGCGACCCCGGCAACGCCCGAACGCTGAGCGTGGACCTTTTCCAGACCGGCGCACCGCTGGCCTCGCCCACCGTGGCCCAGGTATGCACCGAGACCGTGCGCGACCTGCTGCTGGCCCAGACCCCGCTGAAATTGTCCCGCACCGATGGCGATGTGCAGTACAGCGGCACCATTGTGGGCTACGACGTGCAGCCCGTGAGCATACAGGCCAACGAATCGGCCGCGCTTAACCGCCTCACCATTACGCTGAGCGTGACCTACGTACACACCCTGGAGCCCGCCAAGAACACCACGTTCACCATTGCCCGCTTTGCGGACTACAGCAGCTCGCAGGACCTGATCACCGTGGAAGAGAACCTGGTGCGCGAGATCAGCAGACAACTGGCGCAGGATATCTTCGACCGTACCTTGGGCAACTGGTGATCCCGCAACGAACATGGACCGCGAACGGCTGACACGGCTGGTAAAGGACCCCGGAACGGTGGACCGCACGGACCTCGGCGACCTGCGCACGCTGACCGAGCGATACCCGTGGTTCAGTGCCGCGCAGTTGTTACAGGCCAAAGGACAGCACGCCAGCGGCGATGTATTGTACGACGAGACCCTGCAGCGCGCCGCAGCCCAGATCCCTTCGCGCACGCAACTGTTCGACCTGGTGAACGCCGAGGCGAAAAAAGCGGCGCCGCTCACGATCGTCCCCAAGGTGGAAGTGGTTCCCGAAACCACCGCGGCAGTGACCGAAGCACCCTCCCCTGCGCCGAGCGCGCCTGTGGGATCGAACGCAACGATCGAAACGCTGAAGGAAGATCCGGCGCGCGTTCCTGCGGAACTTCCGGAGCTTCCGGAAGTAGCGCTCGTAGTGCCTGAACAGCCTGAAAAGGGAGAGGTGATCTCATCCGGGACCGAAGAGGACCCACTGGAGCGCCAGATCCTTGAAGCGGCCTTTGCCAGTGCCTACGACCTGACCCTGATGGCCCCACCGCCACCACCCACTTCGCGCGAGGCGGAAGTCACTGCACCGGTGGTGGTGGCAGAGAAAACACCAGAGCCGAAGGAGCTCCCCGTACACACGCCCGAACCGGCGCCAACACCCGTGGCCGAGCGGCCCGCAAGGCCGCTGCGTGGACGCATGCGCTTCACCGACTGGTTGGAGGCCGAGGACCAGCCCACGAGCGGCTCAGTCCCCATCAGCGAACCGACAGCAACCACAGGTGTGGAAGCAGAGGACCGGCCTTCCCCTCCGGTGGCCAGCACAGCACCGAAACGTCCGTCCACCCCCGCAGAGACCTCGGCGCTGATCGACCGGTTCATGCAGCAGGAAACACCTGAGCCCAAGCCCAAGGCCACGTTCTACACGCCCCAGCAGGCGGCCAAGAAAAGCTTGGACGACACGGCCGGCATGGTGACCGAGACCCTGGCCCGGATCTACGAGAAACAGGGCAACCTGCCCAAGGCCATTGACGCCTACTACCGGCTGGCCTTGAAATACCCGGAAAAAGGCGCTTACTTTGCGGCCCTCGCAAAAGTGCTCGAGGAGCAATCGACCAAATAGCCATGCTGACCGCCATCTCCATTCTCATTCTCGTGATCTGCGCCCTGCTGGCCCTTGTGGTGCTGGCCCAGAACCCCAAAGGCGGCGGATTGGCGGCCGGTTTCACCGGTGCACAGCAGATCGGTGGCGTGCAAAAGACCGCCGACTTCCTGGAAAAAGGAACATGGACCCTGGCCGCCAGCCTGATGGTGCTTTGCCTCGTTTCTGCCGGTCTACAGGGCGGTGATGCCACCGTGGTGGACGACATGGAAGCCATCGACACCACCGAGCAGGCCGCTCCTGGCGAAGAGGCTGCCCCTGCCGAAGGTGCCCAGCAGGCTCCTGCTGAAGGCCAGGAAGGCATGTGAGGACAGGTTGTCAGCCCCGGTCTGACGATCTCAAGGTACCTTCCCTTCCATTCCGAAAACTTGTCAGGGTTCGTGTCATCCCTACGGGATGGCATGCCGCTTGCCGACCGGCGGCGCGGAACGACACACGTTCCTACCGATCAAATCAATCAATCCCAATCAACGTCATCATGGCGACGAACGTAAAACCGTTGGCGGACCGCGTGCTTGTTGAAGCGGCAGCCGCTGAAGAGACCACCAAGGGTGGCATCATCATCCCCGACACGGCCAAAGAGAAACCCCAGCGCGGCAAGATCATCGCCGTAGGTGCCGGCCGTATCGCCGACGACGGCAAAGTGACGCCGCTGAGCGTGAAAGTGGGCGACGAGATCCTGTACGGCAAGTACAGCGGCACGGAGCTCAGCCTCGAAGGCAAGGATTACCTGATCATGCGTGAGAGCGACATCTACGCTGTGTTGAACTAAGCAAAAACAGAACGAACCATGGCAGCCAAGAACATCCAGTTCGACATTGACGCCCGCGACCGTTTGAAGCGTGGCGTGGACCACCTCGCGAACGCCGTGAAGGTGACCCTCGGTCCCAAGGGCCGCAACGTGATCATCGACAAGAAATTCGGTGCCCCCCAGGTGACCAAGGACGGTGTGAGCGTGGCGAAGGAGATCACCCTGAAGGACGCCGTGGAGAACATGGGCGCCCAGATGGTGAAGGAAGTGGCCAGCAAGACCGCCGACCAGGCCGGTGATGGCACCACCACCGCCACCGTGCTCGCCCAAGCCATCGTGACCGCCGGCCTGAAGAACGTGGCCGCCGGTGCCAACCCCATGGACCTGAAGCGCGGCATCGACAAGGCCGTGATCGCCGTGGTCGGCGAGCTCAAGAAAATGAGCAAGACCGTGGGCGAGGACAACGACAAGATCAAGCAGGTGGCCACCATCAGCGCCAACAGCGATGAGACCATCGGAACGCTGATCGCCGAGGCCATGGCCAAGGTGAAGAAGGAAGGCGTGATCACCGTGGAAGAAGCGAAAGGCACCGAGACCACCGTGGAGGTGGTGGAAGGCATGCAGTTCGACCGCGGCTACCTGAGCCCCTACTTCGTGACCAACGCGGACAAGATGGAGGCTGAGCTCGACAACGCCTACATCCTGATCTACGACAAGAAGATCAGCAGCATGAAGGAGCTGCTCCCCGTGCTGGAAAAGGCGGTGCAGACCGGCAAGCCCCTGCTGATCATCAGCGAGGACGTGGACGGCGAGGCCCTGGCCACCCTGGTGGTGAACAAGATCCGCGGTGCCCTGAAAGTGGCCGCTGTGAAGGCCCCTGGCTTCGGCGACCGTCGCAAGGCCATGCTGGAGGACATCGCCATCCTTACCGGCGGCACCGTGATCAGCGAAGAGCGTGGCTTCAAGCTGGAGAACGCCGACCTGACCATGCTGGGCCGTGCTGAGAAGATCAGCATCGACAAGGACAACACCACCATCGTGAACGGTGCCGGCAAGAAGGATGACATCAAGGCCCGCGTGAACCAGATCAAGGCCCAGATCGAGAGCACCACGAGCGACTACGACAAGGAGAAGCTCCAGGAGCGCCTGGCGAAGCTGGCCGGCGGTGTGGCCGTGCTCTACATCGGTGCCGCCACCGAGGTGGAGATGAAGGAGAAGAAGGACCGCGTGGACGACGCCCTGCACGCCACCCGCGCCGCGGTGGAGGAAGGCATCGTGCCCGGCGGTGGAGTGGCCTACATCCGCGCCCAGAAAGTGCTGGAGAAGATGGAGGGCATCAACGCCGATGAGACCACCGGCATGGCCATCGTGCGCCGCGCCATTGAGGAGCCGCTGCGCCAGATCGTGGCCAACGCGGGCCTCGAAGGCAGCATCGTGGTGCAGAAAGTGCGCGAAGGCAAGGCCGACTTCGGCTTCAACGCCCGCACCGAGGAGTATGAGAACCTGCTCGCCGCTGGTGTGATCGACCCCACCAAGGTGACCCGTGTGGCCTTGGAGAACGCTGCTTCGATCGCCAGCATGCTGCTGACGACCGAGTGCGTGATCAGCGAAGAGCCCGAAGAGAAAGCCGCTGGCCACAGCCATGGCGGTGGCATGGGCGACATGGGCGGAATGATGTAAGAATCACCGGTTCCAAGTGTTTTAGCGCAAGCCCCGGTCAGTGATGGCCGGGGCTTGTTGCGTTCATGATGGTGCGTGAGGGGTCCGGTCAACTTTTTTTCCGGACAGCGCCTCCCTTCGAAAGCGGGGCATTCCACCCATGTCCAACGGCTTAGCGCACACGATGACCGACCAACCCGATCAAGACCGCGGCAATGTCCAACGGGCCCCACCACGTTACTAACACTCGTGGAAAACTCGGTCCCGTCCGGCCCACGGCACCCGGCTACTTTCACGTCGCAAAAGAAGGCCCCGATCCATGCCGGACGCGGGCCAGAGACGCACGCCACGATGCAGATCACCCCGAAACGCTTCTTCGACTTCTGCGGAAGCCATGTGCCCTTGTTGCACGCCATCGCCATGAAACCGGGCGACGTGAGCGAGGCACAGGTGCGGCAGATGATCAGGACCTTCAGCGACACCTCGGCGGAGCAGCCCGAGACCACCTGGCAGCGCCTGCTGGAGTTGCAGGTGATCGTCCCGTTGGAGGAGGGCAGTTCGCACTATGTGATGAGCCAGCCGCTGCTGCAGCTGCTCAACTTCCTGTACAACGATGCGCTGCCCACGAGCCCCGAGATCATCCAGGGCTACATCGCTGCATTGGAAAGTGCGCGCAAACGGATCGCCATCGGGGTGGAAGCAGCCGACCCGCTTAGTGTGGCCATGGCCACCAACGAGGTGGACCATACTCTGCGCCGCATGCAGGACGACCTGGACGCCACGCACCGCGCCGTACTGGCCGAAGTGGCGCGCTACAAGGCCGACCGCAGCAGCGTGAGCGTGCGTGAGCGTTACCTACGCATACTGAGCCTGATGGACCAGTATGTGCATCCACTGGTGGAGATCGTGCGGGTAGATGGCCTGCTGGACAGCACGCTCATTGAGACCGATCTGGTATTGCGTTCGGCTCGCGAACAGGGTGTGTACGTGGAGGTGGCCATGATACAGCGCAACGAACGCCAGATCCGGGTGCTGCGCCGCCGAGCCATCCACACCCTCAACGAGAGCCGCAAGGAACTACAGCCGCTGTACGACGTACTGCGCCGCAGCAGTGCCATTGCTCACGGGGCCACGCTGGCCTTGGGCCGCCTGCGCCAAATGAAGCTGGAGGATTGGGTGGCGAACTATGTTACGCCGACCACCAACGCCCGCGTGGAATGTCCGCCCACCGATGAGGTACTGCGCCGCATCGTGGACGAGGTGATATCGCACCCGCCCATTGCACCACCACTGCTGAACACGGCAGAGGACGACGAAACGCCGCCCGATTACGTGCGTCTCTTGTGGCTGAACGAACTGCCCGAACGACTGAACGAGGAACTCCCTGTAAAGGACCTGACGGCATGGATCACGGGCAACTTCCCCGAGAAAGGCACGGCCGATGCCCTGCTGGGCCTGAGCCGCCTGCTCTTCGACCCTAAGCTCACCGTTGACTTCAAGCACGGCAAGACCAAACACTACCGCACACGCGACGGCATCCTCGAGGCCGCCACCATTTCGATCACAAAGGCATGAACACCCTTCCCCAACTGAAGGACATCTTCGACAAACTGCGTCAAGGTGCCTACATCACCCACGAGCAAGGCACGATGCACGCGGCATTGGCCGAGAACTACGAGGGCTTCAAGGAGTACTTCGAGCCGCTGGGCCTGAACCTGATCCGGCACCCGCGCGACTTTTTCTACTTCCACACGGAAACGGCCGAAGGCACACCACCTGCAGCATCGCTGGCGCCCATGGCGGTGTTCTGCTTCATCCTCATCGAAGCGGCATCGAACGAGGGACGCCCGATCGAGGAATACCTGCTCACCGAACGTTTCACCCTGGCGGGCCTGCCGCACCTCAAAAGCGACCGCTACAAGGCCCACATGCGCGCTGTGGAAGTGGACGATGAAGCCGGCTTGCGCAAACTGCTGAAGAGCATGGCCACCAAGGGCTGGGCCGAATACAACAACGACGACACCTTCCGTTTCCTGCGCCCCCTGCACCGCCTGTTCGATATGTGCCAGGCCATCAGCGCGGCCGCAGAGCAGGAAGCACGCGAAGTGCTGCCCAGCATCGCCAAGGACTTCGACCCCGAAATGAACTGAGACCGGCCTGCGCGAACGCCACGGCCCCGACAACGCTATTCCCATGCAAGCAGCACTAGGACCCTCCAAGCTCATTGCCATCCGCAGCGGCAGCTACGACTACGCCGAAGTGGACCTCGCGAGCTCCATACAGCTCGTGGGCCCCAACAACGCGGGCAAGACCACGCTGATCAACACGTTGCAGTTCCTCTACCTGGACAACCGCAACCAGATGGCCTTCGGCGACCACGACCCCGAGGCCACCCGCGCCTACTACTTCCCCGACCACTTCAGCTACCTGCTCTTCGAACTCGAAGGCCCCAATGGACCATACGTGCTGGGCTGGCGTGGGCAGAGCAAGGCCCAGGGCGGCGACCCCATCCGTTTCACGTATGATGGGCGCTATGACATGAAGGACTTCATGAGCGCCGATGGCCGCGTGATGGACCCGAAGAAAGTGGATGCCAAGCTTGGCGATCGCAACTTCCGGGTGCTCCGCGATGCTGCGGGGCACCGGGAGGCGATCCTGGTGGCCACCAAGGGCGAAAGCAACGGTCTGGGTGTAGTACACCTTACGGAGAGCGATCGTTATGCCCACTTCAAGGAAGTGCTGAAGAACCTGCTGAGCCTGCGCAGCATCGACCAGCACGAGATGAAGCGAAGCCTGCTGATGCTGGCCGGCATTCCGCCGAACAAGCCCGCACTGGAGGCCAACCGGTTGATGACCGAGGACTTCGAGCGCATCCGCGACCGACGACTGAAGCTGAACACGCTGAAAAGCGAACGTGAACGACTGGAGAAGTACATCGACATGAGCGATGGCCGCTTCACGTTGGAAGCGCGCCTCGCCTTCGTTTACGCCGACCTGATGGAGAAGCGCCGCAAGGCACACGACCACAACAAGCACGTGAAAGAGGCCATCGTGGCCAAGCAGGAGGCACTTGAGAAAGAGAAGATCAGCACGGCCGAGATCCTGAAGGAACTGGACGAGAAGATCGCCGAACTGGCCGGTTCCAAAGGCCGTGTGGAAGGTGACCTCGCACGCATCGCCGACCTGGGCAAGGGATTGGAACAGTTCGTTGAGAACCTGGAGCGCGAGGCGTTGAGCAACGCCAAGGAGCGCCTGCACGTGCTGAACCGCCAGTTGGGCAACGCCGAAGAGGCCGACCGCCAGCGTGCCGCACGCAGCCTCGCCGAAGTAAGCGCCCGCGTGACCAGCACCGAACGCGCCATCGCGAACTTCGACAAGGCCCTGATCACCGAGCTGCGCGAAACGCTGAACGACGAGCAACTGCACGGCCTCTCCAGGCTCTTCAACCTGGACATCCTGAAACTGCCCGTGGAAAAAGGCAGCGTGGAACTGAAGAAGCGCAAGCAGATCGATGCGCTGCTGAAGAGCGTGGCCGAGAACATCGGCAACGACCGTTACAGCGATGCCCTGCTGAGCCTGCCCCTGCCGGACAACAGCCACGCGTGGAAAGAGCTGTTGGACGTGAAGGCCCTGAAACGGTCGTTGACCGACCTGAAGGCCGAACAGGACCGCCTGCGCAAGCTGATGGACGCCATCGAGAACCGCGAGGCCCTGGCCAAGGAGCGCGCAGCAGTGCAGTCCGAATGCGATGCGCACGTGGAAAAGCTGGCACGCTGGGAACGCTTCCAAATGGACAAGCGCGACGAGCCGAAACTGCAGAAGCGCCTGGCCGAACTGAACAAGGAAAAGACCGAAGGCGACAAGCAGCGCAAGGAAGTGCGCGACAAACTGGAGGAGATCGGGGTGAAGCTGTTCGAGCAGCGCACCGCTTTGAACAAGGAGGACGAGCGCTTCAACCGATTGCTGGTGCTACTGGAACAGTGCGTGCCACCGCCCGACCCCAACGCCACGGGCAAAGAGCCGATGGCCGTGCCGAGCGATGCCGAGGACGCCATTGAGCTGTACCGTAAGCTGATGCTCGAGCACAACGTGATGAGCCGCGAGATGGACCAGCTGCGCAGCAAGATCGAGAACGTGCTGAAGAGCGACATCATCGGCCCCACGGAGGCGGAAACGGTACAGCTGATGCGCGAACAGTTGGAGGGCCTGCCCACCTTCGAGGAGACCCTGCGCAAGGACTGGGACAACTACCTGCACCTGCTGCGTGCCAACTTTGCTAACGTGCTCAACGGCCTCAACGACATCAAGGGTGCCGCAGAAATGCTCAACCGCCGGTTCAACAACGTGAGCGTGAGCAACCTGGAGAGCCTGAAGATGGAGGTGATGGACCAGAACGAACTGGTGGCCGCACTGAAGGAGCTGGCCGAGACCGACCACACCGGCCTCTTCGACAGCTCGGGCAAACTGGATGCGGCCTACCAGAGCTTCCGCAACAAACTGAGCGAGCGCTTGACGCTGAACTATGGCGACCTGTTCACGCTGCGATTCACCGTGAGCACCCGCGCTGGCCGCACCCACAGCTACGACAACCTGCAGGTGGAAAGCCACGGTACGGCCATCACCATCAAGGTGCTGTTCAACCTGCTGGTGCTGCGCAGCATGCTGAAGGAAGACCCGAAGAAACTGACGCCCCTCTCACGCGTGCCGTTCTTCCTGGACTAGGTACACTCACTGGACGCCATCAACCGCAAGGCCGTGCTGAGCATGGCCAG
>JBEICT010000087.1:0-12150 GCA_040383865.1 Flavobacteriales bacterium | reverse complement strand
GTGGAGATCGGTGTGACCACCGGCTTCGACGTGAATGCCCTGCTGATCCAAGGCGGTGGCTCTATCTGTGGCAGCCTCGACGTGACCGGTGCCCCGATAACCGTGGAGGTCTGCATCCAGTGCGATGCGGTTGCTGGTACTATCACAGCGGATGCTTCCTTCGTTTGCCTCGTGGATGACATGGCCGTGCTGACAGCAACGCCGGACGGCAACATCGTTGTTCCGGCCGGGTTCGAGAAACTGTATGTTCTCACTCAAGGCGAAGGTTTGGTGATCGTGGATGCCGCCAGCAGCCCTGATTTCATGGTCACCGCCGAAGGTGAGTACACCATTCATACCCTGGTCTACGACCCCAACACGCTTGACCTCAGCATCGTGGAGTTCGGTGTGACGACCGGCTTCGACGTGAACGCCCTGTTGATCCAAGGTGGTGGCAGCATCTGCGGCAGCTTGGACGTGACCGGTGCTCCGGTGTTGGTGCAGCTCTGCGTGGAGTGCGATGGCGGAGGTGTCAGGACTTCGGGAGGAGCCACCTCCGTGAGCGTCTGTCAGGACAGCGATGCAGATGTGATCGATTTTGTGAACACGGGCACATCGGCCAACACCTATGCCTATGTACTTACCGATGAGAATGACATCATCGTGACCCTGTTGTCTGGGAACGCGCTGGACTTCAATAGCGCCCCAGTGGGTGACTACCGCGTGTGGGGTATCTCCTACAACGGCGCCTTGATCGGCGCGGAAGTGGGTGCACCCGCCACGGAAGTCACCAGCACCGGTACGTGCCTCGAGCTGAGCTTGAACTTTGTTGCCGTTACCGTGGAGATCTGCACGGGCGTGGCCGAAGCGGACCAGCTCACTTGGAGCCTCTACCCGAACCCCACCGAGGGTCTGGTAACCTTGAACTATCGTGGCGCTAATGCCACCGTGAACATGGAAGTGGTGGACATGGGCGGTCGCATGATCGCTCAGGAAGGGCACGCCATGACCAATGGTCAGCGCCACACCATGGACCTTGGTGCTTTCGCCCCGGGCATGTACACCGTGCGTCTGACCTCCGGTCTGCAGGTGACCAACCTGCGTGTGGTGGTCCGCTGATCTTAGTACGACCGAACTGGAACGGGGCAGGGTTTTCCTGCCCCGTTCTTTTTTACCGGAACGCAGCTTTGCAACCCGTGGGCCCATGCTTTCGTATAGACGGCCATGTACAGTATCGTCCTCAAGACCCTTGCCTTGTCCGCTTGCGTCGCCATAGTGCCATCGCTTCTCGCGCAGGCCACGGGCGAGGAACGCATCCTGGAGATCGAGGGTCGCATTTCCGACGGTGATAGGAAGCTCGCCGGGTGTGAGGTGGTCGTTTACGAGGGTAACGAGATCGTGGGCCGTCAGGTCACGGACAAGAGCGGGCGATTCGGGTTGGGCCTGGGGCTCAACAAGGAGTTCGCGCTCGTATTCCAGAAGGAAGGCTTTCTGCCCAAGCGTGTGCTGGTGGACACACGGGCCAAGGTCCCGGCCGAGATGATCGCCATCCCACCCCTTGAAATGACCATGAGCATGCTGCCGGCCTCCAAGTATGAAGGGGCCGACACCGATGCACTGGACTTCCCCTTTGCCATTGTGAGATGGAATAAACAGGCCATGGCCTTCGTACAGGACCAACAATACACCGCGGACATGATGCGCACCAATGGCGCGGCATTGCTACAGGCAGGCCGTACCTCCAAGGACTGAACCCCACTTACATACACCATGGACCAAGGCGTCCGCTTCCAGCGGGCGCCTTCGTCATTCAACAGGCCCCGCCTACCTTTAGGCCTCCGAAACACTGACCCATGGCCATCCGCAGACCCTTCAACCTGAAAGGTTGGATCGATGAGAACCGCGACCTGCTCAAACCGCCCGTGGGCAACAGGAACCTGTACAAGGAGGCCGGCGACTACATCGTCATGATCGTTGGTGGACCCAATGCGCGGAAGGACTATCACTTCAACGAGACCGAGGAACTGTTCTACCAGATCGAAGGCGACATCGAGGTGGGCATCCAGGAGGACGGCAAGGCGGTGACCATACCGATCAAGGAGGGTGAGATGTTCCTGTTGCCCGCCAATGTGCCCCACCAGCCTCGCCGCGGCGCGAACACCGTAGGCCTGGTGATCGAGTGCAAGCGCGACGATCGACAGATGCAGGATGGTCTGCAGTGGTATTGCGAGAAGTGCAACAACATGCTGCACGAGTATCGTTTCGTGTTGCACAACATCGAGACCGATTTCATTCCCCGCTTCCGCGAGTTCTACGCGAGCGAGGACCTGCGCACCTGTAAGAAGTGCGGCCATGTCATGGAGACCGACCCCCGCTTCGTATAAGAGCAGCGGAATGGCCGAGTTCTTCTCCATCGATATCCATACGCACATCCTTCCGGAGAACATCCCGGACTTCGGATCGAAGTACGGGTACCGGGGCTTCATTCACCTGGACCATCATCGACCCGGCTGTGCCCGGATGATGATGGACGACAAGTTCTTCCGCGAGGTGCAGGCCAATTGCTGGGACCCCGCAGTGCGCATCGGCGAGTGTGACCACCAACGGGTTGACGTGCAGGTGCTCAGCACGGTACCGGTCATGTTCAGCTATTGGGCGAAGCCACAGGATACGCTGGACCTTTCGATGTTCCTGAACGACCATATCGCGGGCATTGTGCACCGTTGGCCGCAACGGTTCGTAGGCTTGGGCACCATTCCCATGCAGGATGCCGAGCTGGCCATACAGGAGTTGGAACGGTGCAAGCGCAATGGTCTGGTAGGCGTTCAGATCGGAACACATATCCATGGCCTCAACCTGGGTGAGCCGCGCTTGTTCCAGATCTTCGAGGCCTGCCAGGAACTGGGCATGGCCGTGTTCGTGCATCCGTGGGACATGATGGGTGCCGACCGCATGGACAAGTATTGGATGCCCTGGCTGGTGGGCATGCCCGTGGAGACCACCACGGCCATTGTGAGCATGATCTTCAGCGGGCTCTTCGAGAGGCTGCCCCGTCTGCGGGTCGCTTTTGCACACGGCGGCGGTTCCTTCCCAGCGACACTGGGCCGTATCGAGCATGGGTTCCTGGTGCGACCCGATCTCTGCGCCGTGGACAATAACGTGAACCCCCGCGAGTACCTCGGCAAGTTCTGGATCGATGCGCTCGTGCATGATCCCGCTGTGCTCAACCTGGTGGTGGACCAGATGGGCGCCGACAAGGTGGCCATGGGCACGGACTACCCCTTCCCCTTGGGCGAACTGGAACCCGGCCAACTGATCAAGAGCATGCCCTACGATGCCGCTACCAAGGAGATGCTGCTGAGCGGTGCGGCGCTGAAGTGGCTCGACCTTGGCCGCGACCGCTTTCGGTGATCGGTCTTAACGCACCAGGTTCACGTGCCCGATGGCATCGCGTGTGCGCCCACTGAACTCCGTGGCCTCCAACTTCCAGACATAGGTATCGATGGGTGAGGGTACACCATTGTGTGTGCCATCCCATCTGCCAGAAAGTGAGCTCGTGCTCCAGATCTCCTGCCCCCAACGGTTGAAGATCATCATCCGGAACGTGGCGATATCCTTGCCCTCTGCACCGAACAGATCGTTCGCACCATCTCCGTTCGGGGTGAAGGTGTTCGGCACATAGAGCGTTCCGTTCACGATGATGGTGATCATGTCCGATGCCGTGCAACCATCGGGGTCGGTCACGGTCACCGTGTACGTGGTGCTCTCCTCGGGCCGGGCGACCGGGCTAGCACTCGTGGGGTCGTCCAACCCGCTAGTAGGCGACCAGCTCAGTGTGCCGTTCCCTTCGGCGTACAATTCAACGGGTTCCCAGAAATCGATGATCATATCAGGACCAGCCGATACGAAGGGCAGTGGACGCAGCGTCACGGTCACTTGTGCGATAGAGCTACAACCCAGATCATTGGAGACCACGACCGTATAGGTGGTGCTGCCCGTGGGGGTCGCTATGGGCGTGGCGCTGTTCGGATCGTCCAGGCCGGATGACGGTGACCAAGAATAGTTGGTTCCGCCGCTGGCACCCAATTGGACCGGAATGCCTGGACAGATCAAGGCATTAGGCCAGGCATCCGCCTCCACGCTCACCACATCAATGAACACCGTATCCTGCACCGATCCGCAGGAGTTCGCCATGGTCACCACGAAGAGCGTGGGCAGTTGTGGGAAAAAGGTGGGTGACTGTATGTTGAGCGGAGCGATACCAACTGCCGCCTGCCATACATAGCTGTCCGCGATCCCGGTGGAAAGCACGATGGAATCACCGAGGCAGATGATGGTATCCGACAACGCTGGTTCAGGAAGTGCGAAGAACACGTTCACGGTGACCGAATCCTGGAACACGCAGTTCTCCGGCGTGGTCGCCGTCACCACATAGGTCGTGGTCTCCGAGGGGCTGGCCACTGGGTTGGCAATGTCCGGATCGGAAAGGCTGTTCCCCGGGCTCCACGAATAAGTGACCCCGCCGGATGCTTCAAGGGGTGCCTGGGTGCCCTGACAAATGGTGGTGTCGTTCGTCAGCTCGATCCCACCACCGAAAAGCGTCACCTCCACCACGGCCGTATCCGTTCCGCAAACATCACCCACCACAACAGTCCAGCTTCCTGAAGAGGTGGGGGTGAGCCATGGGTCGGGCACATCGGTGGCGTTCAGCCCCGTGGGAGGGGACCATGCGTAAGTGCTACCTCCGCTGGCCTGCAACTGGGTGGTGCCGCCCGGACAGAGGGCTGGCGCTGGCTCCACGGTGGCGGTCGGGGGCGGCAGCACGATCAAGGTCACCGTGGCCGTGTCAGGTTGTCCGCAACCGGTATTGTCGGCCAGCACCATGGTCACATTGTAGGTGCCTGGTGTGCTGAACAGATGCTCCGGCTCCTCTTGGGTGGAGCCTGCGCTGCCATCGTCGAAATCCCAGGTGAAATCGGTGCCTCCAAGGCTGTTGTTGATGAACTGCGCCGTGCTGTTCACGCAGATGGAGGACGGACCATCGATGCCGATCACGGCTTGCGGCTGCCCCAAGCTGAACTTGAACACCCCGAGATTGCAGTTGAAGCTGTTGTTGGAGTTGCTCCAGGCCCCCGGCGTGGTGGGAAAATCATCATTACTACCGCATCCGGCGCACACGGCCTGGTATACCGTGCCGTTCTTGCTGAAGCGGCTGGTGCCACCGTCCACATGCTCATTGCTCAGCGCGCCACCGAAG
Organism: Flavobacteriales bacterium; assembly: GCA_040383865.1. Classification (GTDB taxonomy): domain Bacteria; phylum Bacteroidota; class Bacteroidia; order Flavobacteriales_F; family PHOS-HE28; genus PHOS-HE28. The sequence goes on along the minus strand of JBEICT010000087.1, from coordinate 6,914 downwards.
TAGGTCCCATAGTTCAATGCCGTGGCTTCGGCCTCCAGCACCATCAGGTGAAAGTCGGATCCGTCCGTGGTGCTCTGGAACGCGTCGGCGCTCAAGGGCATGCCTTGGATGCCGGCACCACTGAGCCCTCCCCACCCACTGATGTAGATCTGGTCACAGTCGCTCACCAGGAAGGCCGTGGGGGAGAAGCCTGCGTTGGTGCTGCCGTTGCCAAGGCGTGTGCTCCACAGTGAGGTGCTCAGGTCGTGCGTCAGCTTGTGCACGAACAGCAGACTGTTCGGGTTGGCGTACTTGCCCGGGGTGATAGGGTAGTCACCCATGGACTGCCCCACCACGAAGACCTCATCGGTCGCGTTCAGCTGGATGAAGTAGCATTGGTCGTAAGCCGCAGTGCCCAAGCGGGTGCCTGCGACCATCACGGAACCGGAAGCATTGTAGCGCACCACGAACCCGTCCGCTGTGCCGGCAGGAGCGCCAATGAAGGGTGTGCCAGCGAGCGGGAAGTCACCGCTGATGGTCCCCCCGGAAAAGAACATCTCGCCATTGCTGTCCAGTTGAACACCGTAGCCACTATCCCCCGTGGAACCACCATGGTAGGTCGCCCAGTCCAGCGCGGTCAGTGTCGGGTTCATGCGGAAGAGGTACGCGTCCTGGACCCCGCCGAAAGCGGCCTGCGTTGCATTGGTGGTGGTCGGCGCGTTCGCGCTTTGGGTGCTGGTGCAGATGATCGGCGCACCGTTGCCATCCAGGATCACCTCGCCCCGGAACGCATCGCCGTAGTTGTGGGAAAGCACGGCCGTGTTGTTCAGCCCATCGTTCCCTGAGCCACCGATGTACGTGGAGCCGATCAGGGCGGTGGCGGTCGCATTGAAGCGGGCGAGAATGATGTCCGTCCCACCAGGGTGCCCGAAGCCGTACCCTCCGCTTACGCCGACCCAGCCGTTCAACATGGCATCCACCGCCGTGCCGCCGTTGAACGTGGCATCATAGCAGCCCGTCGTCACCGGGAAATCGGTGGAGCCCGACGCGCCCATGACGAACAACTCCTCAGCATCGTTCACCACCAGGCTGTGCGGTGTTTCGCTCGCGTTCCCGCCGAGGTAGGTGCTCCAGACCAACTGCGAGCCGTCGGCCGTCCACTTGGAAAGGCCGATATCGATGGTGCCACCGGCCAGGTCGTTCTGAAGCACTCCCATGGTGACCGGGTAACCGGTCTGGAACACAATGCCGCCACCATACAGGTGCCCTGCATCATCATACGTGGCCGTGAAACCGAAGTTGTCGCCACTGCTGCCCGTGTAGCTTGCGAAGGCCAGGGTGGGGTCGATGGTGATACGGTCCCCGGACTGCAGGCAGAAGGCCCCCGACCGCACACCAGGGCGGCCGCAGAAGTGGAAACCGATCGTGTTCCCGTTCAGCACATAGGCCGAAGCGATCTCCTTCGTGATGCCATGGCGCTCCACGAAGCTTACCGGAGCCTGTTCCACCACCGTGCCATTGCTCAACTGCACATGCAGCGCACCGTCCTTCAGCTCCAGTGCATCCTGTCCCTCATAGCGGAGTTGGATCAGGCTCAGGTCCGCTCCGGGAGAAACGATCAGGTCGTACTTGATGCCCAGGCTGCCATCGATGCGCAGGTCGATCCCCGGCCACACGTTCTTCAGCAGCACTTCGCCGAACACCTTGCAGCCCGTGCCCCATTGTGCAGGCTCGTTCCCCAGGAAATAGTTCTCGTAGAACCCCTGATCAAAGCTGCCCAAGGCCTCTTGTGCCCGCCCGTTCACGAATTGCACCCGATAGGCATGGGTGCGCAACGGCTCGTGGTCAGCAGCGCCATCGGCATCGTGGGGATGGTGCTCCCGGGCCCCTCCCGTGCTGAGCACGAAGGTGAATGCCGAGCGCTCCACGAACAGGGCCCCGCCGGGAACCAGGGCGCGGTATAGCACCTGCTCGGGCCATTGGCCCCTGTTCTCGGTGAACCGTGCCTTGGAGGGTGCCGCCAGCACAGGCAACGAGGCCAATAAACACCATATGTACAAAAGCCTGAGCACGTTCAAGAGGTCCCGTTCGCCAAGTTACGCCCCTAAGACAAGCTTTACGCCCCGAAAGTTGCTTGTTGGCCGGGCCTGAACGCCCCTTGGCGCGGTTCAGTACCTTTGCCAGCGTTGCCGGGTGTCCGGCCCATCAGCATGAGCGACGCCATCAAGCATGAGTGCGGCATCGCGCTCATCCGCCTCCGAAAGCCCCTTTCGTATTACCAGGACCGCTATGGTTCGCCCCTGTACGGCTTGAAGAAGCTGTACCTCCTGATGGAGAAACAGCACAACCGGGGCCAGGACGGTGCCGGTATCGCTTCCATCAAGATCGATCCGAAGCCAGGGCTCAACTACATCGATCGGGAGCGCAGTACGGACAAGCAGGCGATCCAGAAGATCTTCGGCAAGGTGAACAAAGGCTACGCGGATGCGCTCGCTGCAGACCCTGCCGTGTCCGGGGATGCCGCCCTGCTGAAACAGGCCATGCCTTTCATGGGCGAGGTGCTGTTGGGCCATCTCCGCTATGCCACCTTCGGCCGCGACAGCCTGGAGAACTGCCACCCGCGCCGCCGTTTGAACAACTGGATGACGCGTAACCTGGTGGTGGCCGGCAACTTCAACATGACCAACGTGGACGAGCTGTTCGACCTGCTTGTTTCCATCGGTCAGCACCCCAAGGAGCGCAGCGATACCATGACGGTGCTCGAAAAGATCGGGCACTTCCTGGACGTGGAGAACGACCGCCTGGCGCAGATCCATCGCCAGTTGGGCTACAACGATCGACAGATCACACAAGTGATCAGCGAGAAGCTCGATGTGCGCCAGATCCTGGTGAACAGTGCGCTCGATTTCGATGGCGGTTATGCCCTGGCCGGCATGATGGGCCACGGTGACGCTTTTGTCCTGCGCGATCCGTCGGGTATCCGCCCTTGCCATTGGTATGCGGATGACGAGGTGGTGGTGGTGGCCAGTGAGCGTCCCGCCATCCAGACCGCCTTCGCGCTGCGTACGGACCAGATCCAGGAACTGAGACCGGGCCATGCCCTCATCATCCGGAAGGACGGCAGCTTCCGGGAGGAACTGGTGCGTGAACCCATGGAGAAGCGATCATGCAGCTTTGAACGGATCTACTTCAGCCGTGGTAGTGATCGCGATGTGTACCAGGAGCGCATCGCCTTGGGGCGTTCAGTTTGCCCTGCAATACTGGAGGCCGTGGAGCATGATCTGGAGAACACCGTTTTCAGCTTCATTCCGAATACCGCCGAGGTGGCCTGCTATGGCATGCTGAAGGAGATGGAGGACGAGCTGGACCGCGTGAAGGAGCGTCGCATCCTGGAGCTTGGTGCCAAGCTTGATCCCAATGAGCTGCGCAAGATCCTTGCGCTGCGTCCACGATTGGAAAAGGTGGCGATCAAGGATGCCAAGCTGCGCACCTTCATCACCAACGATGATGACCGCGACGACCTCGTGGCCCACGTGTACGACATCACCTATGGTTCCGTGCGTCCCGGTGTGGACAACCTGGTGGTGATCGATGACAGTATCGTGCGAGGCACCACGTTGAAGCAGAGCATCCTGAAGATGTTGGACCGGCTCGGTCCCAAGCAGATCGTGGTGGTGAGCAGTGCGCCCCAGATCCGCTACCCGGATTGCTATGGCATCGACATGGCCAAGATGGGTGACCTTGCAGCGTTCCAAGCGGCCATTGCGTTGTTGAAGGAAACGAAGCAGGAGAACATCATCGATGATGTCTATGATCGTGCCCGTGCCATGGTGGAACGTCCGCTGGCCGAACAGGAGAACGTGGTGAAGGACATCTACAGGCCGTTCACCGCGCAACAGGTCAGTGATAAGATCGCCGAACTGCTCACACCCGCTGACATCAATGCCGAAGTGAAGCTGGTGTTCCAAAGCATCGAGGGCCTGCATGCCGCATGCCCGGAGCATAGCGGCGACTGGTACTTCACCGGGAACTACCCCACACCGGGCGGTAACCGCGTCGTGAACCGGGCCTTCATCAACTACATGGAGGGGCGCAACGTGCGGGCTTACTGAGCCACGGTCACCAATCGGCCTTTCTTCCGGAGCTTCTTCAGGGTGCGGGCATTGGCCAGCAGCGTGCTGTGCGCGTGTTCCATGATCACACAGCCCGCGTCCACGATCACTTTGCTGCGGTCGTTCAGTTCCAGTGTCGCACCCGGCATCACGTACAGCACACTGCCGTTCGTCAATTTCAAGGTGCCACCCGCCTGGCTTTGCATGTGCGCACCGGCGGAAAGGGTGAACCGCGTAGGTCCACTGTACCAGGTGGTACCGCGTAGCTCTTCGGGGTCAGTGATGCGCGTTGGCGTGGCGGAACGATCCAGCAACAGGGTCGATCCGTTGGTGATGACCAGCGCTTTCCGGTCGTGGTAGGGAGGCCGGTGCAGCACAATGGAGTCGGCACACCAACGCACGAAGCCGTTCAGAAGGTGGTCATCGTTGCGCACCCGGACCACCATGCCGCCGTTGGTGCGTTGCTCCAGTAGTTCGATGGCGATGCCGTTGAGATGCACCACCCGGTTGTCGGGCTTGCCCCCCTTGTGCTGCACCCGGTTGTTGTTGCTCAGCAGGGTGAGCGTGTTCGCGCTGGAGGGATTGGTGGTCATGCCGATGCGCGAGGAGCCCTGCGGGGTGAAGGCATGTCGGGCATCGCCGAAGAAGCTCGCACGGTCCGTCCACACACCATCGCGGATCTCGATCCGCGGCACGTAGTGTTCCGCCTTGCCCAGTTTGCCGTCATTGTTCCGGTCGTGCATGGGCAGTTCCTGGTCGTGGTTGCCGGTGAGCGGATTGGCACTGCGCCGGTCCGTGTAATAGGGCGGTGTCCGGTTGGGGAAGAGGCACTCGAACACCACCGTATCACCGCGTAGGCGATGGTCGAAGGCCCCGCCGGCCAGTAGGGGTTTCAAGTAATCCGCGTGGCCACCGAAGACATCGCTGCCGTAGCGGTCATCGCGTGCGATCTGGTGGTAGGCGTAGATGCCCGGCGTGGCCTTCGAGACGCACTCGGCCACATCCTCCCAGTGGAAGCGGTCGCTGGCAATACCGGTGCGGGCCCGCGTCTGGTGGTTCTCCAGCCAGATCCACTGCGGGTATTCGTCCTCGGGCAGGTGCGGCAGCCTGATGCGCAGGCCATCGCCCGTGGTCATGAAGTCGCGCAGCACATACACGCCGGTGTCGCCGTTGTAAGGGTCCAGGTCGGCGTTGATCTCCTGCCCCTGCAGGGACCGGGCACGGATGCGGTGCGTGACACCCTTTGGATGCCAACCCAATCGGTCACGGTCCCAGGCATTGCCCGTGAGCAGGCTGCTGCTCGACCCGCCCATCATGCTCCAGCCGCCCTGCACGCACAAAGTGTGGCCCATGAACTGAGCGGCGTTGCCGCCTCCCACATGGAAGTTGTTCCCGCCGAAGAGCAGGTGGTTGAACTCGTGCTGCAGGATCTCGTAAGGCATGGCGTTCATGCCCCCGAACCTGCTTTGTGTATCGCTCTCGAAGCCGAACAGCTTGCCCGGGCTGCCCGCATCCACGCTGCCTTGGTTGTGGGTGAGCCCGCTGTTGCGCACGATCACCATCACATGGTCATAGCTGTGGGGTGTATCCGGACCGGTCCTCTTGGGCATGCCGGGCTTGCCACCACGTTGCCATAGGTCGAAATCGGCCACCGACAAGCCATGACGGGTACGCAGCGTACCGCGCTTGTTGGCCTGTTGCACGGCCAGTGCCCCAATGCCGTGTGCGTTCCCAACGCTCGGGAATTCACTTTCCTTGATGGTTACCAGCTCGTCCAGATGGTCGCCCAACACCGTGAAACGCCCCAGTGACATGTCGTGGTAGTACTGCGAAACCTGGCCCTTGTATCGCAAAGCCGGCTGCGGATCGAATACCTCGTCCTTCCACTTCGGCAGTTGTCTTTTCGGCCAGTGCCCGGCACCGTCACGCTGGGGGTCCTTGTCGGGGTTCACATCCCAGTCGATCTCGGCGAAGATCAGCAGCACCCGGATGGTCCCGTGCGGGGAGAGTTGCCAGCCCAGGGTGCTGTTGGGCACGTTCACCGTGTCCGGTTGGGCGATGCCGAACAGTGGTAGCAGCCAGATCAGGAGCGCAATGGACCGCATGGACATTCGACGAAGTTAGCAGCGGTCCAGGATGGGTGTGGAGCACCTAATGAACGGCGCGCCGGCATTGGTCGCACATCCTTGCCTGTACTGCATCGATTGTGGAAAGGCGTTCTGCAGCGGAACGCATTACGCAAGACTGGTTATCGCAATGCGGAAGTCCTCTGTTGTGCCCAACCTCATGCACGGCCACTTTCTGCATCCGCTGGATAAGGAGATGATGTCCTTCGCCCAGCCGGAATGAGGACAGGACGGACGCTTTTCCAGGTCTGTATCCCAGACCGAAAACACCCCAATCCGAATAGCGCGAAGCTGGTTCGAGCACCTTGCCAGCTGCATCGTACTTGGTGGTGCTCATGTCGTGGCGGGTCAAGCCCAGAATGAGATCAATGCTGTCCGGTTTGATGTGAAGGAGATGACGAAGCAGACTATCCGCGCGGTACCGGGCCGTCTTGGTGTGGGTGAATGCGGTCATGGGCAGTGCGCGTGGCGGCAACGTGTACACGTGTGCGCCATGCTCCCGTTCCAAGGCAACTGCGATGCTATCCAACCACGCGGCTGGTACGTGGTCATAGGGTTGAAGTGCGACGGTGAGGGATGATCTGTCCGGGATGGAACAGGCGCATAGTCCAGCGAAGCCCAACACGATCACTCCTGAACGCATGGAACTATGCCTTCTGCGCCTTGTACAGTGACACTCGTGTCAATTTTATCAACT
>JBEICT010000086.1:0-12265 GCA_040383865.1 Flavobacteriales bacterium | reverse complement strand
CCCATGTTGGTCCGGACATTGCCCCTGAATGAGGGCACGGCCTATTTCGTGATGGAGCTCGCCGTGCTCCGGAGCTGAAGCCCTATTGACCGGCAGCGTAGTCGGCGAGGTAAAGGAAGTGGTCGGTCAAGTGGCCCCCCTGTGCAATGGTGGCACGATCGATCATCCCTTCCACGTCCATGCCGACCAAATGGGGCAGCACACGTTCTACCAGGTCGTTGCCGAAGGCATCCGAAGCATCGCGCGGGAGTTCACAGGGGAGGTTGTCCACCGACATCACGGTGACGCTACCTGGTGAGCCAGGTGGTACTTCCCGGCCCGTACTGCGATCATATCCGAAGAACGGATCGGCGATCGTGCTGGCTTTCAATGTGCAGTCGATCGGGCCGCCCACATCGCATGAAATGTCTGCTACCACCTGGAGCATCAATTCCTGGTCGCGCAGGTCTTCCGCAGAAAGGATCTTCGGGCCACGCGCATCCCAGAAATGGCACGCCATGTAGATCTGCGCTTTCCGGGCATAGTGCAACAGTTTCGACCGGTGGCCTGACGGATCGTGGTGAAAGGCTTCCTTGTCAAATGGTCTTCCGTCCTCCCGTTCGTACAGGTCGGCCGAACCGAGCGCGGTATATACTGGGCCGTTGAACGTGTCGGCGAGGAAGGCCTCAGGCGTCACACGCTCCACACCGGCCCGCTCCAGGACACCCATGGCGCCCTTACCCACACGTCCACCACCGGTCATGACGATCCGCAGGTCCTGGGGCAGGGGATAGGCGTGAAGGTGCTGCTCGAGCTCCTCCAGGTCATGGCATTCGTGGGCGGGCAGCAAGGCAGGGCCGCCGTGAAGCAACTGCCAGGCACGGAACCCGTTGTACGCGCCCACCACACCGGCCCAGTACCCGAAGGCCAGCACGCGTTCGCCGTGCGGGTTGGTGAGCAGCTCGTGGTCGATCAGCCTGATGCCCTTGTCCAACACAGCGCGTAGCAACTTCTGGTTGTGGGCCTGTTTCTTGATCGTATGGCTGAAGAACAGGTAGCTCTTTTGGTCGTGCAACATGTTCAATGGCACTTCTTTCACGCCCAGGATCAGTTCGCGGTCCGCGAGGTCGTCCACCAACGTGATCCCTGCGGCCTGGTATTCCGCATCGGTGAAGGCGCGTACCGGGCTGCGCTGCACGACAAGGTCCAGGTGGGGATGCCGTTCCAGCACACGACGGCATTGTTCGGGGGTCAAGGGAACGCGGCGGTCGGCAGGCTGTTTGCCTTCGCGAATGATGCCGATCTTGCTATAGGGGACTGCCATTTTGAACGGCCGCAAACTTAGGACATTGAACTTGGGGCCTTGGCACGGTGTTCGCCCGGGTCTTGGTGCCCGTACCTTTACGGACCTGTTCTTTGGAAAACCACTTGGGGCCGATCTGGATTTGACAGCGGCTTCGTGAGGTGTGTAAGCATGTCGGGCGTGTGGTGCGGCCCGTATCCCAGTGCCACAAAGCCGTAACTGGCGAAGTAGACTACGCTCTCGCAGCTTAATAGCCTCAGGCTGTTCGGCTTAATCCGCGCGAATAACAGTAGCGCGGACGAGTACCCCTCGGGGAGGCCCGTCAACCTCCTTCCCGGATCAGGGGTGTCATCATGGAAGACTGGCCTGCGCGGTGGTCCGGAGCGCAGGTAAGAAACAGGACCTAAGTCCATCGTGGGGTGCCCTTCCCCAGCGGCGGATCGAAAACCAATGAAGCGGCTAAGCATGTAGAAAGCCCATTTTGCGGTCGTTTGGACGAGGGTTCGATCCCCTCCGGCTCCACTGGAAATGAAAAGGGGACCCTGGAATACAGGGTCCCCTTTGTGCGTTGTGCAGGTCAGAAGCCAACACCAGCACCCACCGAGAAGAACGGCTGGGCCCCATACGGGCTGCGGATGTCCTGGATCACATCCCAGGCGATCTGGAACATCATAACGCTGTTGCCCCCGAGCTGTTGGGCGTATCCCCCTCCCACCATCAGGAAGGGCACCCATTCGCGTTGGAAACTGTCCCCGAACGGGTTGTAGATCTCGTAGTTCTGCGAATTGTACGATGCGTGCAAAAAGGCCTGGGGGATCACGCGGTAGCGTTGGAACAAGGACCAGCCATAGTTCGAGCTCTCGTAAGGTATCACGTACCGACTGTCCTTGAAGTAGAAGTAGTTCGCGCCCAGACCGGCGGACCACTTGCCCTTCTGGTCGATCTTGTAGCCGACCATCGGAGCGATACCCATGTTGGTGACGGTGCCGAACATCAGGCTTACACCGCCGCCATACCACAACCTGTCCTTCATCGGACGAGGGTCCTTCTTGTCGGAAGATGGCTTGGGGGCAGGTGCTGAAATGGCGTAATCCTGGGCCACGAGAGGACCCGCGCCGACTACGATGCCGATCAGCAGGAGGAGCAGCGCACGCATGGATACGAAGGTAGCATGTCGGTCTCAGTGGGCGGTCCTCGCCCCGAAATGTCGTTCGAAGGCCATGGCGAGCAATCCGCCACGCACCGCCATCCAAAGGAGGAATGCGGACCAGATGGCATGCAACTGCCAGCCCAGGTGGACGCCCAGTAAGATCAACGGCACGAACGCGCCGAAGGTCGATGCCAACAGCACGTTGCGCAGGATCTTGCCATTGCCCAATCCCTTGTAGATCCCATCGAACGCAAAGGCCACGGCATTGATGGGCTGTGTGATCACCACCATCCAGAAAACCCCTTGTAACAGGTCGAGCACCGCCTTGTCCTGTGTAAAGATGGATCCGAGGACATTGTAACCGGCGAGGTAGATCACGGCAAGCACAGCACCGATGGTCACGCTCATGCGCACCACCTGCCAGCTCACCCGGTAGAGGTCGCGCCAATTGCGTTCGCCGTTCAGACGACCCACAAGAACACTCCCCGCTGCTGCATAGCCATCAATGAAGAAGGCGCTGAACAACCAGATCTGCATGGCGATGCTGTGCGCGCCGATGAACGCCTCGCCATATCCCGTGGCGTATCGGTTGCCGAGGTAGTAGCACGTGTTGAGGGCGATGGTGCGTGCGAACAAGTTGCCACTGAGCAACCAGAGCCCCCAGAGCTCTGGGTGTCGCCAGCTCTGCGGCACCAGGCTGAACGGTGTGCGGCGTTGCAGAAGGACCACGGCCATCCCGAACATCACCATTTGGGCGATGAAACTGGCCCATGCACTGCCTTCGATACCCATGGCCGCGATCGGGCCCCAGCCGAAGATCAACAGAGGGTTGAGCAGCCCGTTCACCGCCGCGCCGGCCAAACTGATCCACATGCTCCAGCTGAGGTTCTGTATGCCCCTGAAGGCTCCGGTGATGGCGAAGGTGGCCAGCACGATGGGATGCCCGTAGCTGCGGATATGGTAGTAGGCCACGGCTTTTTCCAGCACCTCGCCTTCGGCGTTATAGAGCCTGAAGATGGGCTCGGCCAGCTGGTTCGTCAGCGCGAAGAAGCCGAACCCCAGGAGGAAGTTCATCCAGATGGCGATCGGCACGAGGCCTTTGATCTCGTCGAGCCGCTGTTCACCGTAGTAGCGGGCCACCACGGCCAGCACGGCGCTGCGCGTTTGTGCCAGCACCCATACCACCAATAGGAAGAAGCTGCTGGCAATGCCCACCGCCGCCAGATCGGCGGTGCCCAATCGACCCACGAAGGCGGTGTCGACCAACGAGATCACCGGCTCTGCAATGCCGCTGATGATCGCCGGTACGGCCAGACGGTCCAGGTCTTTCCGGGTGATGGGGCTGTTCGACGTCCGTGTCATGGGTGGCCGTGCAACGCACGACATTCGAAATGGCGGGCAAAGATCGACACCTTCAGGAGCGGCAGGTCATTTGTCCCGTGTCGTGTACATCACCCACGGTGGCCAGCCCTCGTTCCACGTGTACCAACGCAGCAGCAGCGCTTCCCAGTGCGGTGCTGTCCGGGCCACGGGTTCGAACCTCTGCCCGGTCCGCTCACACAAGGTGTGCAGGTCCTTCTCTTGGGCCATAACGAACGTTGTGCGCAGTGGCGTCTGCACAGTGCCGGGGGCGATCACGGTATCACCTTCGAGCTTGGTGCGGTAGAACGGGGGCACTTCGATCCGCCATGCGATGGAAGGGTCGATCACGTAAGTGATGCTGCCCCCTTCGCGCAGCATGGGTAGCAAGGCGGTCCGTCCGTTCCCTGCCGGTCGCGTTAAGACCACGAATAGTCCCATGATGTTGGCCACCACGGCAAGGGCGAGGGTCATGTTCAGCAGGAGCGTCGTTGCCCGGGATGACCACTTCCAACTTCGCCATTCACCGAACCCGAGTACCAGCAACCAAGGCGCCAGGTCGGCAACGGGATAGAGGAATCGCAGTTCCTTGTGGGGAATGATGCTCAGGACGATCAACAAGGGTGTGATGCACCAAACGACCAAGTGGCGCGGTCGTCGGACCAGCACAAGGGCATACGCGACCAGCAGCAGCACACCCACCGGTGGTATGGCATATTTCACGATCCAGGGCGGGTAGTAGTACCAAGGCAGCGTATCGAAGGCCGCGCGCGGTGGACCGGTGATGGCCATCATCCAATAGTTCCACGTGCTGAAGGTGGGTGTCGCGTAGAACAGGGAGTCGAGCATGGCGCCGATGCCGGCCATGGTCACGGAGGAAGTGGCGATGCCCACCCACTGCCCCTTATTGGCCCGTTTTGCGAAAAGCAGCCATGCCAATGCACCCACGATCACCACAACGCTCGATGGCCGCACCAGTATGGCCAGTGTGCCCCAAAGGCCCATGAGGTGGGGTGATCTCCTGCAATGGTCCAGGCGGAGCAGTTCGGTCAACCCCAGCAGCAGGAAGGTGGCCGACCAGCCCTCGGAGCTGAAGCGTACGTGCAGGAAGGGCAGGAACCAGAGGAAATAGGAGAGGAGGATGAACGCATGCTGAAGCCCATGCTCGATCGGGTCCATTGCCGTGCGTACGAACCGGTGTACCGCCCAGAGAGCGAGCGCCGCACTGAGCAGGCGCAGCAGGAGCATCAACTGTTCCGGATCGGTCAGCCCAAGTGTTCGGGTTCCCTTGAACACCGCCACGGCGATCAACGGTTGAAGCGATGATCGGATGTGTGTGGGGTACTCCCAGGCAAGGTGTCCGCGTGGTAGTTCGTCCAAGTGATATTGCGCGAACTCGATGATCTGGTGGTGCTCGTCCGCACTGTGATACCCGGTGCTGTTCCACGCCGTCATGAGGTGCGCCAACACGGCAGCTACGAGCACAACGGTATGAAAGCGATTGGGGTCGAGCTTCCGTCCGATCATCTGTGCGAAGGTGCACAAAAGCGAACGGGCCCCGCAGGACCCGCTCACAGGATGTGGGGCAACGGATCACATGGTGCGCTCCAGTTCCACACGCAACGCGGCCATGAAGGCCTCGGTGCTGAGGTAGTGGTCGGCGCCGACCTTTTCGCCATGGATGCAAACGGCCAGGTCCTTGGTCATCTTGCCGGCCTCCACCGTGCGGATGCATACTTGCTCCAGCGCGGTGCAGAAGTCGACCAGTTGCTGGTTGCCATCGAGCTTGCCGCGGAAAGCGAGGCCGCGCGTCCATGCGAAGATGCTCGCAATGGGGTTGGTGCTCGTGGGCTTGCCCTGCTGGTGCATGCGGTAGTGGCGGGTCACGGTGCCGTGCGCGGCTTCCGCTTCCATGGTCTTGCCGTCCGGCGTGATCAGAACGCTGGTCATCAGGCCCAGTGAACCGAAGCCCTGTGCCACCGTGTCGCTCTGCACATCGCCGTCGTAGTTCTTGCAGGCCCACACGTAGCCGCCGCTCCACTTCATGGCGCTGGCCACCATGTCGTCGATCAAGCGGTGCTCATACACGATGCCGGCCTCCTGGAACGCGGCCTTGAAATCCTTCTGGTAGATCTCCTCGAAGATGTCCTTGAACCGACCATCGTACTTCTTCAGGATGGTGTTCTTCGTGCTCAGGTAGAGCGGCCACTTCTTCGCCAGCGCCAGGTTGAAGCAGCTGCGCGCGAAGCCCTCGATGCTCTCATCGGTGTTGTACATGCTCAGGGCCACGCCATTGCCCTCGAAATCGTACACGTTCCAGGTCTGTACCTCGCCGCCATCCTCCGGGGTGAAGGTCATGGTGAGCTTGCCCTTGCCCTTGATCACCGCATCGGTGGCGCGGTACTGGTCGCCGAAGGCATGGCGGCCGATGATGATCGGTTGCGTCCAGCCCGGCACCAAGCGGGGGATGTTGCTGATCACGATGGGCTCGCGGAACACGGTGCCGTTAAGGATGTTGCGGATGGTGCCGTTGGGGCTCTTCCACATTTGCTTCAATCCGAACTCCTCCACCCGTGCCTCATCGGGGGTGATCGTCGCACACTTGATGCCCACGTTGTACTTCAGGATGGCCTTCGCACTTTCCACGGTCACCTTGTCGTCGGTCGCGTCGCGGTACTCGATGCCGAGGTCGTAGTATTCGATCGGTACGTCCACATAGGGGAGGATCAGCTGTTCCTTGATCCACCGCCAGATGATGCGGGTCATTTCATCGCCATCGAGCTCCACTACGGGCTTCGCAACCTTGATCTTCGACATCGTTCGCTACTTGGATTGGTGCCGCGAAAGTACCGATACCGATCAACGACGGCATAACGGTCCTCAGGAGTGCTCAGCCGCTCCTGTAGGACGTATATGCTGGATGGCTATCCCAGGTCCAGGTCCACCTCGTTCTTCAAGGTGATCAGTGCCGGGTTCTTTTCGGCCAGCAGGCGGAAACGGTCCATGGCCGTGTAGCGTGGCTTCACCATCACCTGTTCCTTCACTACCTCCAGTTCCATCGCGGGGTCGCCGATCTGTCGGCGCAGAAAACCCAGCAACTCGGGCTTTTCGTCCCGCAGGTAGTTCTCCTGCACTTCGTTCACAATGGCGAAGGTGATCTTGCCCGGTCCGGCCACCACGGGTTCCCGTGCGGATAGCGTGGCATGCAGACTGCTGCGTCCCAGTTCTTTGCACTTCTGCGCGTACTCGCGCCAGGCCTTCGCCAGCAACGAGGGGTTGATCTCTTTCGTGGAGACCGGGGTAACGCCTTCCACATCAGCGTTGGGCACGGCCACCACCGGGGCCGATGTGGCCGTTGCCACGGTCGCCGTATTGGCCTTGATGCTCACCTGGTTGGCCAGCCGACGCTTGGGAACGTAGTTGTCGGCTGGGGGCGCCGACGCTAGGGGCATGGCCACTGGAGCTGCGGGAGCAACAGGTACCGGTGGAGCCGCTGGAGCGGGCGGGGATGCACTGTCAACCGGCTCGGCCTCGGGCGCTGCAGGCCGCTGGACGGCCGCTGCCGGACGCGTTATGCTCGCGTCAGGGCTTTTTTTTTCAGGGTCAGGTTCCACCGGTGCGGCGCTCAGCCGGCACAGTTGGATCAGGATCAGCTCCACCAACAGGCGGGGCTCCTTGGTCAGTTTGTATTGGGCATCGCCTTGGGCCAAACGGTCCAAGCCTTTCAGCAGGACCTCGCGGGGCGTGTAACGGGCCTGTTCCGCATAGCGCTGCCCCAGGTCCTCGCTCACCTCCAACAGCGGAATGGTCCGAGGGTCCTGGCTCACGAGCAGGTCGCGGAAGTGGCGTGCCAATCCGGTCACGAACAGGTGCCCATCAAATCCCTGTTGCAGGATGGCGTTGAACTCCACGAGCGCGGCGGGTGTGTCGCCAGCGATGATGCTCTCGGTGATCCGGAAATAGTGCTCGTGGTCCAGCACGTTCAGGTTCTGGACCACCGCCTGGTAGGTGAGCTGGTCGCCGGCGAAGCTCACCAGCTGGTCGAAGATGCTCAGTGCATCGCGCAGGCCACCGTCCGCCTTCTGGGCGATCACGTGCAGGGCCTGCGGTTCGGCCGTGATGCCTTCCTTCTGGGCAATGGAGGCCAGGTGCCGGGTGATGTCGCTCAGCTGGATGCGACGGAAGTCGAACACTTGGCAGCGGCTCAGGATCGTGGGCAGGATCTTGTGCTTCTCCGTGGTGGCCAGAATGAAGATGGCGTAGGAGGGAGGCTCCTCCAGCGTCTTCAGGAATGCGTTGAAGGCCGACTGGCTCAGCATGTGCACCTCGTCGATGATGTATACCTTCTTGGCACCCACCTGCGGGGCGATCTGCACCTGAAGGATCAGGTTGCGGATGTCGTCCACGCTATTGTTGCTGGCGGCATCCAGCTCGAAGATGTTCAGGCTGTGGCCTTCTTCGAAGGTCTTGCACGGGGCGCACTGACCACAGGCCACCAGGTCCTCGCCGAGGTTCTCGCAGTTGATCGTGCGCGCCAGAATCCGCGCGCAGGTGGTCTTGCCCACCCCTCGGGGACCCGTGAAAAGGAAGGCCGAAGCGAGGTGATTGCTGCGTATGGCGTTCTTCAGGGTGCCGGTCACGGCCTCCTGGCCCACCACCGTATCAAAGGTGGCCGGGCGGTACTTTCGGGCGCTGACAACGAACTGGTCCATGGGCTGGGCCTGCGGCCCGGCACGAAGATAGACCGCCCTGGGTCCTTCTTCCGTGCGGGAGTTGTCCACGATCGTGGATGGCGGGGCAGGGTGGCTATACGGAAGGGTCTTGGTCCTAATTGCTGGATATCAACAAGATCTTGTTACCTTCGCGGCCCATTTTCAACCGAAAGGCTATGACCAACCGGTACGAGACCGTCTTCATTCTTACTCCCGTTTTGTCTGAGGACCAGACAAAGGAGACGGTAAAGAAGTTCAAAGACCTGATCAAAGCAGGCCATGGTAAGGTCCACCATGAAGAGAGCTGGGGGATGCGCAAGCTTGCCTATCCCATCCAGAAGAAGTCCACGGGCTTCTACCACCTGATCGAGTTCGAGGCGGACGCTGCGTTCGTTGCCAAGCTCGAGACCGAGTATCGCCGCGATGAGCGTGTGATCCGCTTCCTCACCACCAAGATGGACAAGCACCACCTTGGCTTCGCTGAGAAGCGCCGCAACAAACAGAAGAACGTCGAATCCACCAACGCGTAAGCCATGGCAGCCGACAACAACGAGATCCGGTACCTCACTCCGATCGCCATCGAGACGAAGAAGGAGAAGTACTGCCGTTTCAAGAAGATGGGCATCACGTACATCGACTACAAGGATGCCGACTTCCTGCTGCGATTCGTGAACGAACAGGGTAAGATCCTGCCCCGTCGCCTCACGGGCACCAGCCTGAAGTACCAGCGCAAGGTGGGTCAGGCCATCAAGCGTAGCCGCCACCTGGCGCTGATGCCTTACGTGGCCGATATGATGAAGTAACCGCAACACGCCTACGACCATGGAAGTGATCCTGAAACAAGACGTGGAGCACCTGGGCTACGCCAACGACGTGGTGAAGGTGCGCGACGGTTACGCACGCAATTTCCTGCTGCCCCGTGGCCTGGCCATCGCCGCCACAGAGCCTGCCCGCAAGCAGCTCGCCGAAACGATGAAGCAGCGTGCCCACAAGGAGGCCAAGATCAAGGCCGAGGCCGAGAAAATGGCCGACGGGCTCGCCAACAAGACCCTGAAGATCGGGGCCAAAGTGGGCGAAAAGGGCAAGATCTTCGGCAGTGTCAACACCATCATGCTCGCCGATGCCATCAAGGCCCTCGGCTTCGAGGTGGACCGCAAGAACATCAAGATCAAGGGCGATGCCGTCAAGGCCACCGGCAAGTACGAGGCCGAGGTCGCCTTTCACCGCGATGTGGTGCGTACCATCGCCTTCGAGGTGGTGGAGGAGTGATCCGACCACGAGATCTGGACAAGTGCAAGGGGCCGTTAGGCCCCTTGTTCGTTTCAGTCCGTCCATCGGTGGATGGTACTTCGTTCATTTGTACCATGAAGCGATCAAACGCCCTGCTTGCCGGGCTGGCCTTCCTGTTCTGCATGGACCTGGCCGGTCAGACCCAAAAACTGGTTTCGGACCCTCCGCCGGGCAAGTGGTACATCACCTCCGGTGGTGAGTGGATCTTCTCCACCGCCCTGCTGGACGTGCGCACACCAGGCCCGAACGGTACCGAAAGCTCCAGCGACCAAGGTTCCATCATCCGCTTCTCGCCGTTCTTCAATGCCCAGGGGGTGGCCAATCGTGACTTCAGCGCCAAGGCCGGCATGTTCATGGGCCTTTCCATCCGTAACGTCGGCTTCATCTATGATGTGCCGGACACGACCCTTCGGTTCAAGTACCGGACCTATAACGTGGGTGTGCCCCTGGGCCTGAAGTTCGGCAACATGAACGGAGGGCTCTTTTTCCTGGGCTATGAACCTGAGCTGGTCATCAACTACAAGGAGAAGAAGTTCGCCAACGAGAAGAAGGAGGACAAGTTCAATGTGTGGTTCAGTGATCGCACGGACCTGTTCACCCACAGCTTCATGGCCGGTGTGCAGCTCGGCAACGGGGCCTGCCTCAAGGTGAAGTACTACATCACCAATTTCCACAATGCCGATTTCGAGGAACAGAAGGACGGCGTGCGCTACAAACCCTACGCCGGTCTAAATGCGAATGTGTTGTACGTGAGCCTGGCCTGGAACCTGTTCAAGTACGAGCGGTATGAGTTCCCTACGAACGCGCCGCGTGAGCAACATGCCCGTTTGCGCTGACCCTGTTGCGGATCGCAGGTCGGCCACCGCTATCCATGCCCTTGTGGCTGACCGTGGTCATGCCTTGGCCATGATCGTTCCCTACCTTTAGCGGATGAACCGCTTGTTCGGGGCGTTGCTGGTGGCCTTGGTCGGCATTATGCTGAGCATGCCAACGGCCGTGCTGGTGCGGTTCGAGTTGCGAAGGGCCTATGTGGAGCGCGAGCTCTGTGTGCAGCGCGAGGTGATGGCCGATATGCGGACCTGCCACGGCGAGTGCCATCTGTCCAAGCAACTGAAAGCGCTGGAGCACGAGTCGGAGCAGGGCTTTCCTGCTGAACGGTTCCAAGAGCGTTTCGAGCCCTTGGCCAGTGATGTGCCCGATCAAGTGATCCTGCCGACCAACTTGGTCGAACGTCGCTTTCCAGAGAGCGAGGATGACCTGCTATCCGGTCATTCGGGAGAGATGGAGACGGTGCCTCGAGGTTGACGTGACCCCGTCCGACAGCAGGTCGGCGAACGCGCGTTCAACTTAAACCAACAACATGAAGACCATTCTGGTCGCATGGATGGCGCTCCTGCTCCCATCCATCGGCCTGGCCTGTGATGTCTGCGGTATTTTCCTTGGGATACAGCCGCACGACCGGGCCAATTCGTTCTCATTGCTCTACCGTTACCGCCACCTTGAAGGCATGGTGCCCGGCGTGACCAAAGCCTTGCCCAAGCATGGCGGCCATGGTGCCGAAGCGGCGTCCACCGGTTCCTCGCTCTATCGCGAACTGTACATGGTTGCCGAACTGCGTGCTGATATCTGGTTGTCGCAGCGTTTCAGCCTGCTGGCATCCGTGCCGCTGGTGAACAACTATCAGGCAGTGAACGGCGTCATTGCTGCGGATGTCTACGGCATGGGTGATCCACTTTTGATAGGACGTTACCTGATGGTGAACACCAAATGCACAAGCCTGGAGGAGCGCACCGTTCATCGCGTGCAGATGGGGGGCGGGTTGAAGCTGCCCTTGGGCCGGAGCGATCTGGCCTACCGGGGTGAGCCGGTCAATACCGACCTCCAGCCGGGCACCGGTTCGTGGGATGCATTGGGAACCGCGGAATACATGGTGCGACGTGGCCGTAACGGTGCTTCGCTCGCTTTCATTGGCCGATACAACGGTGAGGATGCCGATGGTATGCGCTTGGGCCATGGTCTGAGCACCACTGCGGAACTCTTCCGTCGCTGGGACATCGGCGAGAACTGGAAATTGATGCCCTCCTTGGGCGCGTATTGGGAACTTACAGGCAGGGATGCCTACCACGGCACGGACGTGGAAGGTACCGGAGGTTCCACCTTGTTCGCCAGCGCAGGGGCCCGCGCTTGGTGGCGGTCCTGGGGCGTGCAGGCCATTGGTCAGTTCGCCGTGGCCCGGGACATCGGGCAATGGATGGTGCCCAACAAGGAACGTTTCGTGATCGGCCTGACCTACAACCTCAACAACAACTGAACACACCCATGAACCTTTCGAAACTGGCCTTACTGGCCTCACTGCCACTGGCTTTTACAGCTTGCAAGAAGGATGAGGATGCTCCCGCACCTGCTCCCGCACCCTCGAACGCCACGATAAAGATGTCCTTCAATTTCGTGAGCGGCACCAGTCCCTTCAAT